>JBNKYJ010000057.1:0-25001 GCA_050300835.1 Sedimenticolaceae bacterium
ATAGGCGTCATTTTCGCAGGCCAGGATGAGAAATCTCGGCTTCTCGTCCCACTCGTCCGGCACGTTGATGCCTTTGATCACGTTACCGATCATCCGGACCGAGTAATTCTTGAAGGAGATGATCCGTTCCGGGCAGGCACCCATGCAGACCCCACACCTGCGGCAGCGGGTGGGGTTGGGAAGCGGGTTGCCCTTCTCATCTTCATTGAGGGCACCAAAGGGGCATTCCACCGTGCAGCGCTTGCACTGGGTGCAGCCCTCCTTGCGGAAGCTCGGGAAGGAGAGGTCGCCGGAGCGGGGATGGGCGGCACGGCCGAGGGCCGCGTTTTCCGCCGCCTGGATCGCCTTGAGGGCGGCGCCGGTGGCGTCGTCGCGGGCCTGCTGTACGTCCATGGGACGGCGCAGAGGGCCGGCGGCATAGATGCCGGTACGGCGGCTCTCATAGGGGAAGCAGATGAAGTGGGAGTCGGTGAACCCGTTCTTCAGATGCGGCAGGTCGGTGCCCTGGCGATACTGCAGGTTGAGGATCGAGGGCGGAGCGTTCTCCAGCGCCGCCTGGGCCTTGGCCTTCTCCTCCTCGTCCTCGGCCTCGTCCACCATCAGCTGGGCGTAGGGATCGGGACCGGAGTTGGCGACCATGCCGGTGGCCAGCACCACCAGGTCGCAGGCCATCTCGGTCTGTTCGTTGAGGATCTTGTCCTCGAACTTGACGGTGAGGCTGTCGCCGGGAACCACTTCGGAGGCGATGCCTTTGGAGAAGGTGACCATGGCGTTCTGGCCGGCGCGGTAGAAGTCCTCGCCGCCGGCGCCCGGAGTGCGCAGGTTGTCGAACAGGACGGTGGTGTCGCAGTCGCTGCCATTGAGCGCCTTGAAGTACATGGCCTGCTTGATGGAGACCAGGTCGGTGACACCGGAGAAGTAGCTCAGGTGGCCCTCTTTGGTGGAGCACTGGCCGGCATTCTGGATGAAGCAGACCGACTTGACCTCCTTACCGTCTGAGGGACGCTTGATGGGCCCACCGTTGGCGGCCACGGCCAGGGCCTCGAGTTCGTGGTTGGTGACCACGTCAGGGGTCTTGCCGTAAGCGAACTCGGGCAGGTTGTTGGCGTCATAAGGCTTCCAACCGGAGGCCTGGACCATGGCGCCGATGGTGACGGTCTGGCTGGAGCCGGACTCGGTGGCGATCTCCACCTCGAAACGGCCGGGAGCACCATCGGTCTTGGCGATGCTGCTGTTGAGGTAGACGGTGATGTTGCTGTCTTCCTCGATCTGCTTGACCATCGCCGGCACCGGGTTCTCGGCCGGTTCGGCATAGGGCGAGCGGGTCGGGATCACCTTGTAGTAACCGGCCACGGCACCACCCAGGGCGCCCGACTTCTCCACCAGGTGGACCGGATAACCGGCGGCGGAGGCCTCGATCGCGGCGGTCATGCCGGTGACGCCGCCACCGACCACCAGGATGTTCTTGTTCAGGGACTGCTCGCCGGAGGCAGAAGGTTTCTTCATTGCCTTCAACTCGGCGCAGGCCATGCGGATGTAGTCGTCCGCCATCTCCTGGGTGGTCTCCTGGTTCTCGTCGCTCTCGGGACGCACCCAGATGACGCCTTCACGCAGGTTGGCGCGGGTCAGGGCCACGTCGGTGAAGTTGAAGGCCTCCACCTTGGCGCGCTTGGAACAGGCGGCGATCATGACGTGGGTGACACCGTCGTTGGCGATGTCGTCCTTGATCATCTGCACGCCTTCGGCGGAGCAGAGCATCTCGTGCTGCTTGCAGCTCTGCATCTTGCCGTCGCGGGTCGCGGTGGTCTCCAGCTGACCGGCGTCCAGGCGTTCGCCCAGGCCGCAACCGGTGCAGACATATCCAGCAAATTTCTTTTCGTCAGCCACTGTCTTAACCCTCCGACGCTGCTACGCGGTTGACCACCTGGATGGCGCGCAGGGCGGCACCTGTGGCGTGTTGAACGGCGCGGTTGACGTCCAAGGCATCGGACGAGCAACCGGCGGCGAAGACTCCGCCGTTCTCCGGCGCGGGCTCGATGAAGCCCTCTTCGTTGATGGTGATCTCGACCGGGAAGCTGGCCTTGTCCACACTCGGCTCCATACCGACGGCGAGCACCACCAGGTCGTGCTCGTTGGCGTAGCGGTGGTAGCCCTCGGTGTCGACGCCGTGCAGGGTCGGGTTGCCGTTCTCCTTGTTCTCGACGATGGAGGCGACCTTGGACTTGATGAACTTGACGTTCTCTTTCGCCTGCACCTTCTGGTAGAAGTCCTCGAAACGGTCGATGGCGCGAATGTCGATGTAGTAGATCGAGATGTCCACGTCGTCGGCCGGGTAGGTGGCCTGCTTGAGGGAGGCCATGCAGCAGATGCGCGAGCAGTGCAGCAGGTGGTTCTTGTCACGGGAACCGGCGCACTGGATGAAGGCGACCGATTTCACCTCTTTGCCGTCGGAGGGACGCACCAGCTTGCCGCCGGTGGGGCCGTTGGGATCGGCCAGGCGTTCGAACTCGACGCTGGTGATGACGTTGGCGATGCGATCGTAGCCGTAGGGCTGGATCTTGTTGGCATCGTAGGGTTTCCAACCGGTGGCCCAGATCACGGCGCCGGCCTTGAACTCGATGGTCTCTTCCTGCATGTCCAGGTTGATGGCGTTGACCTTGCACGCCTCCTTGGCCTTCTGCGCATCGTCGGTGCCGATGATGGCGGGGTCGAGGACATAGCGCTGGGGGTGGGCCATGCGGTGGGGCAGGTAGGCGCCCTTGCGCTTGCCCATACCGTAGTCGAAATCGTTGTCGAACTCGGCCTCGACCACTTTGGCGCAGTCGCCGCAGGCGGTGCAGTTTTCATTCACGTAACGGGGACTGATCTTGACGGTGGCGGTATAGTTGCCGGCCTCGCCCTGCAGATCGGTGACCTCGGCCATCGTGATGATGTGCAGGTTGGGATTCATCTTCGCCCGGCGCTGGTTGATCTCCAGGCCGCAGGTGGGGAAGCAGAGCTTGGGGAAGTATTTATAGAGTTGAGTGACGCGACCGCCGACATAGGGGCGCTTTTCAACCAGGACGACCTGTTTCCCCGTCTCGGCGGCCTCCAGCGCGGCGGTCATGCCGCTGATGCCGCCACCGACCACGAGAATAGTCTCATTGGTTGCGATTACTTCCGTCATGGAATGTCCTCCGTTGCGGAATGGCTTTAAAATTGTTCAACCAACGGCATGCAAATTCTTGACTTACCTGCCTGGTTATTTCATGATCACGGGCACCCTCGGACGCCCAGTTTCTGGACCCGTTACCATACTCGCCTTCACGTATGCCTTCTATATCCCAGCCGGGAATAATCCATTGAATTTTCGAATGACTTTATAGACTGGGGTTATGCATTTTAGACAATGCTTATACACGCATAGAGGAGTTTTGAGTTTTTAGTGTTGAGTTTTTAGTTGGGGTGTTCGCTGCGCTCACGCTCAATTTGATTTGTAACCTCATGGGAGCTGGGCATGGAAGTGCAGCTTTGAGGCGGGATGTGGCCTGATGGCTTCGATGTGATTGAACGGGCATTGTGTGACAGCGGGTTATCGCATCAGTAGAAGCGAAGAGGCGCCCAACTCAAAACTCATTAACCTTGTAGCCCGGATGGAGCGGAGCGGAATCCGGGACAGTGCGTGGTCTTCCCTTTTCCTGGATTTCGCTCCGCTCCATCCAGGCTACTGCTGGACTTCGATTGAACGGGGGGAGTGTGTCTGGATTTACTGCATCGAGCTGTGCGAAAGGCGTACTCCAACTCAAAACTCACCACTAAAAACTCAAAACTCTTCAGTCACGCGCCGTAGTTTGAGAAGTGGTGACGGAAGGTGCGACTGCCCTCCAGCAGCATCTCCTCGAAGGCATTGGACGGTACCGGTGGACTGTAGAGATAACCCTGACCCTCCTCACAGCCCATCTTCTGCAGCAGGGCCTGCTGGGCCAGGGTCTCGACCCCCTCGGCGACGATGTGCAGGCCGAGGTTCTTGCCCAGTGCGATGATCGCCTGGGTGATGGCGATGGCGTCGCTGTCGTTGGGCAGGTCGCGGATGAAGGAGCGGTCGATCTTCAGCTTGTCGATCGGCAGCTGCTTGAGATAGGAGAGGGAGGAGTAGCCGGTGCCGAAGTC
Source organism: Sedimenticolaceae bacterium (assembly GCA_050300835.1). Lineage (GTDB taxonomy): Bacteria > Pseudomonadota > Gammaproteobacteria > Chromatiales > Chromatiaceae > Thiodiazotropha. Next base: position 4,150 of record JBNKYJ010000057.1, read on the forward strand.
GTCGATGGCGATGCTCACCCCCAGTTTCTTGAACACGTCTAGCACCGGCACCGATTGATTCATCTGGCCCATGAAGATGCCTTCGGTGACCTCCAGCTGCAGCATGTCGGGCGGGCAGCCGGAGTCGGCGATGATCTGCTCGAAGCGCAGAATCAGGTCGGTCTGCATGATCTGGCGTACCGAGAGGTTGATCGCCATGCGTCCCTGGAACAGCCCCTGCTTGAACAGATAGCGGGTCTGTTCACAGGCCTCCTTCAGTACCCAATGGCCGATTTCGTGGATCAGACCCGACTCCTCGGCCAGCGGGATGAAACGGGCCGGCGGGATGATGCCGAGTCTGGGGTGGTGCCAACGCAGCACCGCCTCGGCGCCGGTCATCTGACCGTTCTTGAGCGAGATCTGGGGCTGGTAGTAGAGCAGCAGCTGGTCCTTGTTCAGGGCGCTACGCAGTTCTGTCTCCAGCAACAGGCGTTCGAAGGCGGTTCGGGTGAGTTCCGAGGTGTAGTAACGGTAGTTGTTACGTCCCTGCTCCTTGGCCTGATACATGGCGGCGTCGGCGTTCTTGGTCAGGTCGGCCACCGTCTGGCCATCTTCCGGATAGATGCTGATGCCGATACTGGTGGTGACGTGCAGTTCACGGCCTGCGATCTGGTAGGGGGTCTTGAAGCTCTCCTGGATCTTGGCGGCCACCACGGCGGCCTGGCTCGGGTCTTCAAGGTTCTCCACCAACACCGTGAATTCGTCACCGCCGAGGCGTGCCGCCGTATCGCCGTCACGCAGTATGTGTTGCAGTCGCTTCGCCACTTCCTTGAGCAGTTCGTCCCCCATGGCGTGACCCAGGGTGTCGTTGATGTTCTTGAAGCGATCCAGATCGAGAAACAGCACCGCCAGCTGACGGCCCTGGCGTTTCGATTGGGAGATGGCGTGTTGCAGCCGGTCCTCGAACAGCAGCCGGTTGGGCAGGTTGGTCAACGAGTCGTGGTGAGCCAGGTGCTCCAGTTGTGTCTGCGACTGCTTGATGCTGGTGATGTCGGAGAAGACCGCCACGTAATGCAGGATACTGTCGTGCTCGTCGCGTACGCTACTGACGGTCATCCAGGCGGGATAGACTTCGCCGTTCTTGCGCTGGTTCCAGACTTCGCCGCGCCAGGAACCGCTGCGACGGATCTTGTCCCAGATTTCCTCGGAGAACTCCTGGGGATGGCGGTCCGATTTGAGCGTGTCGAGATGTTGGTGGATGATCTCCGCCTCACTGTAGCCGGTGATTTCACAGAAAGCCGGATTGACGGAGGTGATGCGGCCTTCGTTGTCGGTGATCACCACGCCTTCCATGGTGTGCTCGATGATCTGCACCGCCTGTTGCAGTTTGGCCTCCGATTCCTTGCGCTGGGTGATGTCGGTGAAGACTAGCTGAGTGGCCGGTGTGCCTTCGTGCTCGACCGAGCTGGCCAGTACTTCCACGTGCATCTCCTTGCCGTCGGCCCGACGGAAGGTCGCCTCGAAGGGTTGTCCGACCCGTTTGTCGAGAGAATTGAGCCGGGTGTAGACCGATTCGGCTGATTCGGGAGTGAACAGACTGCTGACCGGCTGGTTGATCAGATTGGACTGCTTGTCCAGCGCCAGGGCCTGGCGTGAAGATTCGTTGAGATAGACGATGTGATTTTTCTGAATCAGCAGGATCGGAATCGGTGAGTCGTCGACCAACTGGCGGTAGCGGTTTTCGCTTCGATGCAACGCCTCCTTGGTGGCTTCCGCCTCCTGCCGCAGCCTGGCCTCCTTGAGTTCGCGCTCGATGGCGGGTGTCAGGCGGGAGAGGTTGTTGAAGTTGACGAAATCATTGGCCCCGGCCTTGAGTAGTGAGACGACCTTCTCCTCGCCGATATGGTCGGAAACCAGGATAAAGGGGATGTCGAACTGCCGTGTTTGCAGTAATTCGAGCGCTTCTTGTGGGGAAATCTCGCTGAGGTGGGCATTGGAGAGTATCAGGTCCCAACTCTGTTCCGAGAGCGCCTGGTCAAGTGCTGTCTTGGTGGTCACCCGGTCCGCGTTCACAGTGAGACCGCCACGGCGCAGGGTCCGCTTTAAGAACTCATACTCGCTTTCTGAATCCTCGATGAAAAGGACTCGCAATCGTCCTGGCATCCCTCTTCCCTATCGATTGATATGTTGTGCGCAGGTGTCTCATTCCGGATGGGCGGCAGTGAGGCGGGGCTGATCCCGCCATAACCAGCGTAGTCGTGTCACACACGCTACAACGGACTCTTCGAATGAAGTATAACCAGATTAGATACGAGGTGTAGACAGCGGCAAATACGAATAATTTAAGGGTGAGCCTCAAGTCTCGCTTTTTTAGTCTGTTTTATGCATGACAGGCCTTGTTTAGGAATGAAAAACCTATGTGTCGATAACCACAAATCCACTGCCTTAACATAAGATTAAGGGAAGTGTCGGTGTCGATATGCGGTTTGCCGGAGGAGCAATCGTTGCAAGCCAAAATACTCAAACCCGAAGCCTATTACATCGAAGATGAGCCCTACTACGAGCCCGTGGGCGATGAAATCGCCGTCTTCGAAGCGGCCTATCGCAATCAATTGCCGGTGCTGTTGAAAGGGCCGACCGGTTGCGGCAAGACCCGCTTCATGGAGCACATGGCCTGGCGTTTGAGGCGTCCGCTGATCACGGTCTCCTGCCACGATGATCTGACCGCGTCCGATCTGGTGGGCCGATTTCTGGTCAAAGGGGGAGAAACGATATGGGTGGACGGGCCGCTTGCCGCGGCGGTGCGTGTCGGCGGCATCTGCTACCTCGATGAGGTGGTGGAGGCGCGCAAGGACACCACGGTGGTGATCCATCCGCTGGCCGACGACCGGCGCGTGCTGCCGATGGAGAAGGTGGGCGAACTGCTGCAGGCGCCGCCGGAATTCTGTCTCGCCATCTCGTTCAATCCGGGTTATCAGAGCGTGCTCAAGGATCTCAAGCAGAGCACCCGGCAGCGTTTCGTGGCCCTGGAGTTCGACTATCCGGATCCGGCGCTCGAACAGCGCATCATCGAGAAAGAGGCGGGCATCGGTGAAGAGACAGCCGCACGCCTGGTGAAGTTTGCACACATGACCCGCAATCTCAAGGGGAGCGGCCTCGACGAAGGGGCTTCGACCCGGCTACTGGTGCACGCGGCGAAATTGATCGCCAGCGGGGTCGAGCCGGTGACCGCGTGCCGCTCCTCCATCGCCCAGGCATTGAGCGACGATGCGGACATGCTGAGTGCGGTGAATGAGTTGAGTGCGTCCCTGTTCTGAAGGAGTCGGCCGCTTTGCAATCGCAACTGGAAGAGCTGGAGATCCGTCATTGGCTGGACGAGGCACTGGAGGTCGAGTTCAGTTTTCGCAACACGGCGCCGATCGTCGCCCGCCTCATGTCTCTCGAGGCGTCGAGACAACGCTTTGTGCTGGACTGGGTGAGCCGTATCGCCAGCACCCATATCGAGATCGCCTTCCAGTTCGCCGAGCAGTCACAGAAAGCGATGCGTCTGATGGACGATGCCATGATCGAAGCCTGGGTCCTGCAGGCGATGGATGTCTACGATCGCGAGGGGCTGCACTCCGCCTTGAAAGTGATTCAGCAGATCGATCTGTTCGTGCGCCAGGGCAGGGAGCGCGCTTCCGGCGCGGTCTACGACGAGCAGAGCGGCGTGCTGCTGCCTTTCGTGCAGGGTCTCTCGGGACGCAAGCTCAAGCTCGCGCAGGGCGACCACCTGTTCACCGACACCGAGACCATCTACCTGCCGGCGGTAATGGCCCATCTGCCGGATCCACGCGACAACTTTCTGCTCTACAAGACGGCCGTCGCCTATCACTGGGCGCAGGTCCGCTTCGGCAGCTATCATGCCGCGCTGCTGGAATTGCTCGCCGACCATCCGACACCCGAGTTGGCACTGCGCTGCTACCATGCCCTGGAAACGGAGCGGCTCAAGGCCTGTCTCGAACGCGAGTTGCCCGGACTGTATCGCGAGATGCAGCGACTGGAAGGGCTGTTGAACCAGGGTCGAGCCGCTGATTGGACCGAATGGAAAAGCCAGGCAGCGGAACTGCGTGCGTCGACGGCGACGGCGATGGACAGTCTGGCGCACGTGCCCGCCATGTTGGTACGTCCGGTGCCCCCTCCCAGCTGCTACCAGGGGTCGCTGAAACCGGTGGTGGCGATGGAGGTGATGACGCGGCGTATCGAGCGCGAAAAGGCTCAGCTGCGGGTGGCGCTCAAGGCCCTGGAGGATGAGCTGAACGAGGGAAGCGACGATCAGGAGCGACAGGCGGGGCGCTTCCGGGTGCGGGAAAAACAGATCCCCATGCAGGATGAGATGCAGGTCGAGCTGCTCATGAACGGCAAGTCGATGCCGTTGCCCGACAGTGTCAAGGGGACGCTGACGTCGATCACGCAGGATCTCGGCGAGATCCCGGATGAGTATCTGGTGCCGGCGGGACCCGGCGAGTACGACCTCAAGGAGTATGAAGACCAGTTGATGGATCCGGAAGAGGTCTGGAGCGGGGCCTATCATGAAGATGGCGCCTACTTCTATAACGAGTGGGACTACCGCCGCAAGCACTATCGCAAGAATTGGTGCGTGATGCGCGAGATGAGCGTGAAACCGGTGTATGACGGCTTTGCCGATCGTGTCATCACCAAGTATCGCCGTCTGTTGGGGAATCTGCGCAAGAGTTTCGAGGCGCTGCGTGACGAAGACCGGCTGCTCAAGCGCCAGGTCTACGGCGACGGTGTCGACATCGATGCCTTCGTCGAAGCCTGGGCGGACGTGCATACGGGGCTGGAGATGAGCGACCGGCTGTTCACCCGCATGCACCGTGACGAACGCAACATCGCGGTGATGTTCATGGTCGACATGTCGGGATCCACCCAGGGCTGGGTCAACGAGGCGGAACGCGAAGCGCTGGTGTTGCTGGCCGAATCCCTGGAGACCCTGGGCGACCGCTACGCCATCTACGGCTTTACCGGCATGACCCGCAAGCGCTGCGAGGTGTTTCCGATCAAGCAGTTCGACGAGGCCTATGACGAGGAGGTCAAGGCCCGCATCAGCGGCATTCAGGCGGGGGACTACACCCGCATGGGGGCGGCGATCAGGCACCTCAGTTTTCGCCTCGGTGAAGTGGAGGCCCGCACCAAGCTGCTGATCACCCTGTCGGACGGCAAGCCGGATGACTATCACGACGACTATCGCAGCGATTACGGGATCGAGGACACCCGTCAGGCCCTGTTCGAGGCCCGCCGCGGCGGCATCCACCCCTTCTGCATCACCATCGACGAGCAGGGCCAGGAGTATCTTCCCCACATGTACGGCGCCGCCAACTACACGGTCATCAGCGAAGTGGAGAAGCTGCCGTTGAAGGTCTCCGACATCTACAAACGGATCACTACGTGAAGCGGGTTTGAAGATTCAATTAGCCTTCTCTTATCGAGCTTGATTTTGCCCGACCGCGTTGGCAACCTGCCCCCGTGTAGCCTTTCATTTTGCCTGACGTATTCAGCGTGACCCCAGGCGGGCGCCTGCGTCGTCAGGTCCGAGATCACCGCACAGACGGTGCAGCACACCACCCCGGAGGAGTTATGAAAAAGATCGTTACCGCCACTATCCTTTTGGCACTGTTGGCCATCGCGCCGCTGCAGGCCGCTCCCTACTATGGGTACGCCCAGCCACAGATGCGGGCGCCGCAGATGGAACAGCCGGGCCCCGGGCAGGTCTTGCGTGAAGGCATGGGCAAGCTGCTGAAATTCATGCGTCAGCAGGAGCGGCCCAGCCAGCAGGCCATCGCCGCCTTCCTACAGACCGAAATCGCCCCCTATTTCGATTTCGCCTACATGTCGACCTGGGTGGCCGGTCCCATGAACCGAAGCATGAACGATGCCCAGCGCCGCGAATTGGCCGGCTCGATCGAACAGTTGTTGCTGACTACCCTGGCCGAGCGTCTGACCAGTTACCGGAATCAGGACGTCCGCTTCTATCCACCGCGCAGAGTGGGCGACAACGAGGTCAAGGTCCGGGTCGCGATCCTGCAGGCCGGCGGCTATCCGGCAACTCTCGATTTTCGTTTCTATCACGGCAAGGCGGGCTGGAAGGTGTTCGACGTGGCCGCCAACGGCAGCAGCGCCCTGACCTACTACCGGCAATATTTCTCTCGCCAGATGAGCGGTAGTCGGCAGCAGCCGAGAGGTTGATCTCTTGCTGCGGAAGGTGTCGGTGAAGGTCGAACGCGTGACCTGCCGCTAAGTTTTTCACCGATGCCCCTGACAGGAGGTCGCCGATGAGTAACACGACCGGACCGTCCCGCCCGCAGGATAACAGTGGACGGTTCGGGCGCTGGATGATTGTCGGCGCCTGGTTGCTGTTTCTGATCCTGCTCACCCTGCTCTTCTCCAAGTGGCTGCAGACGCAGTCGAATCCCAATCGCTCTCTGAATGTCGTCACTGATGAGGCGGGAAGCGAGGCAGTGATCCTGAAACCCAATCGGGGAGGGCACTACCTCGCGCCCGGCGAGATCAACGGGGTCGAGGTGACCTTTCTCCTCGATACCGGTTCCACGCGGGTCGCGGTACCCGCCGACCTGGCCGAAAAGGCCGGTCTGCGTCGGGGTGTTCGTTCACAGAGTATGACTGCCAGTGGTGTGGCCGAGAGCTGGTTGACCCGGATCGATCGACTGCGTCTGGGGCCCTTTGAAATGGATGACGTTCAGGCCGTGATCATTCCCGATATGCCGGGTAGGGAGGTGTTGTTGGGGATGAGTGTCTTGAAGTATCTCAAACTCGAACAGTCGCCTGAGCGCTTGAGGATCGCATTGCCGGATTGAGGAAGGCTGTCACTGCCGCATGGGCGGCAGTGACAGCGACCGATCAGCCGATCTTGTCTTTGAGTGCCTTGAGCGCAGTCAGTTTGACCACGGTCTTGGCCGGCTTGGCCGGGATCTTGATCTCCTCGCCGGTCGCCGGGTTGCGACCCATGCGTGCCTTGGTGCGGGGTTTGACCACACGGCGCACTTTGACGCCGCAATCGGGGATGGAGAATTCTCCGGAACCGCGTTTCTGAACATGGCGGGTGATCAGATCGCTCATGCAAGAGAACACCGCGGCCACATCTTTGCGGGCGAGACCGGTCTCCTCCGCGATGGTGGTAAGGATCTGGGTTTTGGTCTGCTTATCCGCAATGGATTTCAGGCGCGGTGCTGCCGGTGCGGCGGCAACCTTTTTCTTGGCTGCTTTTTTTGCAGTCTTTTTGGCTGACTTTTTAGTAACGGCCATACAGTACGCTCCTTATAAGGAAGTTTGTTGTGCGGGCTAAAAATAACACATAATCTGAAATGTTGAAGAACAAAAAAGAACAATCCGCTTTGTTTTTTTTTGTTTTGGTGAACGGATGACTTAATTTCGCCCCGACTTGCGGTTATTGCTGTCCGCAAGGCGGTGCGACAAAGCCCTTCGGGAATCGACTTTCGTTGCCGATCCCGGTTGTGTGTCGGTCCCGTTTACCAGCGTGATTTACGGTTATTGACGAGTGAACAGACAGAGGAGTCGAAGCATGCGAAATCTGTTGGCAATTATCATCCTGGCGCTGTTTTTCATCCAGGCCGAGGGGCGCGAGGTGGCGGGTGTCGAGCTGCCGGAGAGTGTCGAGTTGAAGGGGGGTGCTGACCCGTTGGTACTGAACGGCGCCGGTATCCGCAAAAAGTTCTTCTTCAGTGTCTATCTCGCCTCGCTCTATCTGCCGGCGGCAACGAACAGTGCGCAAGAGATTCTGGCCACTGACACGGCCAACCGTGTGCAGATGGACATGCTCTATTCCAAAGTCGAAAAGGAGAAACTGATATCGGCCTGGAACGACGGCTTCGAGGCCAATCACTCCCGCGAGTCGCTGGCATCGCTGCAGGATCGTATCGACCAGTTCAACGGTATGTTCGAGACCCTGGTCTCCGGAGATCGGGTACAGCTCGACTATCTCCCGGGTCAAGGTACCAAGGTGGTGATCAACGGCTCCGAGCGTGGTGTGATTCCCGGCCCGGATTTCAACCGTGCCCTGTTAAGGATCTGGCTGGGTGAGTCGCCGGTGACATCCGGCCTCAAACAGGACCTGCTCGGAGGCTGAGGCAAATCATGCGGAGGGTCCTGCGACCAGCGATACGCCGCCGCGACGCTCGTCGCCGACCCCTCGCAATTCACCCTTGTGGTCTCGCAGTACGCTGTGAGCCCCGCCGAAGAAGAGACTCTTCCTGTCCCACGCCTGTTGTTTGGGAAAGGCCGGCAGCAGCGCCTCTGCCGTAGCCGTCGCGATGCCCCCTTCCAGGCTCAGGAGATCGCCTTCGTAGTGGATGCGTGGCTGTGACACGGCGACATCCAGTGGCATGTGAAAATCGAGCAGGTTGGAGATCACCTGCAGAATGGCGCTGCGAATGCGGTTCGATCCGCCTGAGCCGGTCACAACCGCGTCACCGGCATCGCTCAGCAGCAGGCTCGGCGCCATCATGGAAGCCAGGCGATGATCTTCCGGCCAATGGTGAAAACCATCCGGGTTGAGATCCTCCTCCCCCAGCATGTTGTTCATCATGATACCGGTCCGCGGGATCACGTAACCGCAACCCTCACCGTTGGAGAGCGTCATGCTGGCCAGGTTGCCGGCACTGTCCGCAATGCTGATCTGAGTGGTGCCACGACGGGATATCCCCCCCTGGCGCAGGCGGGCGCGATAGCGTTCGGCCACCTCGGAGGAGAGGATCTGGGCGCTACCGATCCGCGTATCACCACGTAGATCCTGCGTCAGCCGCATGACATGGGCCAGATGACTCAGATGCTGCGGACCGCCTGCGGTTTCCAAGCCCAGCTTCTCACTCTCCAGCAGGCGCAGTGAGAAAGCGATCAGAGGACCGCCAAGGGCGGGCAGGGGGTTGGTGATCAGGCGTGCATCGCGATAGCGTTGAATCAGCGGTTTACGCCGGACCACCCGATAGCCCTCGAGGTCCTGCCGTTGCAGTTGGCCGCCCAACTGTCGGCAATCTTCGATCAGGCGCCTCCCCACTTCACCTTCGTAGAACAGCGCTTCTCCCTCCTGCTCGAGGGCAGAAAGAAAATCGGCCAGGGCCGGCAGGCGGTGGCATTGGCCTTCACTGATCAGGCGCGTGGGGTCGTCGGGGGAGGCGTGCAGTTCGAGTGCCGATGGCGTGGCCTTGAGTATGGGCGCAACGATCCTCGCGATCAGGTCTTGAAACGGATTGATTTCGACCCCCTCCCGGGCGAGGGTTTGTGCCGGTTGCATCAGCAACTCGAGGGGCATACGACAGTGTCGGCGGTGAATCTCGAACAGTCCCCGCACGAATCCCGGAGTTGCCATGGCGCCCATACCGATGTGGAAAACCTGGCTGGCGGTGCCGAAATCGGCCACAATAGGTCTGAAGTCGATCGCTTCTCGCGGCCGCCTCATCTGCGGAGTATGGGCGAAGAAGTCGTATACCATCGGGTCTTCACCCGCTGGTAAGGCAGTCAGAAAGCCGCCCCCACCCGGTGAAGCCAACACCGGCTCCGCCACGCAGGCTGTGAGCATCGCCGCCACCACGGCATCGAAGGCGTTACCGCCCGACTGCAGCATGAGTTGGGCGGCGCGAGCCGTTGCCTCATGGCCGGCGGCGACGATGCCTGTGATCTTCTTCATGTTTTTATCATGCCGTCGAGGCGCTCGATTGATTTTGGTCAGTGCAACAAAGCCATGATCTTAATATGGTTTCCGACCCTCTGGGATAAAATGCAACTTGGGTCAAGCTTCAGCGATCCCCGGGGATAAATTCCCGTTCAGCTTTCGCATCGGGTGCCGTTAAATAATAGGTGAGATTGACCTTTCAAGGATCCTCGTTCCTGAGTAAACATAAGAATGGCCGTGCCCAACAGTAAAAGCGACGATGCCCTGCTGAAAAATCTGGTGCCATTGAACACACTATCCGAAGAGCAGCTCGGTGTCCTGCTGAGTCGTGTCAGTGTGGAAAAGGCAAAGAAGGGCCAATATCTGTTCCGCGAGGGGGATACGGACCATCAGAATATCTATTTGCTGCACGGCACCATCGCCTTGATGTCGGGCCAGAAGGAGATGGACCTGGTCAGCAGCGGTACCCAGACCGCCCGTTTCGCCCTGGCGCATCAGCTGCCCCGCAAACACTCGGCCAAGGCGCGTACCGTGGTGACCTATGTGCGCATCGACAGCCGCATGTTGAGCGATATGCTGGCGCGCAGCCACAGTGCCAGCTACGAGGTCAGCGACATCGAACAACCCTCCAGTGGCGACTGGATGAGCCTGTTGTTGCAGTCGCCGGTGTTTCAACAGATTCCGCCCGCCAACCTGCAGCGGGTGATGATGCGCATGGAGGAGGTCACGGTCAGCGCCGGTGATGTGGTCATCCGCCAGGGCGACGAGGGGGACTACTTCTATCTCATCAGCAAGGGCGAGTGCAGTGTCACCCGATCCCCGGAAGCGGGCCACGCACCCGTCGAACTGGCCAAGCTCAGGGTCGGCAAGGGTTTTGGCGAAGAGGCGTTGATCTCCGACAAACCCCGCGGCAGTACCGTGACCATGTTGACCGACGGCGTGTTGGTGCGCCTGAACAAGCAGGACTTCATACAGCTGGTCAAGCAACCCCTGTCGCGTACGGTCAGTTACGACCAAGCCTGCGACGAGGTCGCGGGTGGAGCGCTCTGGCTCGACGTGCGCACCCCGGAGGAGTATGAGGCGGGGCATCTGCCTGGAGCCATCAATCTGCCCTTTTTCTCTCTTCGCTTCCAGGCCTCGAGCCTGACCATGGACCGCCCCTACATGGTCTATGGGGCCGAGGTCGGGCAGTCGGCTACCGCAGCCTATCTGCTCACCGAGCGTGGGGCTGAAGTCTTCGTGGTGGATATGGGCTGGGCGGAGCTGGCGCAAGCGGCTGGTGTGGGTGAAGGGAACGGGCAAGAGAATCCGGTCAACAATGTCATCGACTTCAACCGTGATGCGGAAGACGCGGCCGGACAGGCCAAACGCCAGGTCGATGACCAGCGTCATGAGATCGATCGGTTGAAACGGGAGCTTGCCGAAGCCCAGGCTGCCTACGACGAGGAGGTCAAGCAGCGCCATACGGAGATCAAGCTGTTGAAACAGGCCCTGGAAGTGGCCAAGGAACACTCGCAGGGCGATGCCGCGAAAACCCAGACCAACGCGGCGTTGTCACAGGAAGCCGAACAGCTGCGGGAATCGCTTGAGCGTGCCGAATCCCAGCTCGGCGAGTTGCAGCAGAAGCTGGAGCAGACCCGCAGTCTGGGTGAAGGGTTCAGACAGCAGAGTCGGGAGTTGCAGGGCCAGCTGCAGGAGTCGCAGCAACGGCACGAAAGCGAGGAAGGGCGTCTCAAGGACGAGGTCACTGAGCTGCGCCTGCAACTCGAGTCGAGTGGCGAGTCCGAGCGGCTGTTGGCGGGTAAAGAGCGGCAGTTGGAGCAACTCAGGGGGGAATTGGCCGCCCTCGAGGAGAGCAGTGAACGCTATCGTCAGCAGGCGGCTGACGATCTTGCCAGACTCACCGCCGAGCGTTTCGAGCTTGAGAGTTCACTGCAGAAGCTGCAGGAGCGACAAGCGGCGGAACAGGCCGACGAACAGCGACATGCGGCCGACCTGCAGCAATCCTTGGATGAAGCGCGTGCTGCACTGGAACAGGAGAGTCACAGAAGCGACGAGCGATTGACCGAGGCGAACGGCCGGGTCGAGCAGTTGCAAGGTGAACTGCAATCTCTGCAGAGTGAATTGGATCGCGTCAATCAGCGCTCGGGCGTGGTCGAGGAGCAGGTCAAAGGCGAAAAGCTCCTGCTGCAGCAGCAGATCGACAATCTTAAGCAGACACTGGATCAACAGGAGACTTCGCAGCAGTCCCTGCAACAAGAGAAGGTGGAGCTTGAAGCTCAGCTGCAGCGTACCAGCAACCATGGGCATGAGCTCGAAAACCAGGTGCAGGCCCTGGAGGAGCGGCGGCAGAGCCTGGAGCGGGAACTGGAGTCGATTCGCCAGTCCGGTAGCAATGCAGAATCACAACACAACAATGCAATGGCCTCCCTGCGCCAGGATCTGGAGCAGTCTCGTCAGGTCGTCGATGAGCTGCGGCAGTCCAAGCAGCAACTGGAGGCCGCACTGCAGCAGGCCCAATCCGAGGCGCAAACTCAGCAGCTGCGGCTGAACGAGGTCCTGGCCACGGCCAGTCAGCAGGCAAGCGATGAGCAGGCTAACTTGGATGCGGCGCTGGCCGAGTTGAATCAAGCACTCGAGGCGGCCCGTGACGAAGCGCGTCAACAGCGCGAAAAGCGTGTCGAAATGGAGGCCTTGCTGGAGCAGGAACACCAGACCGCCGCATTTCTGCAGCGTTCATTGAAAACCGCTGAAGAGGCGGTGGATGTCTCCGACAAACAGTACACCGAGGCTGAGCAATCGCGGCAGGCGCTGGAGGCGCAGCTGAACGAACTGCAGAAGAGCTTGCAGCAATTGCGGGGCGAGCAGGGTGATCTGCAACAACATCTGGAACTGAGCCAGCAGGACAAGGCGCAGCTCGAGCAGGAACTGGAACAGCTGCGCGCCGCCAGTGAGACGGAACGGCAGCAGGTGTCCGACAACGCCGCCGTGCTGGAGCAGAGCCAGCAGGAGAAGGCGCAGCTCGAGCAGGAGCTGGAACGGCTGCGCGCCGCCAGTGAGTCGGAACGGCAGCAGATGTCCGAGAAGGCCGCCGCCCTGGAGCAGGCCGATCAGCAGTTGGACAGTTTGCGTTCCCAGCTTCAGCAGCAACAATCCGAGCAGGAGGCGGAGCGCCAGTCCCTGCAAGCCCGGCTGGCCGAAATAGAGACACAGACGGCCACCCAGACCGGGTCCCTGAGCGCCGACCTGGAAGCGCGCCAACAGGAGATCGATCAGCTGCGTGAGGCCCTGAGTCAGGCCCAGGCCGCCAACGCGGCAGCGGCCGATGCCGGTGAGCTGGAAGCCGCCCGACAGGCCCTGAGCCAGTCCGAGGAGCAGATCGCCACACTCAAGCGGGAGATTGAAGGTCTGCGCGAAGTGCAGATGGAGATGTCGAGCCAGCTCAGCGACGATGCGGATACAGAGATTCAGCAATTGCGCAGCGCCCTCGAAGCGGAAGAGCAGAAGCGCCGCAAAGCGGAACAGCTGGCGCAGAAGGCCGATTTCCTGCGGCGTGAACGCGAGGTCCAGGAGACTGCCATCGAGATGCTGAACGATGACCTGGAGAACCTCGGCAAGGAGAAGGACGTGCTGGCCGCCGAGCGGGACAAGCTGGTCAATCAGCTGCGCGATATTCGGGCCCAATACACCGATCTGGTCAACGAGAACGACCAGCTGCATTCCGAGATGAGCAACTTCCAGGGACAGGCCAGCGACTCCAGCCTGGCGGACGATCTGCTGACGCAAATGGAAGAGCTGCGCCATAAATCCGATCGTTATGAGCAGGAACGGGATCAGGCAAAATCCGATGCCGCACGCATGCGCCGCGAGGTGGGTGAGTTGCGCAGTGTTATCGAAACCTACGTAGAGCAGATTCAGGATGTTCAGGCCTTCGGCGCCGACGAGCAAGTCGCGGCATTGCGCACCGAACTCGACATGGTGCGGCGTCAGGCCCATGAAGACTTGGAGCAGATGCGGACGCAGCTGTACGAGGCCGAATCCCGTCTCACCGGTGCGGACAGTCGCGACGTCGATTACGTCGCCGACCAGCAGGCGTTTCGTCAGGAGATGGTCTCGCTGCAGCAGGCGTTGAACGAGAAAGACCACCTGTTACGTCTGTCCCAGAACCAGTGTCGTTCCCTGGAGGACGCCATCGAGGACCGGGACAAAGAGGTCGACCAACTCAAGCGCAAGCTGGAACTGCTGTTGCGCAAGACCGGCGGACTGGACGAGCCCTCGTCACGCCTGGGTTCACGCAGCGCGAGCGATTCACGCCGGGAGCCGGCTGATGAGCTGGGTGGCGACAGCGAGGCCAGAAAATCGGGCTTGGGTCGTCTCTTCCGCAAAAAATAGCACCCCTTCATCCGGCGGACAGCGAAGCGATGCAGATCCTCGGCGTCGGCGTGGCCACCCTCGATATCATCGACAGCCTGGCCGAATTTCCCCGCGAGGACTCGGAGCAGCGCGCCTTGGCCCGCTGGAGCCGCGTCGGCGGCAATGCCGCCAACACCCTCATGGTGTTGAGTCAGTACGGCCATCGCTGCAGCTGGGCGGGCACATTGGCCGGCGACGCCGATGGCGCAAACATCGAAGATTGGCTCAAGGCCCACGCCATCGATCTTCGCTGGGCTCAGCGCTACCCCGATGGGGTGTCGCCGGTTTCACACATCCTGCACAGTCGGCGTACCGCTTCCCGTACCATCGTTCACTATCGGGATCTGCCCGAATTCGAGGCCGATGCGTTTGCCGGCATCGAACTCGGTGCGTTGGATTGGCTCCACTTCGAGGGACGTCATGTGCCGGCCTGTGAACAGATGCTCCGCCTGGCCCGGCAACGTCGTCCTGACCTGCATCGCTCGCTCGAGATCGAGAAGCCGCGCGCCGAGATCGAACGCCTGTTTCCCCTCGCTGACGTACTGGTCTTCTCGCGTGCCTATGCCGAGGCGGTCGGATATGCCAGTGCCGATTCGCTGCTCACCGCGGTCAGGGCACGTGGTGTCAAGGGGTTGCTCTATGCGACCTGGGGCAAAGCGGGCGCATGGCTGGATGATGGCAGGAATCCCCAGCTGCACTGCCCGGCATCCCGACCCTCGGAGTTGATCGACACCCTGGGCGCGGGGGATGTCTTCAACGCCGGACTGATTCATGGCTTGGTGCAAGGGCAAAGTCCGCGACAGGCCCTGGAGCATGCGGTCGAGCTGGCGGGCCGGAAGTGCGGTCAGCAGGGTCTCGAAGGGTTGGTGACGGGCGATGTCTGAGCGAAGCCATCTCTGTTGCATCGACGATCTGCCCGATCCGGGAAGCCGCGGTTTCAGCCTGGAACTGCCGGGGGAGATTCTGGATCTGGTGTTGGTGAAGCGCGGAGGCCGGCTCTTCGCCTATCGCAACCGCTGCCCCCATACCGGCGTGAATCTGGAGTGGCGGGCCGATCAGTTCCTCGATCCCAGCGCGTGCTACATCCAGTGTGCGACCCACGGCGCGCTGTTCCGCATCGAGGATGGGCACTGTCTGCGGGGGCCCTGCGTCGGGCAACAGCTGCAGCCGCTCAAACTGACTGTTGAGGACGCAAAGGTCTATGTCGAGCCTTGAAAAACAGAAAAGCCGGGACTGAGCCCGGCTGTAGGGGACCGAAGAGAGGGCTTTCCGGGCCTCAGCCCATTTTGTCGAGGAAGGCGTTTAGGTCCGCCAGAACCAGCTCAGGCGGAATCCCTCTCTCCGGGAGTGATTCGGAGACAACCGGTTGCAACCGCAGATCGAGTGCGCCGGCGTCGATATCCAGCCGCTGGCTGTTGTCGGAAGTGGCTTTGTGCTCTTCCACCAACCGGCCGGAACTCATGTCGTAAACTCGTTTCATGACGCACCTCCTGCATGGCAATCAGTGTGTGTCGCTGTTAACTTCTATAGCGGCTCGTCGTGATCGAACTTTAGGTGGAGCCTGGGCCTCACCCGACAGGGATACGCTAGAACCACAGCCTGATTCTAATGTGGCGACGACCCTGCTTCACATCAACGTGAACTTTGTGGGGTTATTGCGCTGCACCATCCGGCGCGGGCATTCAATCCTCTTCGTCCAGATGATCGAGCGGGTTGTGATGGGTGTCGCCGGCCGGGCGGTCGAGGTCCACGCCATAATCATCCTTGCTCAGGTCGTAGGAGCCGGCCCAGTCCTCCGGTGGTGCGATCGGCACGACCTCCAGCTCCTCCCAGTCGTCCAGTTCATACTCTTCGATGGTGCCGTCGTAGAACTGCACTTCAATGACGCCCTCTTCCGGGTCGTAGGCCACGATCTCCAGTTTTTCGCCTTCAACGGTTTTGAACCAGTCGCCTATTCGGATAATCGGTGAACTCATGGTGTCGTTTTCTCCGCCTGAGTCTACTGCCTCTTTTTGATTATGGCACCGATGTCGGCCCGGGCGAATAGGCCAATGCGGACAAGGACCATTTTTTTACGTCGCCGACGCTCATGGTGCCGGATTCGGCTGTGCTTGATGGACCGATTCTATGCCCTGCAGAAGCTCCGGCGAGAGGGTCAGCTCGATGCTTTGCAGATTCTCTTCCAGCTGGTCCAGGGTTGTTGCGCCGATGATGTTGCTGGTGACGAACGGGCGGCTGGTGACCCATGCCAGTGCCATCTGGGCCGGGGAGAGGCCGTGCTCGCGCGCCAACGCCACATAGCGTTCCGTGGCGTGCTCGGATTCTGGATTGGAGTAGCGGTTGAAGCGTGAAAAGAGCGTGATGCGGGCGTCGGCGGGACGTTGCCGCTGCAGATACTTGCCGGAGAGCACACCGAAAGCCATGGGGGAGTAGGCCAGCAGACCGCACGCTTCACGATGGGCAATTTCGGCCAGGCCGATCTCGAAGGTACGGTTGAGCAGGCTGTAGGGATTCTGGATCGAGACCACGCGCGGGAGGTCGTGTGATTGCGACAGCTGCAGATATTGCATCAGGCCCCAAGGCGTTTCGTTGGAGACGCCAATGTGACGGATCTTGCCCTGGGTCACCAGATCCGCCAGCACCGCCAATGTCTCCTCGATCGGTACCGACTGCTCGCTGGCGGGGTGGTGATAAGCCAACTTGCCGAAGTAATTGGTCTCCCGATCGGGCCAGTGCAGCTGATAGATGTCAATGTAATCCGTGCCGAGGCGCTGCAGACTGCTCTCCAGCGCGGCCTCGATATTGGCCCGGTCGAGGCGTGGATGACCGTCGCGCAGATAACCGAGCCAGTCGGCCGGACCGGCCACTTTGCTGGCGATGATCAGATCTTCCCGACGGCCGCGCCGGGCCAGCCAGCTGCCGATATAGCGCTCGGTCAAACCCTGGGTTTCGGCTCGGGGAGGAACCGGATACATCTCTGCCGTGTCGATAAAATTGATACCGGCGGCAATGGCGCGATCGAGCTGCGCATGGGCGTCGGTTTCACTGTTCTGCTCACCGAAGGTCATGGTGCCGAGGCATAGCGCACTGACATTGAGACCGCTGCGCCCCAGGGGACGGTATTCCATGCTGGGCCCTCAGGATTGGTTTTCAGTCGACCACAGCATAACCGATCCGGTTGTCCGTTACAGGAGTGAACGATAGTGGAAATCGATGGCAATCTCTTCTCCGGTGAGCTGCTCTGGGGGCTGGCGGGGTTGTTTGTGCTGGTATCGATGGCGGCGATCCGCTACGCGCCCTGGCGCCGGCTGACCCAGACGGGGCAGCTGCATGTGTTCCTCGGCGCGGTGGTGGCCCTGATCGTGCTCTGGCACATGCGCGGGCAGGTTCAGCCCGGACTCTCGTTTCATCTCCTGGGGGTCACCGCGATCACCCTGATGTTCGGCTGGTCGATGGCGATCATCGCCGCGAGTCTGGCGCTGGTGGCGGTCTGCATCAATGCCGGCTACGGCTGGCAGGGCTATCTGGTCAGTTTTCTCACCATCGTGCTGGTGCCCATCACCCTGTCGCAGATCTCCCTGGTGCTGGTGCGCAGCTATCTGCCGAAACAATTTTTCATCTATGTGCTGGGCAACGGCTTTTTCACCGCCTGGCTGGTCGGCTATGTCAGTGGCTACCTGGCGATGCAGCTGCTGGTCTTCAGCGGCGCCTACACCATGGCCGAATTGAGTGTCACGGTGATGCCCTTCTTCCCGCTGATGTTCTTCCCCGAAGCGTTGGTCAACGGTTGGATCATCACCATGCTGGTGGTCTTTCACCCGGCCTGGGTCCACAGTTTCAGCGACGAGCAGTATCTTCACGGCAAGTAGTCTCCCCGGCTCGTGCCGAGCATGGAATAGAGCTGCCCTCGTCGCGGACTCCTGGTAAGGTATGTGCTTCGATTTGGACTGGTGAGGTAGTACATTGAGCTGGTGGGGTAAATTGGTCGGCGGTGCTTTCGGCTACATGCTGGGAGGGCCGATCGGCGCCGTCCTGGGCGCCGCGCTCGGTCACCGTTTCGACAAGGGGCTGCAGGGACTGCCCGATGGCCGTGGGGGTTGGGACCCGGGTGACCAGGAGCGGGTGCAGACCGCCTTTTTCACCACCACCTTCTCTGTCATGGGCCATCTGGCCAAGGCCGACGGGCGGGTCTCTCCCGACGAGATACGGCTGGCCGAAGCCGTGATGTCGCAGATGTCGCTCTCCAACGAGATGCGGCAGACCGCGATCCGCCTCTTCAACGAAGGCAAATCAGCCGGCTTCCCGCTCGATGACGTGGTCGAGCAGTTCCGCGTCGAATGCCGGCGTCGCCACACCCTGATCCAGATGTTCATGGAGATCCAGATCCAGGCCGCCTTCGCCGACGGCCAGATGGATCATCGGGAAGAGGCGGTGCTCAAGCATGTCTGCCGCCTGCTGCACATTCCCGAGTTCACCTTCCGCCTGCTGGTACAGCGGGTGCGCGCCGAAACCCACTATGCCGGCGCCGGTGCCGGCAGGGGGCAGCCCCAACCTCAGAAGCTCTCCCTCGAAGACGCCTACGCCATCCTTAACGTGAAATCGGACGCCAGCGACCCGGAGGTCAAGCGGGCCTATCGTCGCCTCATCAGCCAGCACCATCCGGACAAGCTGGTCTCCAAGGGGCTGCCGGAGGAGATGATGAAGATGGCGGCGCAGAAAACCGACGAGATCAAAAAGGCCTACGAGCGGATCAAGGAGGCCCGCGGGATGAGTTGACAGCGCCGGGGCCAGGCCCCGCGGCGCCGCATACCGAGAATCTTTGCTTTCTGCAAAAGACTATGTTTTTCTTCGGGTTATCATGTGACACTTCGGTGATTGCATGAATCCGCCCATGACAACCTGCGGAGGGGAGAAATGACCGACGCGATGGATCCGATCCTGCTCAATTTCATCTATGTGATCTTCGGTGGCGCGCTGACCATCTTCTTCATGTGGTTCGGCTGCAAGGTGTTCAGCCATATCGTCAACTTCAGCATCGCCGACGAGCTGCAGAAGGGTAACATTGCGGTCGGTATCATGATCATGGGCATCTTCGTCGGTATCGGCACCGCGCTTGGCCTGGTGATCGGCCTCGGGCTCAACTAGGGCCTGCCGGATGCGTGTTCCCAGGTTCTAGGCTGCCCATATGTTGACCCTGCGCTGGTTTCTGCTGCTGGTGCTGTTACCCGGGCTGGCCTATGCCAGCCTGGTGCGGCACGTAAGCGACGACTACTGGCGCAGCGATTACGACGACTATTTCCGCAAGTACACCAAGCACTATTTCGGCCCCCACATCGACTGGCGCTGGTTCAAGGCCCAGGGGATCGCCGAATCGGGCCTGGATCCCGACGCCCAGAGTCCGATGGGCGCCAAGGGGATCATGCAGATCCTGCCGGCGACCTACGAAGAGATCCGCGAAAAGAATCCCCACTTCACCCAAATCGATGAACCGCGCTGGAATATCGCCGCCGGTATCTACTACGACCGCATGCTCTATCGCAAATGGAAGCGGGGGCTGCCCACCGAGGAGCGTCTGGCCTTTGCCCTGGCCAGCTACAATGCCGGCTATAGCAACATGCTGCGGGCCTACAACAGGGCGCAGAAGGCGGCCGGCGAGGTACGGTCCTGGCAGCAGGTGGCGCCTCACGCCCCCGGTGAGACGCGTTTCTACGTGCGCCGTATCCAGCGCCTGATGGGGACGGACTAGGGCCTGTTGGCTATTTCAATCGGCTCTACTGGAGCCGGACTCCTCCGCCACCCGTTTCAGCCAGGAGGCGACCCGCTGCTGCAGACTGGTCTGGAGACCACTGAAGCGATGGTCGGCGCCTGCCACCCGATCCTGACGATATCCCTCCCGTCCGTTGCGCCTGGCGGCACCCCGGCGTGCCTTGGCGCTGGCCAGCACTGGGTCGTCATCCCGATCGCCGAAGAGGTCGAGCATGGGCTGTTTGAGTTCGCTGAGGGCACGCAGAACCGGATCGCCATCGTCTCCCGTGCCGGCGGCAAGACCGATGGCCACCAGGGCACGCACGTCGCCATCAGGGTTCCCGGCCACATAGGCGAGGGCCATCTCGGCACCCAGCCCATGGCCCACCAGGACCAGCGGTGACGCCTGCTGGGTCTTGAGGAAGTCGACGGCGGACTGCAGGCGCGCTGGCGCCAGATCGACCGCCGCCTTGCGTTCCACCGCTGATGTCGGGTGCGTGGGGCGGGGCAGCTGCAACGACAGCGTATCCCAGCCGCGCATGGCCAGATAGCGACGCAGGGGACCGATCACGTCGGGGCCGTCCGCATTGTCTCCCGCATCGTGCAGCAGAATCGCTGCCCCTGACCGCGCATCCGCATTGGTTTTTGTCAGGATGGCGAGAAAACGCACGTTGCCGGCGGTCAACCATCGGGCTTCGCCGTACAGATCCGCGCCGACCAGCCGCTCCGAGAGGCGCTGCTCCTCGGCCAGGTTGGCGGCAAGCAGGCCGCCGGGCAGCAGCAGACAGAGCAGAAGCGGGATCAATCGCATGTATCGGGTTCCTTGTGTCGCCGGCTGTGTGTCCGCAATGGAAATATCCCTGCCGTGCACGCGGTGTTTGACGGGGATGGCTGAAAATTGCCGAGCTTTGGGGTACAGTGTCGAGCCGTTTTCAGACAACAGCGGCGCGGAATCCCTTTTCCCGTCAAGCCCAACGGCAAAGCGGCCTGGGCAAAACAGTAGGAGATA
>JBNKYJ010000058.1:0-10187 GCA_050300835.1 Sedimenticolaceae bacterium
TCGATGCCGTCGATGGCGTGATTGTAAAAATCGGGCAGACTGGGGGCGGCACCGGTGTTCAGATGCCAGCCATCACTGTCGAGCAGCAGAATGGAGCCGATGATTTCCGGCTCTTCCGCCTCCAGGCTTTGAATGATGGTGTTCAGGGTTTGTCTCAACGAGGCACCGGTGGCGATCAACTCGAGGACTCTGTTACGCGCCCGGTTGTGATGCTCGGCTCTCCAGCGATCGGTGATGTCGCTGAAATTCAACAGGCGGCGATCGCCGATCCAGGAGACGCTGATCATGCCGTAACGCACACTGCCGTCCTTGCACACGACCGGGGCTTCCAGGACGGGTGCCTCGATGCCGGCCTCCTTGGCCGCCGCCACCTCACGGGACCAGGGTTCGATGACCTCCCGGCGAAAGGTTTTATCGGGAAAGGCGAGCAAGTTCATGCGGTCGATGGTGGAGATCTCTTCGAACTCATAGCCGAACAGCTCGGTAAACTTGGTGTTGACGTACTCCATCTTGCCATGGCGTGACCAGCCGATACCGATGGGCGAGGAGTCCAGAATCGCCTGGAGTTGGGTACGGTTTTCACGCAATTCCTCTTCCGTCCGCCGGCGCAGCGCAACATCGGCCGCCAGCTGACGGTTCTTCGTCGCAAGTTCCCGGGTGCGCTCCTCGACGCGCTGGGTCAGATCCCTGTTCAGTTCCTCCAATTCTTGTTCGGATTCAAGTTCGCGCATGCGATCGAGTCCGCTGCGGGCCAGCATCTGCGCCAACTGGGAAAAGAAGGCCATGATCGGCTCGACCCGCTCGCGCGGGACGATAGGCACCTTTCGGATCGACTCCAGGTAGGCTTCCTCGTCGAAACCGCACGCTTGTGCCTGACGCCGAAAGAACGCCATATTCGGCGCTTCGTGCAGGATCTGACCGAAGTAGAGAGTGGCCATCTGCCTGCCTTCGATCACGATGGGACTGGCGTAATCCATGAGGCCGTTGAGGCACAAACCGCCGACATGGATTTTTTCCTGGGTACCGGCCTCCTCGGCGAGGCGCCGGTTACTCTCCTCGCAACGCTCCCTGCTGACGGGACAAACGCGGTGGAATTCGGTACACGCCTCCTGCCAGCCGATGGCGCTGATGACGTTGTTCTCGGCATCGACGAGTCCATGCAGGATGCCCGTCGCCTCGTAGAACGACTTCAGCATTTCGCGGAATGCCTCGATATCGACCAAATCGGTGAATTTATAGTTCATGACTTATTCAGAATCTGGCTTGATCCGGGAAACTCATAAACAGGACATGGACATGAAGAGATAACTTAAATATAGCAGCATCGGTCTCTTTCCATCGTATTGCCGAACGAATAAATATCGTATTTATTTACTATTAATACAAGAAGATAATAGTATTTTTTAAAGTTCATTATTAAAATATCTCGAAACTATCGATGGATCATATAAAACTTCAGATCAGTGGGTAAAAAAAAACCCCTGCCAAAAGACAGGGGTACTGAAAAAGATGCTGCAATCCTTTCGATTCTTCTATCAGGTCACTTTCAATTGCAACATCTCATCTCCACCCTCATCGGAGAGGTGCACGGCACAGGCAATACAGGGATCAAAGCTGTGAATGGTGCGTAGAATCTCCACCGGCTGCTTGACATCCGCCAGTTGATGGTTGTCCTGCAGGGCCGCCTCGTAGGCGCCCTCCTGACCGCCGGCATCGCGTGGCCCGGCATTCCAGGTGCTCGGAACCACCGCCTGGTAGTTGGCGATCTTGCCGTCCTCGATCACGATCCAGTGGCCGAGTGCGCCGCGCGGCGCCTCCATGAAGCCGACGCCCTGGCAACGGCTCGGCCAAGTCGCGGGATCCCACAAGTTCTCGTTGAAGGTCTTGGTGTCGCCCGCCTTGATGTTGGCGATCAACTGGTCGTACCAGCCCTGCATGGCGTCGGCCAGGATCTTGGTCTCCAGGGTCCGCGCCGCCGTCCTGCCGAGGGTCGAGAACAGCGCCCGGGTCGGTAGTTCCAGCGTGCTCAGCGCCATGGTGACCAGTTCGCGGGTCTGCTCGTGGCCCTTGGCATAGAGCATCAGCACGCGGGCCAGGGGGCCGACCTCGACCGCTTTGTCCTTCCAGCGCGGCGCTTTCAGCCAGGAGTAGGACTCCTCCACGTCGAGATGCTCGAAAGGCGGCTCGGGTCCCGTGTAATTGAGCTGGGTTTCGCCAGCGTAGGGGTGCAGCCCCGTCTCCTTACCGACACTGTAGTCGTACCAGGAGTGGGCCACCTGCTCCTTGATCTCCTCGGGATTGTCGAGATCGAGGGGATGGATGGTGGAGAGATCCCGGTCCAGAATCACACCCTGCGGGAAGAAGAAGTTGTCGGGATCATCCATCGTGGTTGCTGGCAGATCGCCATAGCAGAGGAAGTTGCCCAGGCCCTCTCCGCGCTCGCCCCAGTCCTTGTAGAAACTGGCGATCGCCAGCGTATCGGGCACATAGACCTGGTCGGTGAAGGTGCGCATGCTGGTAATGACGTCCTGCACCTGGGAGAGCTTCTTGCTGTTGATGGCCGAATCGGAATTGAGATCGATGGGCGATGCCACGCCGCCGACGAGGAAGTTGGGATGCGGATTCTTTCCCCCGAAGATGGCATGCAGCTTGACCACGTCACGCTGCCAGGAGAGCGCCTCCAGGTAGTGGGCCACCGCCATCAGATTGGCCTCGGGCGGCAGCTTGTAGACCGGGCTGCCCCAGTAGGCCTTGGCGAAGATACCCAGCTGGCCCGCCTCGACGAATCCCTTGAGCTTCTTCTTGATCTCCGAAAAGTAACCGGGCGAGGCCTTGGGCCACGGGCTGATCGACTGGGCCAGTTCGGCCGTCGCCGCCGCATCGGCGGAGAGCGCCGAGACCACGTCGACCCAGTCCAGGGCATGCAGATGGTAGAAGTGCATCACATGGTCGTGGATGTACTGGGCGCCGATCATGAGGTTGCGGATCAGTTGGGCGTTGGGCGGGATCGGGTAGTTCAACGCATTCTCGACCGAGCGCACCGAGGCGATACCGTGCACCAGCGTGCAGACGCCGCAGATGCGCTGGGCGAAGGCCCAGGCGTCTCTCGGATCACGCCCTTTCAGAATGATCTCGATGCCCCGGACCATGGTACCCGAGGAGTAAGCGCTGGCAATTCGATCGCCCTCCATCTGGGCTTCGATGCGGAGATGGCCCTCGATTCTGGTAATCGGATCAACGACGATTCTTTCGCTCATTTTTTCTCGTCTCCTAATCGGTACGAATGGGTCGTACTTACGCTTTGTCCTCGACCAGATGTTCGGCAATCATCTCGGTCAGTCCGACAATGGGGATCTCCAGCTTGTACTCTTCCAAGCCCTCCTCCATGACCAGGCGGCAGTTGGCGCAAGCGGTGACCAGCTTGTCGACCTTGAGTTCCTCCAACTGGGAGGTCTTGCGCTTGAAGACCTTCAGCCGCAGCTCCTCGGCCCGTTCGATGGCACTGACACCACCACCACCGCCGCAGCACCAGTTCATCTCGCGATGATCCTTCATGTCGACAAATTCGCTGGTGACCATGTTGAGCAGATTGCGCGGTGACTCCAGCACCCCGCCCTTGCGCACGATCTGGCAGGGGTCGTGGAAGGTCAGGCGGTCATCATCCGTACCTTCGGTCTTGATACGGCCACTGGCGCGCAGTTCGTCCAGTAGTTCGAGGATGTGTATCACCTTGAAGTTGTAAGGGCGGCCGATCAGGTTGGGACCTTCCCAGCGGATGGCGGTATAGGCGTGACCGCACTCCGGGCTGATCACATATTTCACCTTCAGCTTTTCGGCCGCGTCGACCACCCGGCCGACCAGTTCACGTGCAATGTCGCTGGCACCGATCTGTATCCCCGAGTTGGTCGCTTCGAAGGCTTCGGAACTGATGGTCCAGCTGACCCCCGCCTGTTTGAAGATGCGCGCCAGGGCCTCCAGGTACTCGGGGAAGTTGATGATCTCCATGGAGGAGAGCAGCGCCATGTAGTCCGCCCCCGCCTTGTCCAGCGGGATCTCCAGACCGGTGTCGGCCTCGACGTGTTTGATCTGCGCCTGCAGGGCCGGAAACTTGACCCCCATCGGACTGCCGATGGTGACCGCCCGTCGACTGGCGTTCTTGATGCCGTCCGGCGCATAGCCCGCGGCGACGAAACCCTCGCGGGCACGGCGGATCATGTAGCTGACGTCGTTGCCCACCGGACAGACCATGGAACAACGTCCGCACAGGGTGCAACCGTCATAGATCAGCTCCTCCCACTCGGCCAGCAACTCATCGGTCACCGGCCGGGTCAGACCGAGCATCGATTTGATCTTGCCGAAAATGGTGTACTCCTGCTCCCACACGCGGCGGAAAGGTTCCAGCTTGTTGATCGGGGTGTACTTGGGATCTCCCGTCTCGGTGTAGAAGAGACAGGCTTCGGCGCACATGCCGCAATTGACACAGCTGGAGAAGAACGCCGCGACCGGTGCGTTCATCTGTTCGCGGAAGGCATTCAAGCCTCTTTCAAGGGTTGCGCCACTCATGATTGAACTCCTCTGCGACCGGCCATGGCACCGTTGTACCAACGCGCAAAGATGAAGGTGAAGGCATGCATCAGCTTGGTGAAGGGAAACACCACCATCAGCACTTCGACACTCAGGATGTGCAGCCCCAGCACCAGCGGATAGGGATCGATCATACGGTGATAGGCCAGGTAGCCCGTCAACATGGGCAGGAAGGTCACCAACCAGGTCAGATAGTCTTCAGGACCGCTCAGAAAACGCTTCACCGGGTGGTTCAGACGACTGAACAGCATGGCCAGCAAAGTGACAATGGTAACCGCGGCGACCGCATCGATCAGGTTGCTCGGCAATCCGGGCCACTTGACACTCAGTGTGCTGTTGATCAACTCGATGTGGGGTACGAAGAGAAACAGGCTGATGAGAAATCCGATATGCCAGACATAGCCGCCGACCACGGTGAAGGGCGAGCGTTTCATGGAACCCGATTCAGGCAAGGTGCGCGTAAACACCGTTCGCACCCCGGGCCCCATCTCGGTACCCCTGGCCTCCGCCAAGTCCGGCTTGCGCCCGAGCACCAGCACCTCGAGCAGCCGGATGATGACACCGATGAGGAAGATGACCAGAGCGATATCGAAACCCGGTCCCCGAACCCAGAGAAGGAAGTCTGTTGGTGTGCTCATGATGTTTTATCCAGATCGTCGATGGTCACTGTTTCATGCTTCGCCGCGGCGCTGGCGCGTTTACTGCGATTCAGCGCACCGGCGGCAGCGCCCAGCACCACGCCGCCCGCCACCACGGCGCCGATATTGCGGGTGATGTCACTATCCGGAATGGAGAGCGCATTGTAGAAACCGCCGGCGTCCCAGAAATTGGGTTCCGAGCAGCCCAGGCAGCCGTGACCCGATTCGACCGGCCAGCTGGTGCCTTGATTCCAGCGGGTGGTGGCGCAGGCGTTGTAGGTCATCGGCCCCTTGCAGCCGAGACGGTAGAGGCACCAGCCTTTGCGCGCACCCTCGTCGTCGAAGGTTTCGGCAAACAGACCCTTGTCATAGAAGGGCCGTCGATAGCAGCGGTCGTGGATGCTCTGGCCGAAGAACGTCATCGGTCGTCCGAGATGATCGAGCTCCGGCAGCACACCGAAGGTCAGAAAGTGGGCCAGCACGCCGGTGATGACGGTGGGGATTGGCGGGCAACCGGAGACATTGACCACCGGCTTGTCCTTGACGATGTCGGAAACCGAGACCGCGCCGGTGGGATTCGGATTGGCGTGGGGCAGACCACCGAAGGCAGCGCAGGTGCCGACCGCCACCACCGCGGCGGCCCCTTTTACGGTCTCTTCCAGCATCTGCAGGTTGCTGACACCGGCGATGGTGGAGAAGCCTGGATTGGCCAGCGGTATGGAGCCGTCCACCACCACCAGATACTTGCCCTCGTTCTCATGCATGGCCGCTTCACGCGCCGCTTCGGCGGCCTCTCCGGCCGCTGCCTGCAGGGTGTGGTGGTAATCCAGGGAGATGTGATCGAAGATCAGGTTCTCGACCGTGGGGGAATGGCTGCGGGTCAGCGATTCCGTACAGCCCGTGCACTCCTGGAAGGAGAGCCAGATCACCGACGGCCGTCTGGCCTTTTCCAACGCTGCGGCGATTGCCGGTACCATGGTGGGCGGCAACGCCATCATCGAGGCGGTGGCGGTACAGAATTTGAGAAAACCGCGGCGGGAGACGCCTCGTTCCCTCAGGCTCTCTCCCAGTGTCTGTGTGAAGCGCTTCATTTCGTCAGCCATCACTACTCCTCCCGTTGACCGGTCATGGACCGGCAGTCTCGGTACAACTTGGGTTAAGCGAATCTTCTAGCCGGCCGATCGCATCTTGCACGTCCTCGCTCTGTGCCTTGAGGATCGACGGTATGGGGGTGATTTCAATCTGCAGCGCGATGCGCTGATCGTCAGCATTACGATGGTCAACCAACCAGACGCCGCTGTAGGCGGTCTCGGTGATCAGGCTGCGGCCGAGGGAGTGGAGTTCGACCCGGATCTCCCCGGTCCCCAGTTGATTCAGCAGCTCTTCTTCGTCGCCGGGACCGAATGGCAAGGCGCGCAGGTCGATGGTGGTAGATTCCCGATCGTTGAGCAGTCTCTGCAACGCATGAAGGATCTCATGCAAGATGGGGGTCGCGTTTGAGTGGTTGAGCGGCAAACCATCCGTCGCTTCTACTCTAACCGCGATGTCCTGCAGTTTTTGCATCTTGAACACCGTTATAGAGAGGTTGTGTAGAAGAATATCGGTATTTGCTGAATTAGGTACTGATCTGGATCATAGAAGTGCATCGTTCTTGTTGTTCCCTGTCTCCTGCTTCCTGATATTCGAGGTTATTGTTATTTAGCGATGATAGGCAAGGTTGCCCGGACTTTCTCAGGCCAACCCCCAACCTCTCAGTATAGAAAGGATTTCCTCTATGCCCAGATCAATCGCCGGCGCCACCGTCTCACTCGGCTGCTCTCCCCACTCCAGCGAGGCCGGCTCGATCCCGACCAGGCAGCGAGACTCGGGCAGGGATTCCGAAAGCCTGGCGATGTCGAGCAGATCGGTCAGGCTCACCTCGTGCACGCTGGCCCGGTTGCCCGAGAGGTAGCGGTCCATCTCCTCGTCGTGAAACACCTTGA
This sequence comes from Sedimenticolaceae bacterium, assembly GCA_050300835.1. Classification (GTDB taxonomy): domain Bacteria; phylum Pseudomonadota; class Gammaproteobacteria; order Chromatiales; family Chromatiaceae; genus Thiodiazotropha. Next base: position 7,205 of record JBNKYJ010000058.1, read on the forward strand.
GCGTGCCGGGAGGGGAATCCATGCGCGCGGCATCGACCACGATCAGTCCGTCGGCCCGTGCGATGGGTTCCGCCAGGGTGAAACTGAGGGTGCCGCCATCCAGGTATTCGACCCCGGCCAGTTCGCCCACGCGCCGACGCATGCGATCGACCAGGTGGACGCCGATGCCCTCGTCGCTGAGCAGGGTATTTCCGATGCCGAGGATCAGAACGCTTTCAATTGACAAATGACTTCCCCTTGCGAGAATGGAGATTGATTGAACCGCTTTCAAGGTTACACCAATGTGTCTCGGCATACCCATGCAGATCAAGCAGATCGACGGCTTCACCGCACGCTGCGAGGCCAAGGGCATCGAGCGTGAGGTCAGCCTCTTCATGCTGCAGCACGAAGAGCTCAAGCCCAACGATTTCGTGGTGGTGCACGTGGGTTATGCGATCCAGAAGGTCACCCCACAGGAGGCCCGCTCCGCCTGGGAGATCTACGACGAGATGCTGACCAAAATGGCCTCCCCGCCCGATGCATGAGCTCTCCGTCTGCCAGGCCATGCTGGCACAGGTGGAAACGATCGCCGCGCGCGAGAAGGCGCGCTCCGTGGCCTCCATCACTATCCGCATCGGCCCCCTGTCCGGCGTGGTGCCCGATCTGCTGCAGCAGGCCTTCACCATCGCCCGCGCCGGCACCCTGGCCGCCGAAGCCGAACTGGTCACCGAGGTACAGCCGATCCGCATCCGCTGTCTCGAATGCGATGCCGAGTCGGAGGCAAAACCCAACCGGCTGCTCTGCGGCGCCTGCGGTGGCTATCGAACCCAGGTCATCAGCGGCGACGAGCTGCTGCTGGCCAGCGTCGAACTCGATCTGGCGGCATGAGCTGTTCTATCCTTTCCTACATCACCACAGGATCGCGCCACGGCGCCGGATCCGGGAGTCACGTCGATGTGCGATACATGCGGATGTAATGTCACCCAGGGCAATCAACACCTGATCGAGGAAGGCGGCAAGCACGCCCACACCAAGGACGGCAAGGTCGCGGTCGAGGTGTTGCAGAACCTGCTCAGCGAGAATGACCACCAGGCCGCGCACAACCGCCAGCACTTCGATGGCCACCAGGTGCTGGCGATCAACCTGATGTCCTCGCCGGGCAGCGGCAAGACCCGGTTGCTGGAGCGCACCATCGACGCCTTCAACGGCAAGTACCGCATCGGCGTGGTCGAAGGCGACCTGGAGACCGAAAACGACGCCGAGCGCATCCGCGCCAAAGGGGTCGCGGCGATCCAGATCACCACCGGCACCGCCTGCCATCTCGACGCCCACATGATCCACCACGCCTTGCACAAGATGAATCTGGATGAGGTCGACATCCTGTTCATCGAGAACGTGGGCAACCTGGTCTGCCCCGCCAGCTTCGATCTCGGACAGCATCTCAACGTGACCCTGCTCTCCGTCACCGAGGGGGATGACAAGCCCGCCAAGTATCCCGTCATCTTCCGCGCCGCCGACCATGTCCTGATCACCAAGTCGGACCTGCTGGCGGTACTCGACGATTTCGATCCCGGGAATGCGCAAGCCGCCGTGCGCCGGCTCGCCGTGGAAGCGCCGGTCTCCCTGCTCTCGGCCAAGAGCGGCGAGGGCATCGAAGACTGGCTGAGCTGGCTCGAAAGCCAGGTCGAGGTCCAGGCGCAACGTCGCACAGCCGGAGAAACGGCCTCGCCGAAGATTCAGCCCGACGGACAGCACCTCCACGCCCACGGCTGATCACCTGCTGAGACCACGGCCGATGACCCTGGACGCAAAAGGCTGGCTGCGCCGGATCCACGAGCTGCCGCTCGACAGACCGGTGCGCATCATGAACGTCTGTGGCGGTCACGAGCGTTCCATCACCCAGGCCGGTCTGCGGGGGGCGCTGCCCGATGCCATAGAACTGATCCCCGGCCCGGGCTGCCCGGTCTGCGTCTGTCCCGAGGAGGATATCTATCAGGCGATGCAGCTGGCCCTGCACGAACCGATCACCCTGGTCGCCTTCGGCGATATGCTGAGGGTACCGGTCAACGTGCCCAAGGGGGAGCCCCGCTCGCTCGACCAGGCCCATGCCGCCGGCGCCGACATCCGCCCCATCGCCTCACCCATGGAGGCGCTGCAGGTTGCGCTCGAGCAACCCCAACGGCAGGTGGTCTTCTTCGCCGCCGGTTTCGAAACCACCACCGCGCCGGTCGCCTCCCTGCTGGTGCAGGGCATACCGGACAACCTCAGCATCCTGCTCTCGGGACGCCTCACCTGGCCGGCGGTCGCCATGCTGCTCGATTCGGACACCCCGGGTTTCGACGCCCTGGTGGCGCCCGGACACGTGGCGACCGTGATGGGGCCCGAGGAGTGGCAGTTCGTGATCGACAAGCATGGGATACCAGCCGCGGTGGCGGGCTTCACGTCCGAAAGCCTGCTGGCGGCCACCTACTCCGTGTTGCGCCAATGGCTCGACGGCAGGCTGTTCCTGGACAACTGCTACCCCGAGCTGGTGCGTCCCGGTGGCAATCCCAGCGCGAACGCGCATCTGAACCGGGCCATGCGGGTGGTCGACGCCAACTGGCGCGGCATCGGCACCATTCCCGGCTCGGGCTATGCCCTGAGTCCCGACTATGCCCGCTGGGACGCCCGGCTGCGCTTTCCCGACTACGACAGCCCGGAGCGCAAACGGGCCGGCGAAATGCCCCCCGGCTGCGACTGCGCGCAGGTGGTGCTGGGCAGGAAATATCCCAATCAGTGCCGACTCTATGGCGAAGCCTGTACCCCGCGACATCCGATCGGCCCCTGCATGGTATCGGACGAAGGCGCCTGCCGGATCTGGTGGAGTGGCGGTATCCGGGAGCGGAGCCGGGAATGACCTCAAGAAAAAAACCGCGAACCACCGAACTGCAAGGTTGAAAGACTTTGCGATTTATCGGTGCGGCAAGCCGCACCTACCGGCGATCGAAACGTAGGGTGCGGCTTG
>JBNKYJ010000059.1:0-8384 GCA_050300835.1 Sedimenticolaceae bacterium
AGCAGCTGGCGCTGCCGAAGTGGGTGGTCCCTGTCTTCGGCATGTGTCTGGGCTGGCCCGATCAGGACAATCCGGTCAAACCCCGTATGCCGGTCGACTACGTGCTGCATCAGGATCGCTATCAGGAACCGACGGCTGAACGCATGGCCGAGTACGACGCGGAGATGGCGGCCTATTACGCCAGTCGTGGCGCCAACGTCAAACTCAGTGACTGGAGCACCGCGTCGGCCGAAGCCCTGCAGGGCAAAAAGCGCCAACACATGCTCGATTTTCTGCGCGCCCGCGGCTTTTTCGTGCGTTGAGCGAAGCGCCCTTTACCCGGGCGCGCTCAGACTCCCATTTCCAGATCCGCCGGGGTATCGATGTCCAGCAGGACACCCTTGTCCTCGACCGGGCAGAGCACCAACTGTTCGGGATGGGACTCCAGTAGGGTCTTGCCGCCCTGCTCACCGGTCAGGTTGACCAGCTGGGAAAACCACTGTTTAGAGAACCCGACCGGCTGTCCAAGGCGCCCCTGGTACTGGGTGGCCACAAGACTGGCTCCGGAGCGAAGCCGGGAGAGCACGGCCTGATGGCTGCGTCGGTCGATGTAGGGCATGTCGGCGAGTGCCACGATCCAGGCCTCGGCTTCAGGCGAGGCGTGCACACCGGCGGCCAGGCTGGCACCCATCCCCAGCTCGGCATGCCGGGCTCTGACGATCTCGCATCCGGCCTCCGACAACAGCGTCGCCAGACGCTCGTCAGCGGGACGCACGACGGCGATCGTACGCTTGCATACGGCGAGCAGGCCGGCAGCGGCGGCCACCGCCATGGGGGTGCCGTTCGCCAGGGGGAGTTCAAGTTTGTCGCGGCCGAAACGCCGGCTCGAGCCGGCCGCGAGCAGCAGGCCGACGATCCCGGACTCGGTTCCACCCATGCCTCAGGCCAGACTGACGCCGGTCTCGATCGCCGAGCGTCTGGGCAGCAATCCCTGTGGTGTCCAGACCCCGTTCCTCACCGCCGTCATCTCGGCCAGGACGGCCAGGGCGATCTCCGGCGGTGTGCGGCTGCCGATGGCGAGACCGACCGGACCGTGTAGCCGGTCCACCTCCGCCGGGCTGAGGTCGAAGTGCTGCAGCAGCCGCTCCCGACGCCTCCCATTGTTCTTCGTCGAACCCAGTGCGCCGACATAAAAGGCCGAGGACTTCAGGGCCTCCAGCAGCGCCATGTCGTCCAGTTTCGGATCGTGGGTCAGGGCCACCACCGCAATGTGGGGATCGGGATCCAGCTCCGCCACCGCGTCGTCCGGCATGCAGCTCATGAGCTGGGTTTGCGGCACCCGCCACTCGGCGCTGTATTCAGTGCGGGGATCGCAAATGAACACCCGGTAGTCGAGCGCCTGGGCCATCTGCGCCAGATAGCTGCTGATCTGGCCGGCGCCGATCAACAGCAGGCGCCAGACAGGCCCGTGAACGGTGGTCAGCCTCTGCCCGTCCCAGGCGAAAGTCTCGTCCGGCGAGGCGGCATGAAGCGCGCTGCCCGCACGCCCGAGGGTGACCGAGCGGCTGCACAGCTCGCCGCGGGCGATGCGCGTGGCCAGCGTCTCCAGCGCCGCCACATCGGGTGAAGGTTCGATCACCAGCTCCATGGTGCCGCCGCAGGGCAGGCCGTGACGGCGCGCATCCTCCTGGGTGACGCCGTATCTGAGCAGGAAGGGCGTCTCCGCCCGGAACTCTTCCGAGGCGACCCGCTCGATCAGGTCGGCTTCGATGCAACCGCCCGAGACCGAGCCCTGCAGGTGTCCGTCATGCCGCAGGATCATCCAGGATCCGGGCGGACGCGGGGCCGAACCCCAGGTCCTGGCGACGGTGACCAGGGCAAAGCGATGCCCCTCCGCCGCCCAGCGACAGGCGGCTTCCAGTACTTCGGTATCCCGGCTGTCCATGTCAGCTCGCCAGCTCCCCGGTGCGGAAGGGCATCCGGCGCAGTCGCTTGCCCGTGGCGGCGGCGATGGCGTTGGCCACGGCCGGCGCCAGTGGCGGTACGCCCGGCTCACCGATACCGGTGGGTGCGGCATCCGAGGCGACGATGTGGACCTCCACCCGGGGCATCTCCCCGATGCGCAGCAGCGGATAGGTGTCGAAGTTGTTCTGATCCACACGCCCCTCGTCGAGTGTTATCTCCTGGTGCAGGGCGGCACTGAGGGCAAAGCCGACACTGCCTTCGATCTGAGCGCGGATGACGTCCGGATTGACGGCGACGCCGCAGTCCACCGCGCAGACCACCCGGTCGACCTTCACCGAGCCGTCCTCTCTCACGCTCACCTCCGCTACCTGGGCCACGAAGCTCCTGAAGGACTCGTGAACCGCGACACCGCGCCCGCGCCGGTGCCCCGGCTTCTCCTCGAGCGGTTTGTCCCAGCCGGCCTTCTCCGCCGCCAGTTTTAGCACCCCCGCATGGCGTGGATGCTTGGCCAGCAGTTCGAGACGCCAGGCCACCGGGTCCTTGCCTGTCGCCTGCGCGATCTCGTCGAGAAAGGTCTCGGTGGAGAAGGCCGTGTGGGTCGAACCCACCGAACGCCACCAGAGCACAGGTACCGCAATATCGGTCGGCGTGTGGAGTTCCACCCGCAGATTGGGAATGGCATAGGGCAGGTTGGCCGCGCCTTCCACGGAGACCGGGTCGATGCCGTCCTCCTTGATCATGCCCGCCATGGGTGAACCGGCCAGGATCGACTGTCCGACCAGGCGATGGCGCCACCCCGTCAGCTTGCCCTGGCTATCGATGGCCGCCTCCAACCGGTGGTGGAAGAGGGGGCGGTAGTAGCCGGCGTGCATGTCGTCTTCCCGCAGCCAGATCAGCTTGACCGGAGCACGGCCGTCGATGGCCTTGACGATCTGAGCCGCTTCCAGCAGGTAGTCAGCGTGACTGTTGGCGCGCCGGCCAAAGCTGCCGCCCGCATAGAGCATGTTGATCTTGATCTGTTCCGGCTTGAGACCGAAGAGCTTGGCCAGGGCCATCTGATCGGCGGTCTGCATCTGCTCGCCGTTCCACACTTCGCAGCCATCGCCGCTCAGGCGGATGATGCAGTCCATCGGCTCCATCGCCGCATGGGCCAGATAGGGAAAGTCGTAACTGGCGCTCAAGACCTTGGCCGCGCCGGACAGCGCCTGTTCGGCGTCACCCTGCTGGCGGGCGACAGCGCCGGGGGTCCCGGCCAGTTCCCGGTAGCGGGCAAAGATCTCCTCCGTGCCCAGTTTGAAGGCGCTCTCCTGGTCCCAGCTAACCGACAGTGCATCCCGTCCCTTCTTGGCGCTCCAGGTGTCCTTGGCCAGCACGGCGACACCCTGGGGGATCTGGACCACGTCGACCACCCCCTTGACCGACTTCGCACGACCGGCGTCGAAGGACTTCACCCGGGCGCCGAAGCGGGGAGGGTGGGCCACCACCGCCACCAGCATGTCGGGCAGAAAGACATCCTGGGTGAAACGGGCGGAGCCGTCGGTCTTGTCCCGACTGTCCTGGCGCTTGGCCTGTTTGCCGATCAGGCGGAACTCGGAAGGGTCCTTGAGCAGCACGTCGTCGGGAACGGGCTCATTGGCGGCGGCCGTGGCCAGCTCACCGAAGCTGGCCTTGCGCCCGCTGGCGGGATGGCTGACCACACTGTCCCGGACCTCGATAGCGTCCGCCTCGACCTGCCACTGGCGGGCGGCCGCCGAGACCAGCATGGCGCGGCCGGTGGCGCCCGCCTTGCGCAGCTGCTCCCAGGAATTCGCGATGGCCGAGCTGCCGCCGGTACCCTGCATCGGTCCCCACAGCAGGTTGTTGTAGCGGGTGGCGTCGGCGGGCGCCCCCTCGACCCGCACCCGACTCCAGTCGGCGTCCAGTTCATCGGCCAGGATGGTGGCCAGCCCGGTGTAGGTGCCCTGGCCCATCTCCAGATGCTTGGAGATGACGGTCACGGTGTTGTCGGAGTCGATACGCAGAAAGGCATTGGGTTCGAACAGTGTCGTCTTCTTCACATCGTCGCCCGATATCGCCAGCCCCGGCAGACAGAAGCCGAGAGTGAGACCGGCGCCGCTCTGCAGGAAGCGGCGACGGCTGAGATTCTCAATCATGTTCGTGTTCATGATCATCCCCCGAGTGATTTGGCGGCTTCGTGGATGGCGGCACGGACGCGCTGGTAGGTCGCGCAGCGGCAGAGGTTGCCTGACAGGGCATTGTCGATATCCGTGTCACTCGGCTGCCTGTTCTTGATCAGCAGGGCGACGGCGCTCATGATCTGACCCGACTGGCAGAAGCCGCACTGCACCACATCGAGCTTGCGCCAGGCCTCTTGCACGGCCTTGCCGACGGGGGCCTGATCGATCGCCTCCACCGTGGTGACATCACTGCCGGCCGCGGCTGACACCGGTACCGAGCAGGAGCGGATGGGGACCCCGTCGAGGTGCACCGTGCAGGCACCGCACAGGGCCTGTCCACAGCCGTACTTGGTGCCCGTCAGTTTCAGGGTATCGCGCAACACCCACAACAGGGGGGTGTCCGGCGCCACATCGACTCGATGTTGTTGGCCATTTACAGTGAACTGGATCATGCCATGGCTCCTTTGGTTGGCAAGGATGAGTCCTTGGAGATTGGTTCGACCTCGTTTGTCGCGGTTCGTTTATTTTTGACCGACTCCCCAGTAGCCCCAGTTTAGACGGAAACGGAGATCGCGGGAGACGGGATAGCTCATTGGCTTGTTCTGTTTCCGGGCTTCAGATTCTGATCCGTATGGAACATGCCTTAAGGCAAGGGTGTAGGTTTTGCACCTTGCTTGCACCGTGATTCGGTGCGGCAAGCCGCACCCTACACGCGATTAAGCCGTAGGGTGCGGCTTGCCACACCAAAACCGCATTCAAGAAAGTGCCATTCGCGGCTGGTCCTGGTTACTATTAGCCGGGATCAGCGGTCAACCCGCGTCACCCGCGTAAGCCCTACAAAAGATGTTGTTATCGGCGCACCGTAGATCCCGACGCGTAACGACTGAAGTTGCGGTCTGTTTCAGGATGTCACGTTTTTCGAGGTGAGCTTTCAGATGGAGTATTGGCAGATTCTGATACTGTGCCTGGTCGGCATCGCCGCCGGCTGGCTCAATGTGATGGCCGGCGGCGGCTCACTGCTGACGGTGCCGGTGATGCTGTTCATGGGCATTCCTGGACCGGTGGCCAACGGCACCAACCGTATCGCGATCCTGGCGCAGAACATCACCGCGGTGACCGCGTTTCGTCGTCGCGGCTTTTCCGATTTCAAACTGAGCTTGAGCCTTGCCGCAGCCGCTTCGCTCGGCGCCGTCGGTGGCGCCTCGGTCGGCGTTCACCTGGCGGGCGAGTGGTTCGATCGGGTACTGGCGCTGATAATGATCGGGGTCATGCTGCTGATGGCGACCGGCCACGACAAGGTCAAGCCGACCGGTGGCGATACCCAGCCGAAAAACCTGCTTGCCGGACATCTGCTGATGATCGGGGCCGGCTTCTGGGGGGGCTTCATCCAGATCGGGGTCGGCTTCATCCTGATGCCGATCCTGCATCGTGTGATGGGACTCGACCTGGTGCGGGTCAACATGCACAAGGTGCTCATCGTGCTGGTCTACACCGTTGTCGCGTTGCTGGTCTTCGCGACCCAGCTGGAGCTCCTATGGTGGACCGGCCTCGGGCTGGCGGTGGGCAACTCGATCGGTGGATGGCTCGGTGCCCACACCACCATCAGCCATGGCGAGACATTGATCCGTCGCGTGCTGTTTCTGGCCCTTAGCGCCTTCATCATCAAGCTGCTCTTCTTCTGAGATCGCCAGCCACGGTTCGCAAGCCGAGTGACTGACATGGCGCAATCCCAGTTCGATCGGAAACCCGACCTGCTCATCATCGGCGCCGGGGTGATCGGCCTGGGACTGGCCCTGGAACTGAAGCGCCGCCACCCTGAACAGTCGCTGCTGGTGATCGACAAGGAGCCGGCGCTGGCCGCACATGCCAGCGGCCGCAACAGCGGGGTGTTGCACGCGGGCTTCTACTATTCCGCCGACAGTCTCAAGGCCCGGCTGACCCGCGACGGCAACCGTCTCATGACCGATTACTGTCTGCATAACGGCTTGCCGATCAACCGTTGCGGCAAACTGGTGGTGGCGACATCCGAGGAGGATCTGCCGGCGCTGGACGAGTTGCTGAGACGAGGCCGGGCCAACGGGGTCGAGTTGGAGCCGGTGAGCGCCGAACAGGCCCGACGCATCGAGCCCAGAGCGCGAACCGTGGAACGCGCACTCTGGTCACCCACCACCAGCTCGGTCGATCCCGGACTGGTGCTGGCGCGGATGGCCAGGGACGCGGCCGAGTCGGGGATTCAGCTGCTCACCGGGTGTGCCTACCTGGGCCGCGAGGGCGCTGATGTGCGGACATCCCAAGGCCTGGTGAGTCCGGGTTATGTGGTCAACGCGGCCGGACTCTACGCCGACCGTATCGCGCGCGACTACGGTTTCAGCCGGCACACCACGATTCTGCCCTTCAAGGGCTTGTACCTCTATTGCGATGACCCGGCGCAGGCGCTCGGGGTGCATGTCTATCCCGTCCCTGATCTCCGGCAGCCCTTTCTCGGCGTGCACACCACCCAGACCGTGGACGGTCGCAGCAAGATCGGCCCCACCGCCATCCCCGCGTTCTGGCGCGAAAACTACCACGGCCTGGAGAATTTCTCCTGGAGCGAGATGGTCTCAATCCTGGGCCTGGAAGCGTCACTGTTCCTGCGCAACGACTTCGGTTTCCGGCAGCTGGCCTGGCGCGAGCTGAAGAAATCCAGCCGCAAACAGCTCGTCGGCATGGCCAGGCGGATGATCGATGGCCTGCATGCGCCGAGTTGGAACCGTTGGGGCTCGCCCGGTATCCGCGCCCAGCTGGTCGATACGAGGCAACGCAAGCTGGAGATGGACTTCCGCTATGAGGGCGATGCGCAATCCTTCCATGTATTGAATGCGGTTTCTCCCGCCTTTACCTGTACCTTCTCGTTCGCACGCCTGTTGGCGGACCAGCTGCAGGCACTGCGATCCGGCGTGGCGGACAACCGTCCGCAGTGATTTCCGCAAATCGGCGAATCTTCCTTGGGGTTTGAGGGTTTGTGGATCGGTGTGGATGCCATCTATACTCAGCCAGGAACACGAGAAGAATGATCCGCTGGAGGAGTCAACATGCATAAATCCCTTAAATCGGGCCTTGTCGCCCTGTCACTGACACTCTTCGGCCTGGGGGCTTCATCACAGGCATCGGCCGAGGGGGACTATCTGATGGCCACCGCCAGTACCGGCGGCACCTACTATCCTGTCGGCGTGGCCCTGTCGACGCTGGTCAAGGTCAAACTGCAGCCGACCGAGAAGATCAACATGTCGGCGATCAACTCGGCGGGGTCCGGCGAGAACATCAAGCTGCTGCGCGAGAACGAGTGCCAGTTCGCGATTCTGCAAGGTCTCTACGGATCCTATGCCTGGAACGGTACCGGCGCGCTGAAGAACGACGGGCCGCAGAAGAACCTGCGCGCGGTGACCATGCTGTGGCAGAACGTGGAGCACTTTCTGACCAAGGCGGAACACGCCGAGTCCGGCACCATCGCCGATGTGCGTAACATCAACAGCGTCGCCGGCTTCGGAAAGAAGAATTCGGGATCCCTGGGTTCCAGCAGGACCATCTTCGCCAATCTGGGTATCGACATCGACAACCAGTTTGAACTCTTCTACGGCGGCTACAGCGCGCTGGCCAGCGCCATGCAGGACGGCAAGGCCGACCTGATCGGCACCCCGGCCGGTGTACCCGTCGGCGCCGTCACCAAGCTCCTGGCCGCCAAGGGGGATGCGGTGAGCCTGCTGGCGTTCACACCGGAGCAGGCGGCACAGGCCGATGGCGGCATGGAGCTGTGGACACCCTACCTGATCCCGGCCAACACCTATCCGGGCCAGGACGCCGATATCATGACCATCGCGCAACCCAACTTCCTCGCCGTGCGCGCGGACGTCTCCGAAGAGGATGTCTACCGCATCACCAAGACCATCTACGAAAATCTCGGATTTCTGCAGTCGATCCACAAGGCGACCAACGCAATGGCGCTGGAAAAGGCCATGGCCGGTCTGCCGATGCCGCTGCATCCGGGTGCGGCCCGCTACTACAAAGAGGCCGGACTGGAGATCCCGGCGCGCTTGATCGTTCAGTGATTGTGACGACGGCTGCCAACCGGCAGCCGTCGCCTCTCGATGTCCAACGATTCCACAACCATTGAGACGGGTACGCTCGAGGCCGGCCTGCGCGAGCAGACCTGGGTGCGCCAGCTCGTCTACTGGCTGGGAGCGGCGGTCGCGCTGCTGCACCTGGTGATGAACTTCACCACGATTT
>JBNKYJ010000060.1:0-11908 GCA_050300835.1 Sedimenticolaceae bacterium
GCGAGGCCAGGGCCTGTTCGCTTGCCCGATCAGCAGTCTTTGGTGGGGCAGGGCCCCACCCTACCGTTCAATTTCAGGGTGTAGGGTGGGGCCCTGCCCCACCGATACCGGTCAGTTATTTTCCATTCGTATCGATGTATATAACTGGAAAAGGAAACCGAAGCGGATCAGTCAGCGAAATAAGAATTATATTAATAACCAATCAATTCATTACAAATAAACGATTATACTTATTATTATGGGTTTTCTAACCTGTCACTATCATTAATTCTATTGGCGACAGGCAACCCCAATGACCACATTGACCCACGCCCTTCAGCGACACCTTCCCGGCGCGGGTTTTTCACGCGACCCCAGAGTCACTCGTGCCGGGGTGGTCGCGCTCTTCGCCCTTGCCGCCCTCTCCATCCCCGGCGGCATCGAGGCCGCGGCCGGCGCCCTGGCCGACGCCTATCTGGCGGTCTCGGTCTTCGTCGCCGGCACCATCGCATTGGTGCTGGCGGCGGAGCATGGTCTCGGCATCGACCTCGCCACCCTGCTCAACCGCTACAGGCGCTGGCACGTGCCGGCGGGCATCCTGCTCGGCTCCTTCCCCGGCTGCGGCGGCGCCATCGTCGCGGTGACCCAATTCACCCGTGGCCACCTGAGTTTCGGTGGTCTGGTGGCGACGCTGATCGCCACCATGGGTGACGCCATGTTCCTGTTGCTGGCCCAGGAGCCGGCCACCGCCGCCGGCGTCCTCGTCGTCAGTGGCGTGATGGGACTGGTCACCGGCTATGCGGTCGATGCCTGGCACGGCCCCGGCTTCCTGCGGCCCCGACCGACCTCGGACAGCCCCCGCATGCAGGCACGCCAGCCCTGGCTGCCGCGTCGCTGGCGCGGCAGCGAGGGGCTTTGGGTAACCCTCGCGCTTCCCGGCCTGGTGGTCGGCATCCTGGGCGCCTTTCAGGTCGACGTGGATGCGTTACTGCCCGGCTCCCCGGCCATGCTGCTCGGGATCGCCGGCGCTCTGCTCGCCCTCGGCATGTGGGTGCTGCGCGGTGGTGAAAGCGCCCCTTGCGACAGTGGCGTGTGCGAGATCGCATCCCCGGCACTGCGGCGTGTTGTCGATGACACCAACTTCGTCACCAGTTGGGTGATTTTCGCCTTCCTCGGCTATGCGCTGATGATCACCGGCCTCGGGATCGACCCGACCACGGCCATCGCCGTCTGGGGCCCGCTGGTGCCGGCATTGGCGGTCCTGATCGGTTTCGTCCCCGGCTGCGGTCCCCAGATCGTGGTCACCTCGCTCTACCTGAGCGGCGCCATGCCACTCTCGGCCCAGCTCGGCAACGCCATTGCCAATGACGGCGACGCCCTCTTCCCCGCTATCGCCGTGGCCCCCAGGGCGGCGTTGGTGGCCACCCTCTACAGTGCGCTCCCCGCCCTGGTGGCAGCCTATGGCTGGTACTGGCTGATCGAGGGCGGATGAGCATTGAATTACCCCAAATTCTGCAGGAGTGCCGGCCCTAAATTGCCTAGTCTTAAGGTATAGGATGCAGAGTATGAGTATGGCGAACAGCGACCCGCAATCCACACGCAAATCCCAGCCCTGGCTGTTGGCCGCCGGCTGGGTGCTGTTCGCCCTCGGCGTGGTCGGGATCTTCCTCCCAGTGATGCCGACCACCGTATTCTGGATCGGCGCGGTCTGGTGCTGGTCACGTAGCGCGCCGCATCTGACACAGCGCATCCTTTCACACCCCCGCTTCGGCCAGCCCGTCCATCTCTTCGTTTCGCACGGCATGATGACACGCAGCGGCAAGTGGGTGGCGATCGGCGGTATCGTCGCCGGTTACCTGCTGCTGCATCTGCTCGGTCAACCCGTCTGGCCCGTCTCACTCCTGCTCGGCCTCACCCTGACGCTGATCGTCGCCTGGTTGTGGCGACGCCCCGAACCGGCCGTAGAGCCCATCCCGCAAACAAGCGGCCTGTCGATTTCCGATCGGTCCGAGACCTCTTTTCAGCCATCCGAGGATCAGAGAACCGACTGACCGCAACGTCACTCGCGCGCATCTTGCAAGCGATCGTGCCGCCGGGGTGTGGAAAGCGGCAACCGGCTGGTAAATAATGCCAATCAGCGATCCCTGCCGCATTCTCGGCTAACTGGTGAAACCAAATCACCCGGCCGGGGACAAAGGCTGATCTTCCGCAAACCGAGCATCGTCACCCTATGAGCCTGATTCGAGCCGTCTCTCTGTTCACCCTGTTGCTGACGATCACCCTACCGTCAGCAATCCTCGCTGCCGAGCAACCGGCTGACGACCTGATAAGCAGCGACGCGCCCACCCTCAGCCTGGTGGAGTCTGCTAAATCCACCGTCGATACCGATCAGACACTGGACGAGGCGCAAAAGGCCAAGGCCAAGGAGATGTACGACCAGGCGGCGAACTGGCTGCAGCTGACCGACAAGGCCCGCGAGGAGCGCAGTCAACTCGAAGAGACGGTCAAGAGCGCACCGCGACGCATCGCGGAGCTGAAGCAGAAGCCTGCCGGCGACGAGGAGGCGAAGGCGCTGCAGCGGGTCATCGAGCATGCCGACCTGCCGGCGCTGGAGCTTCGCATCAGCCAGGATGAGCTCAGCCTGACCAATGCGCGTGATGAACAGAAGCAGCAGCTGGAGTCGCTCGCCAAGCTGCTGGTCGGCAGCAAACAGATCAACGACCAGATCGACGAGCACACCAAGACCCTGTCCCAGATCCAGCAGGAGATCAAGGATCTGCCGGCGGGCGAACCCAAGGCCCTGACCCATGCCCGGGTGCTCTCGCTCAAGAGCCGCTACCTGCTGCGCCAGGCCGAGCTCGATCTGCTCAAACTCAAACTCGGCAACCAGAGCCTGCTGACCAATCTGGCCCAGGCCCAGCGGGACAGTACCGCCAACCGTATCAGCCGTCTGCAGGCCGACCTGGAGCAGCTCAACACGGCCGCGGCGGCCCTGCGCGAAAGCCAGGCCAGCAAAGCCAGAGAGGCCGCCGAACAGTTGCAGGCGGAGACCGCCAACCTGCCTGAACCGCTGCGCAAGATCGCCGAGGAAAACGCCGGCAACCGCGCCGAGCTGGAGGAATTGGTCTATCGCGAGAAACAGGTCACCTACAATCTGGCGACCGCGAAACAGCAGTTGGACGAGATCCGCACCGACTTCGCCAGCACCCGTCAGCGGGTCGAGGTGGTCGGCGCCAGCGAGGCCATCGGCGCCATGCTCTACCGTCGCCGCGAAGCCCTGCCCTCCTTCCGCAGCTACAGCCGCAACTCGGCGCAACGCAAACAGGAGATCAACCAGGCGACCGACCGTCAGATCAATATCGAGGAGCTGCTGCGGGAACGCGGCAATCTGCAGCAGGTGGTGGCGCGCACGCTGGAAGAGCTGCCCGATGACGCCACGCATCCGGAGGGCAAGGACCTTCGCAGCCTGGCTGAAAACCTGGCTCAGTCCCGCCGCGAAGCGCTCAACGAGCTGCAAAAGGTCTACAGCCGCTACATCGCCCAGCTCACCTCCCTCGACCTGGCCGAACGCCAGCTGGTGGAAGTCAGTGAATCCTACATCAACTACATCAACGACCAGCTGATCTGGATCTCCAGCGGCAGCCTGACCAACGTCAAGACCCTGACCGCCAGCCTCGGCTGGATCTTCCGGGGAGAGAAGTGGGCCCAGCTGGCCATGGACCTGTATTCGGCGGTCACCCACAGGCCCTTGATGGCCCTCCTCCTGATCGTGCTGATCGGCCTGCAGATCCGCTACCGCAAGGCCGCCGCCCTGCAACTGCCGCTGCTGGCGAAATCGGTGCGCAAGATCCGCAGCGACAGCTTTCCGCTGACCCTGTGGGCCCTGTTCTACACCCTGGTCAAGATCGCCCTGCTGCCGTTGCTGTTGATCGGCATCGGCCTGCAACTGAAGATACTGCCCACGGCGGCCCCCTTTACGGTCGCCTTTGCCGATGCCCTGATCAAAGTGGGTATCACCCTGACCGCCGGGCTGCTGCTGTATGAAGTCTGCCGTCCCGAAGGTGTCGGCGTCCGCCACCTGCGGTGGGTGCGTAAAATCTGCGACCCGCTGAGCCGGGAGTTGCGTTGGGTGATTCCCGTCATCGCGCCGCTCCGCTTCCTGGTGGCACTCAGTGCCGGTGCCAACCTGCCGGCGGAAGCGATGGTGATCGGCCGCCTGTCGGTGATCGCCATCATGGCCGTCACCCTGGTGTTCCTGTTCCGTCTGCTGCAGAAGCCGAGCGAACTGATGAGCGGCTGGCGTCAGTCGAGCCCGCAAAGCCTGCTGGTACAGCTCCACTTTCTCTGGTTCCCGCTGCTGCTGCTGATCGGGGCCGGCATGATCGTATCCACCGCCCTGGGTTATCAGACGCTGGCCCTGAGACTGCTGGAGCACCTGGAGGTGACCTTCTGGTTCTTCGTCGGACTGTTCTTTCTCAGGGAGCTGCTGCTGCGCTACCTCTTCGTCGCCGAACGCCGCCTGCGCTATGAAAACGCCCTGCGCAAACGCGAGGAGCTGCGCGCCCAGCGCGAGCAGGAGCAGCAAGCGGCCGATGACGAGTCGGCCGCCATTGCCGTGGAGATTCCGGAGATCAACTTCGATGCCCTGGGCGAACAGGCCAAGCGGCTGGTGCGCTTCGTCTATCTCTTCGGCGCCGTGGTCGGCACCTGGATGATCTGGGGCGACCTGCTGCCGGCGCTCGATTTCTTCAACCAGATCGTACTGCCCATCTCCACCCAGGAGGTCGTCGACGGCGTCACCACCCTGACCCCCCTCTCCCTGAGCGACCTGCTGGTGGGTCTGGTGGCCCTGGCGGTCACTCTGCTGGCGGCCAAGAACCTGCCCGGCGTACTGGAGATCACCCTGCTGCAGCGCCTGCCGCTCGATGCGGGAGCCCGTTACGCGCTCACTACCCTGCTGCAATATACGATCGTCGCCATCGGCGTCATCTCCGCCTTCAGCACCATCGGTTTCCAATGGTCGAGCATCCAGTGGCTGGTGGCCGCCCTGGGCGTCGGTCTCGGCTTCGGCCTGCAGGAGATCGTGGCCAACTTCATCAGCGGCATCATCCTGCTGTTCGAACGCCCGATCCGGGTCGGCGACGTGGTGACTCTCGACAACACCACCGGCGTGGTCTCGCGCATCCGTATCCGCGCCACCACCATCATCAATTACGACAAGCAGGAGCTGCTGATCCCCAACAAGGAGTTCATCACCGGGCGGGTGGTCAACTGGACCCTGACCGATAAGGTCAACCGGGTGATCGTCACCGTCGGCGTGGCCTATGGCAGTGACGTGAATCAGGCCATGTCGCTGATGCTCGAAGCGGCCCACGAAAACGAGAACGTACTCGACGATCCGCCACCGGTGGCCACCTTCGAGGGTTTCGGCGACAACGCCCTGACCCTGCTGCTGCGCAGCTACCTCGGTGCCATGGAGAACCGGCTGCCGACCATCACCGCCCTGCACGAGGCGATCAACCGCAAGTTCAACCAGGCCGGCATCAGCATCGCCTTTCCCCAGCGCGACCTGCACCTGGACACCAGCCGACCGCTCGATATCCGCCTCAGCCGCGCGCCGCGTAACCCCCAGCCCGAATGAACCCGATCGAGCTTCCGGTCAGCACCCTCATCTACGGCTTCACCCAGTGTGCCGTGGCGGTGATGGCGGCCGCCGCCGTACTGGAAGCGGGCAAGCGACCGTTCGACCTCTTCGGCATGATGGTGATCGCCATGGCCGCGGCCCTCGGCGGCGGCACCCTGCGCGATCTGCTGCTCGACCGCACGGTCTTCTGGGTGGCCGACCAGACCTACCTGTTCGTCGCCATGGGCGCCGCGTTGCTCACCTTCTTCCTGGCTCGCCATATCGACCTGCCGGGCAGGCTGTTCCTGGTTCCCGACGCCCTCGGCCTGGCACTGTTCACCGTTGCCGGCTGCAAGGTGGCGCTGTTGCTGCAGACCCCCTGGCTGGTGGCCAGCTTCATGGGCGTGATCACCGGTGTCGTGGGCGGTATCCTGCGTGACGTGCTCTGCAACGAGGAACCGCTGGTATTCCAGGGTCCGCTCTACGCCACGGCGGCCTGGATCGGAGCACTGCTGCTGATCGGGCTGCTGCGGCTCGGGTTTGATGCCGCATACTCGGCAGTGACGGCAGGTTGCGCCATCTTCCTGTTGCGTCTGGCCGCGCTCTATTGGGACCTCGGCCTGCCCAAATACCGCCGTCTCTCGCGCTCCCGCTGATCGGAAATCGACTTCCACCCCCTGCCAATCGGGCCTGCATGTGTTGTCGGTCGGAAAGTTGCGGACGATTCACAGCGACGGATCGTGGAGACGGATCACTGCTTCGATGAGGAGGAGGCGCCCCACTGAAGGCGAGGGCGGGGAGTCTGACTTTCAGTTCAGATGAAGGTAGCGGAAGTGAGAAGTTGAGTCGATGCCCCGGGAGGGGGGGATGGAGGCATCTGGCGGATGATGCTGAGCGGGGGGTTGCCCCCCCACCCAGATCCTATCGAGGCAGATCAGGCCCGGCGGCGCAGATAACGGCCACCGATCAGGCTGACGAGACCGCCCAGCAGCAGTACCAGGCTACCCGGCTCCGGCACTTTGGCCGTACCCTCCACCACATCGTTGCCACAGGACATGGTCCAGTGGGCGGAGAAGGTGGACGCGTTGTAGCCGAGGACATCGAGATCCAGGGTCACGATACGGTAGTAACTGAGACCGTCCGACATCAGGCCGGAGCCACTGGAACCCGTGATACCGGTCAGGAAGCTGCCCTCATCCATGGCGAAAGGGCTCGAGGAATTGAAACTGATGTCGTTGTTCCACTGCGACACGGCATAGAAACCGGCAGCGTCCTGATTGCCGCTTCCGAGACCGACATCGACTTGATGAATATTGCGGGTCAACAGACCGAAATCGATGGCGTAGTCATATTCACCGCCGTCGAACGCAATCGCCAGGTCGCCGGCATAGTAGGTACGCCCGGAGAAGTCCTGCTGACCATCCAGAAGATCGAAACCGCTCTGCAGGCCGATCGAGAGCAGTTTTCCCTCCTGCTTGTAAAACAGGTATTCGGCGTCGAAATCCTGTCCACCCCAACCCGGGCCGACATAGCCACCCGGGGTGGTGCCGTCCTCGGCATCCAGGACCGACCAGCCACCGGTGGTCCAGACATCGAGCATGGCCGCGTTCAGAGGCAGAGAGAGACTGAAAGCGCCGCTGAAGAGGAGACCCATGAGAAACTTATTGAAGATGCTGCGGTAATACACGTAAAAAACTCCGATGATGTTGCTTCGCAGAATATAAAGCAACGGCCATGCCAAAAAATAACTTATGTTATTTATCAGAGTGTTACGTAATTTCCAGTCAGAATTGAATTCGCCCCTGTCAAAGCCACCGACATTAAGAGGGTTTTTCAGTTCGAATGCCTGTCAACCCGGCATCAGGACTCCGCCTCATCGATCCGCCAGCTTCTCGACAGCCGTCACCATGTAGTCGACCGCCTGACGCACCTGCTCGTCCTTGAGCTGGGAGTTTCCGCCCCGCGGCGGCATCCGATAGTCGCCGTCACTGCCCTTGATGCCGTTCAGGGCACTCTGATAGAGCGCCTGCCTGCCCTTTTCGATACGTGGCCTCCAAGCGCCATAATCGCTCACCGCCGGCGCACCGGAGATACCCAGCAGATGGCAGTTGCGGCAGGTCCCCATCCAGACGCCCCGTCCCTTGGCCAGCTCCTCACCGGCGAAACGGGGCATCTCCGGGGGGGCTGTGGAGCCACGCTCACCGGAATCGCTGCAACCCCATAACAGCAGACAGGCACTCAGCAGTATGACTCTGGTCATTGTGACAACGCGCTCTCTTGCAATGCTCTTCGGAAAGCTGATTATGCAGCGGGCTGTCGTCGAAAAAACCGCTACGATTCCGTTGATTGCCTGACCTTGCCCTTCTTCGCAACGACAACCAGAATTGTTTTATGGAGATTCGATGCTACAGCCGACGCCTGCTCTCGCCTTTCCATGGCGTGCAACAGGTTGTCAGCGTGCAGGGCGGTATTGCCGAGAGCATGGACGGTGACAACTGGAAACTCTTCGTGGCCGACGAGCGGATTGTCAGCCACACCGGTTTATCCGAAGTCCGCTATGGCGATTGGCAACCGAAACGGGGGCTGAGGCGATCGAAGATCCGCGGCACTGCCCCCTCCGGATTGGTGGAAGCGACCGGCGACAAGCTGGTGAAGGCGCTGGAACGCTATGCGGAACAGATCCCCTTCCCCCTGGCCGACCGCTTCGAATGTTGGCTGTTGCACGGCATCGACCGCCGGCCTCTGGCGCTACTCGACAGCGCACTGGACGCCGATGCATTGCCGCACACCGATAACCCGGCCTGGTACCCGGGCGGCAGCTCAAGCCGCAGATTCAGCTCCGAAGCCGGGGATATCGATGACCTCAAGAACCTGATCCGCCATACCGCCGGAAAGCGACCGGCAGCCGTCTGGATCGAACGCAATGCCAGCGAGGCCATCAGCATGGACGGTGAACGGTTCCCGGCGCAGGCATTTCCACCCCTGTTGCTGAGCACCGACTGGCCAAACTCTTCCGCCTGGCGTCTGGTCACCGACTATCTCGACTGGCAGGCACCCTGGCTGCTGCAACTCGAACTCGAACAGGGTCTGAGGCAGCGTTTGGAACAGGCCGCATGGCAACGCCCCCGGGAAACGGGGCGGGTGTATCGCCTGTTTCCGGAAATCTGTGACGACGAGGGCCTGACCGTGACCCGGGTCAAGGCCAGGCTGCTGGACGATGCGCCCGTCAGCCACGCCAGCGAGCCCTTCTACCCCTTCTATAACGAATAGACGGCCGGCGGCTCAGACCGACTCCAGCAGTGCCTCCAGGGCCGGGCGCATGCGCCGCACCGACTGCCGACCCTCTTCGATGGCCAGTGCCGCCTGGTCGAACTCCATCAAGCCCAGGCGCGACAGCCGCGGCGTGAGGATGATGTCCGGCGGGTCGCCCGCCATACGGCTGCGCGTGATGCGGTCCTGCATGATGTTGATGGAGCCGGCCAGCACCTCGTAGAGCCCCGGATTACCCCGACTCTCACCCAGCAGTCGTGCCAGTAACATGTCCTTGCGGCTGCTCAGGGTGTTTTTCAGCTGTCCGGCCAGACGATCCCAGAAGGCCTCGATTGCGGAACCGTTTTCACCCTCTTCCGGCTCTTCCTCGCGGCGAAAGTGGCGCCCGAGGATATCGCCATTGAGATTCACCGCGATCACCAGATCGGCACCCATGGCCCGGCAGAGCGAGACCGGAACCGGGTTCGACAGCCCGCCGTCGACCAGCCAGCGCCCTTCATGGGAGATCGGGGTGAAGAGACCGGGCAGTCCGATCGAGGCCCGCACCGCCTCCATCACCGGACCTTCGCGAAACCAGATCTCGCGTCCGGTTTCCAGTTCGGTGGCCACCACCCCGAGCCGGCGCGGCAGCTCCTCGAAATGGAGATCCTCCACATATTGAGCCACCAGCTCGGAAAGCTTCTCCCCCTCGATCAGTCCGCCCCCCATGAGGCTGGGGTCGAGGTATTTGAGGATCCCCCGCCAATCGAGCGCCAGGGTCCAGTGCTCGAGTCGCTCCAGTTGGTCGGCCGCATAGGCCGCCCCGACCAGGGCACCGATGGAGCTGCCGGCCACGATCTCCGGTTCGAAACCCAGGGCCTTGAGTTCGCTGATCACACCGATGTGCGCCCAGCCCCGCGCAGCGCCGCTGCCCAGGGCGATGGCCACCACGGGTTTCCGATGTTCCGATTCGTACATGGTCCATCCCACCTGCCGCTGGCGGTCCTGCCGCCGTAGCTACGGCTCAGGCGCCATCCAATAGATCGAAAGTGTGCAGTATACGCTCTTTGAGCTGGCGGGGATGGCGTGAGACAAGCTCCTCCGGAATGCCGACTTTGTCGGTCAGTCGTTCGAAACTCTCAAAGCCGTAAGAGACCATGAACGGATGCATACCGCTGCCGACCGCGGCGAGGAAATCCTTCTTTTCGTCGCCCGAGGCGAAAGCGCGCGACGGATTGACGCCGAAGGCCTCCCGCATCGCACGGAAAGCGGGCAGCTTGTCCTCTTTCAGCGGCAGGTGAACGAAGAAATCGAAACCCTCCACATCGACCCCGTTGCGCCGGTAGAGCTGCTTCAGTGTCGCCTCGGGCTGGTGGGTGATGTTGCGGGTGACGATCCCCACACGAATCTCGGGCGCCGCCAGCAGCCGGTTGATCAGTTCCCGTGCCCCCTCGTAGAGTTCCGCCTGTTCGCGATAGATCTCGGTCAGGGTCGCGATCAGCGCGCTGCGTTTGCGCCCCTTGAGCTGATGGCGCAGATTCTTTGGAAACTCACGCAATCCGCCCAGGTATTTGAAGATGTGGCGGCGGTTCTGAAAGCGCTCGATATCACCGATGTCCATGCCATGGGCCGCGAACGTCTGGTTGATGGCGCTGAAGGCGTCCACGGTGGTGCCGTCCGCATCGAGAATCACCAGGCGATTACCGGTATACACCGACACATCCCGATAGTGGACGACCCGCCTTTGGATGAACGTTTGCAGAGGTGTGACGGGATACACTCATGCCGCAGTATTGAACCCCTCGCGCATGACAGGATGATGACAGGCGATGGAGTCGATACGGCGGTCATGCGGCTCGATCAACATCCACACCCCCTCCAGCCCATCCAGGCAGCAACGGCACCCTAAAGACTTCAACACCCCTGCCGCGCCAGATTCTAATTCTCGAACGACAGATTCTGAGGAGCGTTCATCGTCTCGACGCAGGTGATGAGCGCGATGGCTTGCAAGATGCTATTTCATTTCTATAATCACAATATTGGGAAAAATATCCCATTTATTTACCACTCCACCAGCATCCTTACTCCGCCCCCCGAAGGAGGACGTCGAAATGAAACCGCATAAACTAATCACACTGGCCACAGCCGCATCCACCATCGCTTTGATTGCCGCTTGCGGTGGAGGTGGCGGCGGGAGCTCCAGCGTGACAAGCGCCAAATCGAGCAGCATCGGCAAAGTCGACGGTTTCGGCAGCGTCTACGTCAATGGCGTGGAGTATGAAACCGGCCCATCCACCCGCTACTACGTGGACGACAAGGACGAATCCGCCAGCGGGGATGACTCCCTTGCCGTCGGTATGAAAGTCAAGGTGGTCGGCACGATCAACGACGACGGCGTCACAGGCACAGCGGACAGCATCTACTACGACGATGATCTGGAGGGGCCGATCGACAGCGGCAGCCTGATTGTCAACGGTGACACAGCCAATTTCACCATCCTCGGCATGGCGGTCAGCGCCGATGCCCGCGATACCGTGTTCGACGATGGCGCCAGTTTTGCCGGTCTTGCCGAGGGACAGGAGCTCGAAGTCAGCGGCTTTTTCGACGGCAGCCAGATCATTGCCTCCCGCATCGAGCTGCAGAACGACAGCAACCATGACTATGAGGTGAAAGGCAGTATCACCCAGTACGACGGTGCGACCATCACGCTGGAACTCCAGAACGGCGACCCGGCTGGGCCCTACGCCATCAGCAGCAGTGCCAGCATCGACCTGCCGGCCGACCCGGTCGGCACCTTCGCCGAAGTGAAACTGGTCGACACCGGCAGTGGGCTGGAGGCACGGCGCATCGAGTCCGACGATGACGACCTGATCGACGACAGCGACAGCGAAGTGAAGGTGCGCGGCATCCTTATGGGCAACGCCACAGACGGCTACACAGTCAACGGAATCGGGCTGATGCTGAGCAATCCGCTGCTCTCGAACATCACTGAAGGCACCGAGGTCGAAGTCGAAGGCACGATGAACGGCGACCTGCTGGTGGTCAGTGAGATCGGGA
>JBNKYJ010000061.1:0-7419 GCA_050300835.1 Sedimenticolaceae bacterium
GAGGTGTAGGGTGGGGCCCTGCCCCACCATTAACTACCCAAGCAAGCGCCATTCGTCCCTGACTCTGAATCGATCAGATGATCTCGTCGACGGTCTGCGGCTCGCTGTGCAGGCTGCCGCCCCCGCCGATGGCGGTGAACGAGGCGATGGCGCGTCGGCCCAGCGGTGTTGCACTTTTCACCTGATCCTCCGCCGTGGTGACCTGGTTCTCCTGCATGGCCTGTCGATTCTGCTGCAGTTCCGCGCGCCGCTGCGCGCCGATCTCGCTGCGCGCCTCGGCGGCCATGGCGGTGGCCTGGGCAGCGACCCGGCGGTCCTGGGACGAGGGGTCGGCCGGTGCCAGCGCGGCGCGTCGAATCTGCTCGGCCTTGCGCAGGGTCTCCTCCGGGGTTCTACCGCCCGAGGCATTGATCGAAACCTCTCCGCCAATGGCATAGCGCCTGCCGTCAGGGCCGGTCTGGTAGCTGAAGCTGCCGCCGGTGACATACTGTCCCGCGGCGGCCTTATGGGCCTGTTCGTGGGCCCTGACCTGCCGGTCCCGCCGCTGCAGTTCGGCGACCTGGCTCCGCTCTTCCGGCGTCAGCTCACCGGGTCTCTGCGTCTCCCGCACCGGGCGCTCGGAGGCGCTCTCCCGGGTTGACGGAGCAGCATCATCGGCAGTCAGGGCGCCGCCGCGTTCCGCCGAGTCTTCGGAATCGCTGCGACTGACCGTGCGCTCGGACATGAAGAGCCCGTTGCTCAGCCCGGTCGTTGTTGTAATCGATAGCGCCATACCGATGCCATAAGAATGAAGTCACCCGACGATAAGTATAGAAAAGCTGGAAAATTTAAACGGTAGGCACAGGCAGAAAAGGAAATTGCGGAAGCAGTTTCCTGCATTGTGCTCACTTCGGTTGCCGGTGCTGAACCGGATCGGGCTTTGCCCAGAATGGCATGGACTATCCCTTTCGTTGCCTGGCCCATTGTGTCGCGGAGAGGTAGCCTGGATGGCGCGAAGCGAAATCCAGGGGAAGATACGGGCTATCCCGGATTCCGCTTCGCGCCATCCAGGCTACAGGCTTCGCTGGTGCGGCTTGTCGCACCATGAATCGCATAGCCCGGCGCTGACAGGGGATGACGGCTCTCACCACAGCGGTCGGATGCGTTATAATCCGCACCCTTTTATCCAATCGACCTATCCCGATGTCCGAACTGCTCGAACAACTCAGCCGCCGGCGTACCTTCGCCATTATCTCCCATCCCGATGCCGGCAAGACCACCCTGACCGAGAAGCTGCTGCTCTACGGCGGCGCCATCCAGATGGCCGGTACGGTCAAGGGGCGCAAGGCTGCCCGTCACGCCACTTCCGACTGGATG
Organism: Sedimenticolaceae bacterium; assembly: GCA_050300835.1. Lineage (GTDB taxonomy): Bacteria > Pseudomonadota > Gammaproteobacteria > Chromatiales > Chromatiaceae > Thiodiazotropha. The sequence continues at coordinate 1,357 of JBNKYJ010000061.1, forward strand.
GAGATGGAGAAGGAGCGCGGCATCTCGGTGACCTCCTCGGTGATGCAGTTCCCCTACCGGGACGAGATCGTCAACCTGCTCGATACCCCCGGCCACGAGGATTTCTCCGAGGACACCTACCGCACCCTCACCGCGGTGGATTCGGCGCTGATGGTGATCGACGTGGCCAAGGGCGTGGAGGAGCGGACCATCAAACTGATGGAGGTCTGCCGTCTGCGCGACACGCCGATTCTCACCTTCGTCAACAAGCTCGACCGGGAGGGCCGCGACCCGCTGGAGATCCTCGACGAGGTCGAGTCGGTGCTGAAGATCGCCTGCGCCCCGGTGACCTGGCCCATCGGCATGGGTAAGCGGCTGAAGGGGGTCTACGACCTGCGAACGGATGCCACCCACCTCTTCAGCGCCACCCACGGCGGCAAGATCCAGGTCGGCGAGACTATCCAGGGGCTCGACAATCCGAAGCTGGACGAGCTGATCGGCGGCCAGGCCGAGGAACTGCGCGAGGAGATCGAACTGGTGCGCGGCGCCAGCCACCCCCTTGACCTGGAGGCCTACGCCAGGGGCGAGCAGACCCCGGTCTTCTTCGGCTCGGCGATCAACAATTTCGGCGTCAAGGAGCTGCTCGACGCCTTCGTAGAGTACGCCCCCGCGCCCCTTTCGCGCCCGACCCAGCAGCGTTTGGTCGATCCCAAGGAGAGCAGGTTCAGCGGCTTCGTGTTCAAAATCCAGGCCAATATGGACCCCCAGCACCGGGACCGCATCGCCTTCCTGCGGGTCTGCTCCGGCAGCTATCGCAAGGGCATGAAGATGAACCACGTGCGCATCGGTAAGACGGTGCAGATCAGCAACGCGCTGACTTTCCAGGCCGACGAACGCAAGCACGTCGAGGAGGCCTGGCCGGGCGACATCATCGGCCTGCACAACCACGGCACCATCCAGATCGGCGACACCTTTACCGAGGGCGAGGAGCTGAAGTACATCGGTATCCCCTATTTCGCGCCGGAGCTCTTCCGCCGCGTGGTGTTGAAGGATCCGCTGAAGCAGAAGGCCCTGCTCAAGGGGGTGCTGCAGCTGTGCGAGGAGGGGGCGACCCAGGTCTTCCGGCCGTTGAAGAACAACGACCTGATCCTGGGCGCGGTCGGGGTGCTGCAGTTCGACGTGGCGGTCGAGCGGCTCAAGCACGAATACAAGGTGGAGGCGATCGTGGAGCCGGTCAATGTGGCCACCACCCGCTGGATCGAGTGTGAGGATGCGAAAATGCTCGAGCGTTTCAAGGAGAAGGCGCACGAGAACCTGGCCCTCGACGGCGACGACCAGCTGGTCTACCTGGCGCCGACCCGGGTCAATCTCGACCTGGCCATCGAGCGCTGGCCCGATGTGCGCTTCCTCGCCACCCGAGAACTCTGACCCCACCGGAACCAAGGCGTGATCACATGTAGGGTGGGGCCCTGCCCCACCATTTCTATCGATGAGGATGGCTATTCGGTGGGGCAGGGCCCCACCCTACCCGAACTGGGTTCATGCAGGAATCCATAAGCGATCAAGGGGCACTTTCCGGCCGTTAATGGATTGAAAAACCGGGGGGGTCAACCATAATTTTATTAGGAGGCGAGACGAGCCCCTGACCGATCGGGAAGGAGGTCGAAGATGTTTCTGATGCAGAAAAATAGTGAAAAACTGGTTGAGGTACTGAGTCTCTCCGACCTTTTCAACCCCAACCATGACCATATCGTCGGACGGTTCCATGCCGGAGAAGAGCTGCAGGATGCAGAGTCGTTCGCCAAGGACGAGATGAGCTTTCCTTCTGGTGAGGCACTGCCAAAGTGCTGGATCGATCCCCACTATCGGGAACACTGAGTCCGCACACTGTCCGATGAGTCTGGCCGGCGGTCACCATGACCGCCGGCTTTTTCGCATAGGCGCCATAGGGTCGCGGTGCATGCACCAAAGCGGTGCTTTCGCTGAATGCCGGCTTCGACAGAGGGTCCGGATTAGTGCGTGATGTGTCATCATGGCGCTTTCGATTGTCTCCGTATCTTTGAATTCGGCAAGTCCTTGATCCGTTAGCCGCTTTGGGTGTGTTTTTTGCAGGGGGCACAGCAATACATTCCGCGTGGCGCAAGATCACGCACCAACATCGCATTACCAGGAGTACCCCTGATGCTGGATAAAACCCTGACCGTCATATTGGCTGGAGGACACGGCTCCCGTTTGAAACCCCTGACTGAAGATCGCACCAAACCGGCCGTGCCTTTTGGCGGTAAATACAGGATCATCGATTTCACTCTGGTCAACTGCCTCCACTCCGGGCTGCGCCGCGTTCTGGTGCTGACCCAGTACAAATCCCACTCCCTGCAGAAGCATCTGCGCGATGGCTGGTCCCTGTTCAATCCCGAGCTGGGGGAGTACATCACCGCCGTACCGCCGCAGATGCGCACCGGCGGCAACTGGTACGCCGGCACCGCCGACGCGGTGTTTCAGAACCTCTATATGCTCAAGCGCAGCGGGGCGGAGCGGGTGCTGATCCTGGCGGGGGACCATATCTATCGCATGGACTACGCACCGATGATCGCCTACCACGAGGAGCACCAGTCGGGCGTCACCGTGGCCTGTATGCAGGTGCCGTTGGCGGAAGCGAGTCAGTTCGGCGTCATGAACGTGAACGCTGAGGGACGGGTGACCGCCTTCGAGGAGAAACCGCCGCAACCGGTGGCGACACCCGACGACCCCGAGAGGGCGCTGGTCTCCATGGGCATCTACGTCTTCTCCATGGACCGCCTGATCGAGATTCTGGAGCAGGACAGCGAGCGGGAGGCGTCGAGCCACGACTTCGGCCATGACATCATCCCGCGCCTGATCGATGGGGAAGGGGTCTATGCCTATCGCTTCGGCGGTGAGAAAGGGCGGGTCAGTCCCGACCGCTACTGGCGCGACGTGGGCACCATCGACAGCTACTACGAGGCCAACATGGAGCTGCTCGATCCGGTGCCCTCACTCGATCTCTACCAGCCGGAGTGGCCGATACGCACCTATCAGAGTCAAAATCCGCCGGCGCGTACGGTACCCGGCCTGTCGGGCAGCGAGGGGATCTTCATCAACTCCATCGTCGGCGGTGGTGTGGTCATCGTCGGCGGCAGCGTGCAGCGCTCGATTCTCTTCCCGCTGGTGCAGATCGGCGACGAGGCGGTGATCCACAATTCGATCCTGTTCAACGGGGTCAAGGTGGGTAACGGCGCCCAGTTGGAGAACTGCATCATCGACAAGGATGTGGAGGTGCCGCCAGGCGAGCGCATCGGCTTCGACAAAGAGAAGGACGCCGCGCGGTTCACCATCTCGCCGAAAGGGATCGTGGTGGTGCCTAAGGGGTATGAGTTTTCTTGATTGCCCAGCATGATCAGCCAAGCTGATGGCAGGTTCGAGAATTGAACAATGGGGTGAAAAGTTTTGAGTTTTTAGTGATGAGTTTTGAGTTGAGGTGTTCGCTGCGCTCACGGGTTTTATAGTCCCCTCTCCCTGGCCCTCTCCCGCAAGGGGAGAGGGGACGCATCGATCAAGAAGCGGAGCGAAAAACGTCTTGATTCCACGACCTGGCAGGAAGCATTCGATGCACTCGAAAAGCACTTTCCCTCTCCCCTTGCGGGAGAGGGTCAGGGAGAGGGGGAATAAAAACAATCGTGCGGCGAGCCGCACACAACCTCACTCAAAACTAAAAACTCATCACTCAAAACTTACTCGATACTGACCAGCACCCGCCCGAGAATCTTCCCCGCAAGCAGCTCATCGAAGACCTGTGGCAGGCCTTCGAGGTCGACTGTGCGGGTCACGATCTCATCCAGCTGACGCGGCTTGAGATCGGTCGCGAGCCGCTGCCAGATCTCTTTGCGAACATCCCGCGGGCAGCCGACCGAGTCGATGCCGATCAGGCTGACGCCGCGCAGGATGAAAGGCATCACCGTGGTGTTCAGCTCGTGGCCACCGGCCAGGCCGATGCTGGCGATATTGCCCCAGGGTTTGACCGTGCGGGTGATGCCGGCCAGCATTTCGCCGCCCACGTTGTCCACGGCACCGCCCCATTTGCCGCGCTCCAGGGCGTGATGACCTGTCTTCACCTCATCGCGCCCGACCACCTCCTGTGCGCCCAGGTGCTCCAGATAGGCGTGCTGTTCCGCCTTGCCGGTGACGGCGGTGACCTGGTAGCCCTCGCCGTCGAAAATGTTGACGGCGAAGCTGCCGACACCACCGGTGGCTCCGGTGACCAGGATCGGCCCCATGTCGGGGCGTTGGCCGTTGATCTCCATGCGGTGCAGGGCCAGCGCGGCGGTGAAGCCGGCGGTACCCAGTACCATGGACTCTTGCAGGCTCAGCCCATCCGGCAGCAGGACCGCCCAGTCAGCACTGGTTTTGAGATACTCCGCATAACCGCCGTCATGGGTGGCGGAGAGTTCGTAGCCGGTGACGATCACCTGGTCACCCGCTTTGAACCGTTTGTCGTTGCTCTCCACCACTTCGCCGGCCGCATCGATACCGCCGGTCAGCGGAAAGCGGCGCAGGATCTGACCCTTGCCGGTGCCGGCCAGGGCATCCTTGTAGTTGACGCTGGAGTAGGCGACACGTATCAGCACCTCGCCGGGCTCGGGAGGCCGTTGCTCCAACATCTCGATACCGGCCGAGTGGACCTTGTCTTCATTGTGGATGCGAAAGGCTTTGTAGAGGCTCATGACTGACTACTCCGTTACGACTGGAATTTTCCCGATTTTCGAACGCCATTCGGCGGGGCCGGTCTGGTGGATCGAGGTGCCGCGGCTATCGACCGCCACGGTGACCGGGAAGTCGACCACCTCGAACTCCCGGATCGCCTCCATGCCCAGATCCTCGAAGGCGAGCAGGCGGGAGCCTTTGATCGCCTTGGAGACCAGGTAGGCGGCACCGCCCACCGCCATCAGATAGACCGCCTGGTACTTCTTGATCGCCTCCAGGGCGGCCGGTCCACGCTCCGCCTTGCCCACCATGCCGAGCAGGCCGGCCTGGCCCAGCATCACCTCGCTGAACTTGTCCATGCGGGTGGCGGTGGTGGGGCCGGCGGGGCCGACCACTTCGTCGCGTACCGGATCGACCGGGCCGACGTAGTAGATGAAGCGGTTGTGGAAGTCGACCCCCTCCGGCAGGGATTCGCCCTTGGCGTAGAGGTCGGCGATGCGCTTGTGGGCCGCGTCGCGGCCGGTCAACAGTTTGCCGCTGAGCAGGATCAGGTCACCCGGCTGCCAGTCGGCGATCTGCTCCCGGGTCACCGTGTCCAGGTTGACGCGGCGGGCATCGGGCGAGGCCTCCCAGGCCACGTCGGGCCAGTCTTCCGGTTGTGGCGGAGTGAGGATGGCCGGGCCCGAGCCGTCGAGGGTGAACTCCACGTGACGGGTGGCGGCGCAGTTGGGGATCATCCCCACCGGCAGCGAGGCGGCATGGGTGGGGAAGTCGCTGATCTTGACGTCCAGCACCGTGGTCAGTCCACCGAGACCCTGCGCACCTATGCCCAGGGCGTTGACCTTGTCGTAGAGCTCCAGGCGAAGCTCCTCCTTGCGATTCGACGGGCCGCGCGCCAACAGCTCATGGATGTCGATGGGCTCCATCAGGGACTCCTTGGCCAGCAGCATGGCCTGCTCGGCGCTGCCGCCGACGCCGATACCGAGCATGCCGGGCGGGCACCAGCCGGCGCCCATCTTCGGCACCTCGCCGAGTACCCAGTCGACCAGGGAGTCGGAGGGATTGAGCACCTTGAAGCGGGACTTGTTCTCCGAGCCGCCACCCTTGGCGGCGATCTTGATCTCCACCTTGTCGCCCTTGACCAGCTGGGTGTGGACGATGGCGGGGGTGTTGTCGAGGGTGTTGGTGCGCTTGCCCAGGGGATCGCTGACCATGGAAAAGCGCAGCACGTTGTCCGGATGGGAGTAACCGCGGCGTACCCCTTCATTGACCATCTCGCTGACCGTCAGCTCGCCCTGCCACTGCACCTGCATGCCGATCTTGAGGAACACCACCACCATGCCGGTGTCCTGGCAGACCGGCCGG
>JBNKYJ010000062.1:0-28821 GCA_050300835.1 Sedimenticolaceae bacterium
TGCCGCACCGAAAGCCACTCATTCAAGCTGCAGGCCATGGTGCAAGGCAGACGGGTTCAGTCAGGAGAAGTAGCATGACAGCGGTCGATTCCCAGCAGGCTGTAAAGCATTTTTCGGATCTACTCTCGGTTCACCCCGAGAAGGGGCCGCTACTGCAACCGGGTGTACATCCGATGCCCGACCTGCTGTCGCGCAGCGCGGAGGAGGTGCTGGAGGCCTTCCGCGAGAGCCAGATCCGCGATTTCACCCAGGTCATCGGAGCCCTGGAGGGGGAGCGGAATCCGCTGCACCGGCTCTTCGGCGAGATGCAGGAGATTGCCGCCCGGGATCCCGACAACCGCTTCAACGAGCTGGAGCTGTTCAAGCCCGGCGCCCTGCAGGCCATGTTCATGGAGCTGCATGAGCATGTGATGCGGCATCCGGTCTGGCGCCACCCCTGCTTCGTACGCATCTTCGAGGGTGACTTCGACCGCTCCCAGCTGGAGGGTTTCGCCCTCAACTATTTCAACCAGGTCAAGAACACCCGCCAGTGCGTGGCCCTGGCCCAGGGCCGTTTCTCCGGTTTCATCTCGCTGCCTTACGGCTGCCTCAACGAGCGGGTCTCCGAGCTGGCGCAGATCGTGCTCGCCCAGTTGCTGGCCGACGAGTACGGCGTCGGCACCCACAGCATCGAGGAGTATCCCGACCTGGCGGAGCTGCTCACCTCCACCACCCATATCGTCATGTACCGTCAGCTCTTCGAGGGGCTCGGCATCCCGTTCGAGAAGCAGGACGTGCCGATGCTCCACGGTGTCGCCGACAACGTCCTGATCCAGCGCCTGCTGGCGGGCCACCCCGATTTCGACCTGGTGGAGTCCCTGGCCTCGGTGGGGCTCGGCATGGAGTGGGGGGTGCCGGAGTTCTTCAGCCTGCTGCTCGGCGGCATGATCCGCTGGGCCTGGCGTCATGATGTGGCGTTGAGCCAACGTCACCTCTTCGTCTTCATCGCCCATGTCCAATATGACGTGCTGCATGCCATCTCGGTGATGCTCGCCACCAGCCTGTTTGGCCATGAAGCGGACGCCATGTACCGAATCAAGCAGGCCACCAACATGCTGATGTCGGGACGCTACAACATGATGAGCGGCCTCTATACCCACCTCTTCGGCGAGCCCTGCGACGGCATCGCCGATATCGGCCTCGATCCGCGCTACCGGATCAGCGACCGCCGTATCGAGGCCGCCCTGCTGGCGGCGCGCCAGCAGGTGGCGGATCCGACGGTGGTCGACGCCGCCGCCTACAAGACCGGCCGCGAGGTGCCGTTCGTCTTCACTCAGTGAGCCTCAGCGCCCGGCGTGCGCCTGCAGCAGCCCCTTGCTGCGCAGCACCAGGGCGATGCCGCCGAGAATCAGCACCGAGGCCAGGGTCAGACGCCAGGTGAACGCCTCGCCCAGCCACAACACGCCGCCGACGGCGGCCAGCACCGGCACCGAAAGTTGCACGCTGGCCGCCGCACTGGCGCTGAGTCCGCGCAGAGCGGCAAACCAGATCACATAGCCGAGGCCGGAGGCGAGAGCGCCCGAGGCCAGTGCCAGGGCGATGCCGCGGGGACTGAGGTGGAGACTGCCCAGAAACGGCAGGATCAGCAGCAGCCCCAACGGCACGGTGCCGAGGAAATTGCCGGCGGTGGCCTGCAGCGGATCGGCCACCCCACGCCCGCTCAGGGAGTAGAGCCCCCAGGCGATACCGGCCAGCCCCATCAGCAGCGCCCCGCTCAAGGGTGGTGCCGTGAGTCCCGGCGAGACCAGATAGACCAGGCCCCCGGAAGAGAGCGCCAGACCGAACCAGGTCAGCGGTGGCGAGGGTTCGCCGGCCAGCAATCCTGCTGCGACCATGGTCAGCTGGACCGCACCGAAGAGAATCAGCGCGCCAACCCCGGCGTCGAGTTGCAGATAGGCGAAGGAGAAGGCGGCGGCATAGGCGAAGAGAAACAGGGCGGACCTCGGATTCGGCCGCAGACGCCACTCCCCGCTGCGCCGGAACAGCAGCAGCCAGAGCACCAGCGCCCCGGAGGCGAGACGAAGCCCGGTAAAGCTGGCGGCATCGATACTCGGATCACCCAGCGCCATGCGGCAGAGCAGGGAGTTGGCGGCAAACGCCATCATGGCGAGCAGGGTCAGCAGCAGGGTCTGGGTGCGCATGTGGAACATGGGTGGCCTCTCCGGGTTGCGCCACTGGATTGGGTGGCGATCATGATGTCGTCCCGCTACCGGCCGGCTCAGTGTGATCTTGTCGGGCTGTCGCCGGTCGCGCAGCGGATCCAGCCGCAGACCAGGTCGGTCATCGCCGCATCGCTGAGTCCCGCCTGATCGAGTGAGCGCCAGGTCTGGAACTGGAGGGCGAGATGGAGCGTGGCCCGCAGATGATGGGCAGTGCGCCTGGGTAACTTCCACCCCTTCAGCAAGCCGTCCCGTACCGCTGTTAGAAAGCCTTCGTACTCCTGCATGGGCGCCTCCAGTGACGCTACCGCTTCGCGGTCGCGATAAGCGCGGTTCCACATGCGTTCCCCCGATCGATAGTAGACGTAAAACAGCGCGAGGGCCTTACGTGCCCGCTGTATCGGATCCTCGATGCTGTCCCAGGTTTCGGGGTTCGGCGGGGGGTTGAGCTCGAACCAGCGGCTGGTACAGGCCTGGAACAGGGCATCGTCGTCGGGGAAGTGGCGATAGACGGTGAGCCGCTGCACCCCGGCCCGCTCGGCGATGGCGCTGACGGTGGTGTCGCGCGGACCGACCTCCTCGTGCAGGGCCATGGTGGCCTGGACGATCCGTTCCCGGGTCTCCGACTGCTGAAGTGCCCGCTTTTTCTGGGTGTAGCGCCGTTTGCTCATATTCAGTAAACATACTTGTTCATTCAACTCTTGACAAGCCGCCGGGCGCCTTCTAGCTTTATTTGCGTGAACACAACTGTTTACTGAAAACAGGGGTCGGCCTTTCTGGCGAGCCCGTAAACCTTTCCGAGGAGGAGAGCGCAATGAACGAAATGATGACGCAGGGTGACTGGATGACGCGGCGGCTGCTGCAGCTCGGTATGCTGCTGTTTCTGCTGGGACTGCTGACCGGCTTCGCCATGCCGCTGTTCGAAAACCCCCGCATGGGGCTGTCGAGCCACCTTGAAGGGGTCCTGAATGGCCTCTTTCTGCTGCTGTTGGGGCTGCTCTGGCCTGCACTGGCACTGTCGAGGCGTCAGGCCGGTGTGGCCTTCGGTCTGGTGATCTACGCCAGCTTCGCCAACTGGGCGGCGACCCTGATGGCGGCGCTCTGGGGCGCCGGCCACTCGATGCCGATCGCCGCACCAGGGATTCAGGGGCTGGCCTGGCAGGAAGGGCTGATCGACCTGCTGCTTTACTCACTCTCATTCGCCATGCTGGTGGTGTGTGGCATGGTGCTGTGGGGCTTGCGTGCGGTGAAGGGCCGGCGGCTTCCCCGCCTCTGGCAGACCAAGGCGTGGTCCCGGGCAGGGGCCTGATCCAGGCCCGGGGATGGGCGAGAAAGGCATGAGACCGGCCCCCGAGCTGTGGCAAAATCGTCAGGTTTCCGCTGACCGGCACCGTGAGTGCCGGTCGCAGGTCTTTTCAGGAGTCGTGACATGCAGCAGTTTTCCAGCGCAGCGGGCGAGGCCTTCCGCCTGCGCCTGATCGCCACCGCCAAGGGTTCCCACGGGGCCAAGGACATGAGCCGGGAGGAGGCGCGGGAAGCCCTGACGTTTCTGATGTCCAGCGAGGCCCATCCGGCCCAGGTGGGGGCCTTTCTCACCGCCATGCGCTTCAAGGGCGCGCGGGTGGAGGAGATGAAGGGTTTTCTCGATGCCATGGAGGCCCACGCCAGCCTGATCTCGCCCAAGGTGACGGGGCTGCTGAACTGTAACGGTCCCTATGACGGTCGCAAGAACGCGCTGCATCTCAGCCTGGCCGCCGCTATCGTGGTGGCGGCGGCCGGCGTGCCGGTGGTGATGCACTCCAACACCGGCCTGCCGCCCAAGGACGGGGTCACCACCGCGCGCCTGTTGGAGGCGCTGGGGATACCCGCTTACCGGGAGCCCGCCCAGGTGGCGCTGGAGATCGAGGAGAAGGGTTTCGGTCACCTGCATGCCAGCCGCTATCTGCATGGCGTCGAGCGCCTGAAACCGATCCGCCAGACCCTCTTCTACCGCTCCTTCCTGCACGCCTGCGAGGTGATGCTGAATCCGGCCGGTGCCGACTATTCGATGATCGGCGCGGCCCACAAGGGATTTCTGGAGCGGTTCGCCCGCGCCGCCGGCGAGCGGGGGCAGAAGCGGGTGCTGGCGGTGCAGGGGCTGGACGGCTGCGACGAGCTGCCGCTGCAGCCGGTGTCGGCGGTCGAGTATGTCGAGGGTGATGTGCGCCTGACCACGCTGGACCCGGCCGACTACGGTCTGTCGCATCGTACCCACCACCCCTGCGAAGCGCCCGAGACCACGTCGCGAATGGTGGAGCGGACCCTGTGTGGCGAGCACACCGAGCAGCTCGACAGCGTGGTCTACAATGCCGGCGTCAGACTCTACCTGGCCGAGCGGGTGACACGGATCGGTGATGGCATCGCGCAGGCGAGAGCGCTCATCGCGTCGGGCGATGTTGCCAGGACGCTGGAGCGGCTGCGGCATTGAGAACCTGGTCTGCCGAGTTCAGGGATCGGCCAGGTGAATGGGATCTGGGCGGAATGGCACTTACTAAAACCAGATCTTCGGTGCGGCAGGCCGCACCCTACCCGGAATCAAGCCGTAGGGTGCGGCTTGCCGCACCGAATCAAATTGTGCCAGCCCCTGGCGGGGTTGCTATGAGCCTCTACGGGTGCGGCGCATGGCCCCGGTGTGCGCCGGACCTCAGGTAAACTTATCCGTTCGCTCGCCGATAGACTGCTCTGTAACCGTAAAGTAAAGGAACCGACCCGATGTGGCCGTTCGACCTCAGGTCCACAGCGTGCTGCAGCGAGTCTCGCAGGTTGTGCATGATGAATCTTGAAAAGGGAAATGCCGTACGCTACTGGTGCTGTGCGCTGCTTCTGTTCTGCTCCGCTTCGGTCGTTGCGCAGGGTTATGACATCGCCCCCGCGCCGCAGTGGGTGGTGTCGGTCGAGGCGCCCAGGGACGATTGGGCGGAGAAGGCCCTCGGCAGCAACGGCGAGGCCTACCAGCTGGTGGACCGCCAGTGGTCGATGGTCGGTGGGCGAGCGCAGTACTACAACCACTTCGCCACCAAGGCGCTCTCAACCTCAGGTGTGGAAGAGGTCTCGGGTATCTCCATCGACTTCGATCCGCTGTACCAGTCCTTGACCCTGCATGGGGTGACCCTGTGGCGCGACGGCGTGGCCCAGGATCGGCTCGGGCGTGCCCGCATCGATCTCATCCAGCGCGAAAAAGAGCTCGAATACCAGCTCTACGACGGCACCCGCACCCTCAATGTGATCATCGAGGATGTCAGGCCCGGTGACACGGTGGAGTACAGCTACACCCTCGAAGGGGGCAATCCCATCTTCGGCGGACACTTCTCCGAAGCCTTGAATACCCGCTGGACGGTGCCGGTCGGACGCCTCCACTACCGTATGATCTGGCCGGCGCGGAAACCCCTGCATATTCGAAACCACGAAACCGGGGTGAAGCCGATCGAGCGGCGTCTCGCCCGGGAAACCGAATATATCTGGTTGTCGGATAAGGTGGCGGCGCTGCAGAGCGATGGCGACACGCCGAGCTGGTACGACCCCTTTCCGAAAATCAACCTGAGCGATATGGCGGACTGGCAGGAGGTGGTGGACTGGGCGCTGCCACTCTACGCAGAAGCACCCGTCACCGAGGCTGAACAGGAGCTGATCGGCGCCATCGACCGGCCGCAGTCGAGTCAGCAAGACAAGTTGCTGCAGGCGCTCGATTTCGTACAGGAGCAGATTCGCTATCTCGGCCTGGAGATGGGTGAGAACTCGCACAAACCCAGTCTCCCCGCCGAGGTGCTTGAGCGGCGCTATGGGGATTGCAAGGACAAGACGCGCCTGCTGGTCAGCCTGCTCAGGGGGCTGGGGATCGAAGCCTATCCGGCGCTGGTAAACACCCACTCCGGCGTCTATCTGAAGGACGCGCTGCCCACCCAGCTGGCGTTCGATCATGTGATCGTGCTGGCACGGCTGGATGCACGCAACTACTGGCTCGATGCGACGCGAACCCATCAGCAGGGTGATCTCGATAACCTCTACCAGCCGGACTACGACTATGCCCTGGTGGTGGACGAGAAGCACGGCGGACTGGTGAAGATGTCAGACGACATCAAGGTGGTTCACGGCAAGGAGGTGGAGGAGTACTTCGATATCTCCGGCGGGGTGGAACAGCCGGTGGCCTATCGCATCCTCACCCGCTACGATCACTACTACGCGGATGCCATGCGCGAGGATCTGTCGGAGACCGATCTCCAGTCCGTGCAAAAGACCTATCTGAACTACATCGCTCGCTACTTTCCCAGCATTGAGGTGGACGGCGAGCTGGAGGTGAGGGACGATCCCGAGAAGAACCTGATCGAGATCGTGGAGCACTATCGCATTCCCGGTGCCTGGAAGTCACAGGGAACCAGCGGTTATGTGGCCATGACGTTCGAGCCGTCACTGATTGACGATCATGTCAACGCCATGGATTCCCCCAAGCGTACGGCGCCATACGCGGTGACCCATCCGGTCAGTTATCGGCACATCACCAAAATTCACACGCCTGAAGACTCTGAGTTCGATAACGAGCGCGTGGAGATCGACGATAGCGCCTTTCGCTTAGTGAAAAGCGTTGACTTCGATGGTCGTGACCTGGTGATCGATTACCACTATGAATCGTTGCGCGATCATGTGATGCCGGCCAATGTGAGCGATCACGCCAAGCATCTTGGTGATGTCTACAATCTCTCGAGCTACCAGGTGACAAGGCTCGATCCGGCTGTCGGATTCGGCAAGTACACGTTCGATGCGGACGATCTGAACTGGAAACTGATTGTCGCGGTGCTGGTGACACTCCTGTTGAGTGGTCTGCTGGCATTCCGCTTTATCTACTTGGTCGATCCGCCGGCGCTGCGACCTGAAGGGCCGGTCGATCCCAACCTTCGTGGCTTGGGCGGATGGCTGATCCCGATCGCGATCGGCCTGTTCTTAACGCCCCCCTTCCTGCTCTGGGGGGCGAATGAGTATCTCCATCTCTTCTCCGCTACCCAGTGGTCGATCGTTAAGCAGGAGACCAGCAGCACCTTTATGGTTGTGATAACGCTCGAGATCATTCTGAACACGGTCATGCTGGTGCTCTCACTCTTTCAGATCGTGATGTTCCTGACCCGACGGCGTGGCTTTCCCCGATTCTTTATCGGATTCTACATCTTTGAGGTTGTCTACATCGGCTTGGATCTGGTGGCGATCGAAATGCTCTCCATACCCGGCATGGAGGTTGAGTTGAGCGACGTTCGGGAGTTCGTACGGCAGCTGGTTTTCTGTGTCATATGGTGTAGCTATTTCGTGCGCTCACGCCGGGTGAAAGCAACTTTCACGCGTTCGCGCAGCGGCAAGGAACCCCAGTGGGCGGATGATCTGGCAACCCAAAGCTGACCCTTCTCTGGGTCCGATGTTCGCCGTAATTCTGAACGGCCAAAATCCACTTCCATGTCTTGAGCACTGAATGCAAATCAATCGGGTGCATATCTTTTTTCGTTTTCGTGTTCGTATGCTTGCACGACGGGAGGCCGAGGAGGGATCCGGATAGCCTAAATCAATCAGAACCTTACGCTGAAAATCCAAACCGTTTACTGATGGCTTGAGGATTCTAGCGGCCGCATTCTCATGGCTGAGCATGCCGGGTATTCAGGATAATATATAGGTCGTGGTCCAGACACGGCAGGCAAGCCTCCCATGCGCAAGAACAAACAGTCCACACGCTCGTTGATCGCATTTCTCGTCACCTGGTCCTTCCTGGTGCTTACCGTCACCGGTATCGTGCTCTACATCGTGCCCCAGGGGCGCGTTGCCTACTGGGTGCACTGGTCCCTCGCCGGTATGGAGAAGGATCAGTGGGGCTGGGTCCATATGATGTTCGGTGGGGTCTTCATCGTCACCGGCGTGCTCCATCTCTACTTCAACTGGAAACCGTTCAAGCAGTATCTGGCCGACCGCGTGAAGGGGCACCTGGCCATGAAGCGCGAAGTCTTCATCGCCAGCGCGATGACATTGGTGATCATACTGCTCTCGGTCTTCAATCTGCCGCCGGCGAGTTGGGTCATCGAACTCAACGCCTGGGTCAAATCGGCCTGGGTCGGCTCACCTGAGCTGGAACCGCCCTTCGGTCACGCCGAGGAGGTCTCGCTGGCCGGACTGGCCAGGCGCATGGATTTGGATCTGGAACTGGCGATGAGCGCGCTGCGGTCCCAGGGAATCGGCTTCGAATCCCAACGCGATTCCCTGGAAAAGATCGCGCGTGCCAACCATACCACGCCGATGGCGCTCTACGCGCTGATCCGGCAGCGGCAGCAGCCGCCAGAGGTCGTTCATGCGCCGATGTCACCGGATGAGATCGAGGCCAGGTATGCCGGCACCGGGCTCGGTCGCAAGCGTGTGGCCGAAATATGCAGTACTGTCGGCATCGACCTCGAACAGGGTTTGGCCAAGCTCTCTGCCGCCGGCATCGAGGCGAACGGTGAGGAGGTGGCCCGCGAGCTGGCTGACCGCTACGGGGTCAGCCCCATCGATCTGGTGAAAATCATGCTGAAGCCTTGACCGGAAGCCGCACCAAAACCCTTAAACGGCTGTTCAGGGGGCTTGAACGCCTGGCGCTGGTCGTCTTCCTGTTGCTGCTCCTGGTGATGCTGGGGCCGGCGTTGATCGGCCCGCACTATCTCGCGCATCGGTTCTCTCCAGCGCAGGCGATCGCCACGCCTGAAGCGCTGGAAGCCAGCCTCGGTGTGCCTCTGCAACGGGTCGATATTCAGCTGCAGGGAGAGGCCTACATCCTGGCCATTGCGCCGATGGTGATGTGGGCGATGCCCGAGGGGCCGCCGGTCTATGTCTTCGACGCGGAGGACGGCTTGATCGACTACACCACGGACCTGGGTGACGACCAGGACTTCGTCGCGCGTTGGATAACCGCATCCGGCTTCGCGTCGAGCGGCTGGTCGATACGGGACGCCTTGCCCTGATGCCGGGGGTTTGCGCCCGCGGGCTATTGGTGGTTCCATCTCTTTCATCACTTACAGGAGATCCGGAATGGAGCGCATGACCATCTCTCTCGATACGGCCCTGGCCGACGAGTTCGATCAGTTCATCAAGCGGCACGGCTATCGCAACCGCTCCGAGGCGGTACGCGACCTGATCCGCCTCAAGCTCGAATCCGAGCGGCTGGACCAGGAGCAGAAGGGCGAGTGTGTCGGCACCCTGACCTATGTCTATAACCACGAGGAGCGGGAACTGGCGCGACGCCTGACCACGGTTCAGCACGAACACCACGATCTGGCCGTGTCCACCCTGCATGTCCACCTGGATCACGACAACTGCCTGGAGACGGTGGTGGTGCAGGGACCGACCCGCCAGGTCCGGGCCTTCGCGGACGCCGTCATCGCCCGTCCCGGCGTGCGCCACGGGGAGCTCTACCTGATACCTGTGGACGTCTCAGACAGCACCCATCGGCACGGTGATGGCAAATCGCGTCACTCCCATCGTTCGCCGCATACCTGAAACGAACCGGGAGCACCCGATCGTTCGGATCGTATTGGTTTTCCCGCTTGATCCTATAAGTCAATCCTATGCGCTTTACCTCCTGCGCCTGAAGACCGCTGTTCCATAGCCATCACCTATGTGGTGAATCAGGTATTGGTCTTGGACAACAGATAACGCCTGATTAATAGTTTTCCGTCACTGATATGTTTCTGTGAGGCGGAAATAGATTTAGAGATCCGTTCCCTGTTTCTGCAGTGCATGCGTCTGATCGCGCGCTCAACTGGCGTAGCGAAATTCGGTGTCGTTTGAGTCTAAACCAGTTGGCTCAGAGGAGGAAACGCATGTCCATTCTGAAATCACTATCAATCTTCGGCACAGCTGTGGCAATGATGTCGATACAAACTGTCGCTGCCGTAGGGCTGCCCGATGTTTCCAATGTGCATCAGGGCAAGGTGTTGTCCGAGACGGGCAATATCCTTGCTGCAGTCAAATCCGGTGAGAGCGGCCTCTCCTTGCGCTTGCGTTATGAAGACGTTCAGGATGACATTCCAGCCGGCTCTGCACTGGAAGGTACTGGAGACGCGGATTTGCTGAGTTTGCGAGGCGCCTTCGGCTATACCACGGCTCGAGTGCAGGGTTTCTGGCTGCGCCTGGAAGCGGAGGCCAGCACCCGTTTGGGTAGCGACAATGCCTTGAATGCCGATGAGGATCTGACTTTCCCGCCAGGGCCCGCCGGTTCGCGCATCACGGCAGGACATTCCTTGATTCCTGATAACAACTTCGCGGAGATCAATGAGGCATATATTGCCTGGCGCAGTCCAACGGGAGGTTGTCCAAGCGCACCCGAAAGTTGTAACGGACATACATCTGTCAAGTTGGGACGGCAAACTATTATCTTCAACAACCATCGCTGGGTGGGGAATATCGTTTGGCGGCAAAACAATCAATCCTTCGATGCGCTGCGTATCGACAACGACTCGATTGACGGTTTGACCCTTTCCTATGTCTATCTCGACCGCGTAAACAGACTGTTCGGTGACGATTCTGCCTTCAGAGAGTATGAGATGAATAATTCGCATCTCATCAACGCAGCCTATCGCTTGCCTTTCGGCACATTGAGCGGATACGGTTATTTACTGGATTTTGACGATAATCCGCGTACTCCATACCCCGAAGGTGTCGGTGTCGGGCCGGGTATCACCAACTTCGATTCGGATACCTGGGGGCTGAGGTTCGTCGGTAAACACATGCTTAGCGACAACTTCACACTGTTGACGGAACTGGAATGGGCCAATCAGGATCCCAGCTCAGATGCGGTTTCGTCTCTGGACGACAACGACTACACCAATATCGAAGTCGGTGCCGACTTCGAGTTGGCAGGTAAACAGCTCGTGGTGAAGCTGGGGCGGGAGACGTTGGGAGGAAATGGCGTCAATGCCTTGCAGACGCCGCTGGCAACGGTGCATGCCTTCAATGGTTGGGCGGACAAGTTCGTCGCTGCTCCGGGAGGTTCGGCCACGCCGGTTGGAGGGCTCAAGGATACCAGCGTCACCCTGGTGGTGAAGGGCTTGTCGAGCATGATCGGAAAATCCAAGCTCGTGTTCCAGTATCACGACTTTGCAGCTGACACCACTGTCGGCGGCATCGAAAACTATGGCAACGAGTGGGGGCTGTTGCTTGCCAAGCCGTTTTCCAAGCAATGGCTGGGATTGATCAAGTATGCCAGTTTCGACGATGGCGGAGATGGCTTCAGTTATGATACGGACAAGTTCTGGGCGATGCTTCAATACACGATGTAGATACTGACCAAGCCTTGCTCAGTGAGCCACTGGACGCTTTCGCGCCGCATATGAAGCGGCCTTGGGCTTGCTGGCGTATCCGCGCTGTAATCGCCGGCTGTTCGAAGCTGGCTGATCAGCAGTAGCGTCCGGCTTCTCGCGCCCTGACCAGTCACGCTGCCACATTCGGCTCACGGTCTTACAGTCCGGCGGCCGATCGCCTTTGCTCATCTCCACTTGCGCCAGGCGCTCTTTGCGAATCTCCGAAATCGCTACTCAGGTCGTATAACCATTGCCTATGGAGTTCATCAGATATAGGTCTTGGACAAATAGCATGACGTGATAAATAGTTTTGCTTAACGACGGCTTGAGCAAAGTACCTTACTCGACAACCAAGCATCGGGGCATGTCGTTGCCGAAGTTCCGAGCAGGCAGGATCGAGCTAAAGACGGCTACAGGCAGTTGAGTCAATCCAGTGAGTAGTTGGTCATTTGATGAGTGAGAATAGAGGAGATACACATGCATATCGAACCAGGCGTCGTTGATGGCGCAAAAATCGTTCTGAGTTATGTAACAGCTGCAGGCGCGCTCGTCTATGCAGCCAAGGCCGCGTTGAAGACAAGCGGGAGCGGCGGTGTTGCGTCGCTGTTGGCTCGCGGCGTCATGACGACTCTGTTGGTGTTCAGCTTCTTCCAGCTGTTGCCGCACTTTCCAGTGGGTGTTTCCGAGGTGCACTTCATCCTGGGCTCGACTCTGTTCCTGATCTTCGGCGCCGGCCCGGCTGCCATCGGCCTGGCCTTCGGTCTGTTGCTGCAGGGGCTGCTGTTCGCTCCCGCCGATCTTCCGCAATACGCTATGAACGTAACCAGCCTGCTGGTGCCGCTGCTTGCTGTCGACGCCCTGGCCCGTCGCCTGATTCCGCGCAAGACCGCCTACAAGGATCTCGAGTATCGCCAGACCTTCGCGCTCTCCGCTGCCTACCAGGGCGGCGTGGTGGCATGGGTCGCCTTCTGGGCCTTCTACGGACAGGGATTCAGTGCCGAGAGCCTGGCCAACGTCTTCTCCTTTGGTGCGGCGTATGCGCTGGTCATCGTGGTCGAGCCGCTGATCGATCTGGGAATCCTGGCTGCCGCCAAATCCTTCGATCAACTCTCGGGCAGTCGTCTGGTGCACGCCAGACTCTATAACGCCGCTGTTTGACGGCAAGGGCAGGATCCTCGCGTCTGCGGGGATCCTCCGGTTGGCAAAGCGTCCATCGGGTCACGCCCACTGCCGGAGCGCGTAGGGCGTGCCACACTGACGAGATCGATGAACCACACCATATCCAAAGAGATGATATCCGATGAATAAAAGCGCGATGAGGGAAGCCATACTCGAGGCCAAGGCCGCGAGCGGCGTGAGTTGGAGCGACATTGCCGAGGTGGCCGGTCTCTCCATGGAGTTCGCCTGCTCCGCATGCCTGGGCATGAACCATCTGGAAAAGGCGCAGGCAGACGCTGTCGCCAAACTGCTTGGCCTGAACAGTGAGGTCTCCGACGCCCTGCAGCGTTTTCCGCACAAGAGCTGGTCGCAGGCGATACCGACCGACCCGGTGATCTATCGCTGGTACGAGATCGTCGGCGTCTACGGCGAGACCATCAAGGAGTTGATCCACGAGAAGTTCGGTGACGGCATCATGAGTGCCATCGATTTCTCTCTCAACATCGACAAGCAGGAAGACCCCAAGGGCGATCGTGTGGTAGTGACGCTCAATGGCAAGTTCCTGCCCTATAAATCCTGGTGAAGCGATGTTCGCCGGTATGATGCAGGAGCAGGAAAGGATGGCGAAAGATCCCCATCGCTATATCAACGAACTGGACAGTGAGGCCGTCGACGGATTGATCGCACGGCTTGAGAGCCGCGCCAAGGACGAGGTCTTCTCCCGCCTGTTCCACAAGTACGCCGAGCGTCTCGCTCTACCCGACAATGCCAAGGTGCTCGAGGTCGGTTGCGGCACCGGTGCAATGTCGCGCTTTCTGGCCCGGCGCGAAGACTTCACCGGCCAGGTCGTTGGTGTCGATCAGAGCCGGCGCTTCATCGACGCGGCCAACAGTTTCGCGCACAGCGAGCGGCTCGACGAACGCATCGATTTCATGACCGGTGACGCCCATACGCTCGATTTTCCCATCGGGCATTTCGACGCCGTGATCGCCCATACCTTGATCAGTCATGCCGCGGAACCGATAAAAGTGCTGCGCGAGATGGCTCGGGTGACGCGCCCCGGCGGCATGGTGGCGATCTTCGACGGAGACTACGCATCGCTGACTTACGCCCTGCCCGACCACGGCTTCGGTCAGCGTATGGACGCGGCGTTGGCCGAGGCCACCTTCAACAATCCGCGGATCATGCGCGATCTGCCGAGGCTGCTGCCCGAGCAGGGTCTGCATACCGTGGAGGCCTGGGGCGATGTCGTGGTCGAAATCGGCGAGGGGAGCTACTTCAAGTCCTTCGCCGAAACCTATGCCCCCTATGTGGCGAGTTCCAGGCTGATTCAGCGCGACGCCGTTTCCGCCTGGCTGACAACCCAGCGCCAGGCGATGCAACGAGGCACCTTCTTCGCCTCGTGCAACTACTACACCTATCTGGCGCGGCGTGGCTGATTCGCCACTGTCCGGCCATGGGGTGTGAAGCTCGAGTTGGGCGGATTCAGTCGATGATCCGCACCGGCCAGGGTCGTGAGTTCGATTGTCCGTTGTGCTTTCCTGTGTCACTCGCGGAGCGGGGTCCATGGTCTACGAGGAGATAACCTGGCGATGTGACGGCCAAACGCTGTCACTCGGACTCGATCGGGCCGGCAGCGGTCCTCAGGTGCTTATGCTGCCCGCGCTCAGTTCGATTTCGACTCGATGCGAAATGGCTCCGCTTCGGGATCGCCTCTCGCGTCTGTATGCCACCGTCAGCGTCGACTGGCCGGGCTTCGGTAAGTTGCGCAGACCCCGGATCGATTGGCGTCCCGAGATCTACGCGGAGTTTCTTCGCCATCTGCTGACCGTGATTGTACCGAACCCGCACGCGGTGATCGGGGCGGGACACGCGGCGGGCTATCTGTTGCGACACTTTGCAGGACGGGAACCCGGGCCTACCCGGCTGGTGCTGCTGTCGCCAACCTGGCGCGGTCCACTGCCGACCATGATGGACGGGTATCGCGGTTATTTTGCCGGCATCGTCAGGGCCGTCGATCAACCGGTCACTGGCTCGATGCTCTATCGCCTCAATGTCAATCGCTTCGTCGTACGCATGATGGCGCGGGGGCATGTCTATACCGACAGCAATTGGCTTCGGGGGCGCCGTCTCGCAGAGAAGCTGGTTGTGACACGGGCCGACGGCGCCAGGCACGCCTCGATACGGTTCGTGACCGGGCATCTCGACCCGTTCAGCAGCAGGCCGGAGCAGTTATTGGCGGCGCATCGCGTCTACGCTCCGCTTTTGCAGCTGTTCGCGATCGATGCGCCGCGCAGATCGCGTGCGGAGATGGAGGCCCTGTCCGAACTGCCTGGAGTGATCACGCAACGCCAGCCTGAGGGAAAACTCGCTTTCTACGAGGAGTTTCCCGCTCGGACCGCAGCACCGATAGAAAAATTTCTGGCGGCGCAAGTAGACAGCGGAAGTCGATAGCGGGCGAGGCGATGATTTCGCCAGACAGGCGCCTACGCAAGGGTGACGCCAGACGGCGCTCGCAGCGTCCGTGGCACTTCAACGACAGACAACACGTGGGGACAGATCGATGCAAACCAACTTCACCCGGGAACAGCTAGCTACCCCAGACATCGCCAGCTCCGATGTGGAGTTGCGCGCCTGCCTGCAGTGCAACTACTGCGCGGCCAATTGCCCTACCCTGAAGATACTGGGAGACGAAAACGACAGTCCGCGCGGGCGGGTGTACTTGATCAAGGAGATGCTGGAAAGCCCGGACCGCCCATCGGCCGACACAGTGCGCCATCTGGATCAGTGCCTCTCCTGCCTGGCCTGCATGTCGAGCTGTCCGTCGAGTGTGCACTACCTGCATCTGATGGACCATGCGAGAGAACACATCGAGCAGACCTTTACGCGTCCCCTGGCGGAGCGGGCGCTGCGCTGGGGACTGGCGAAGATCCTGCCCCATCCAAAACGTTTTCGTCTGGCGATGCGAGGCGCAGTAGTACTCAGGCCCTTGGCCCCGGTCTTGCCGTCGAGAATCGGCAACCTGGTCGAGATGACGCCGCGCCAGCTGCCGCCACCCAGCGACAACGACCGTCCGCAGGTATTTACCTCCCTGGGGCCGCGTCGGCGTCGCGTCGCGCTGTTGACCGGTTGCGCGCAGACTGTGCTCAATACCGACATCAACGACGCGACTATCCGCCTGCTCAGACGTCATGGCTGCGAGGTGGTGATCGCCAAGGGGGCGGGTTGTTGCGGAGCGCTGACCCATCACATGGGCAAGACCGGGGAGAGCCGTGCCGCGGCCGCGAGGAACATCCGCGCCTGGATGCGTGAGTTGGAGTCAGAGGGCCTGGATGCGGTGGTGATCAATACCAGCGGTTGCGGCACGGTGGTAAAGGATTACGCCCACATGTTTCGCAGCGGCCCCCTGGCGGAGGCGGCGCGGCGGATTTCGGAACTGGCGATGGACATATCGGAGCTGCTGACGGATTTACAGCTGGAGTTCACTACAATGCCGAAACTGCGTGTCGCCTATCACGCAACATGTTCACTTCAGTTCGGCCAGCGCATCAGGTACACCCCGCTCAAATTGCTTAAAAAAGCCGGCTTTACCGTTCTGGAACCGAAAGAAGCCCATGCCTGCTGCGGCTTTGCCGGCACTTTCGGCATGACACAACCGGCCATCTCCTCCCGGCTTAAGACAAACAAGGCAGCGAGTCTGGAAGCGCTCGAGCCCGATGTGATCGCCATGGGCAACATCGGCTGCATGACACAGATCGCGTCAGCAACCGATGTACCGGTGGTTCACACGGTCGAATTGCTCGACTGGGCGACGGGCGGACAGCCGCCGGCGGCCCTAGTGACCGGTTGAGTATCGCTCGGCTTGTGGCACGACGTGGCGGGCGTGCAGAGATCCGACATCGGACACGGTCCTTTCCTTCGCTTGGGAACGTTTTGACAACCTGCGATGCCCCACTGGCTGGCGAGCTCGCCGAACGCAACGCAGGCGGGGCTCTTGTAGGCGCCGCTGCGGCATATCAGGGTGATGGTGTGATGCGGCAGCTCGGGAACCAGCATCACCGACTGGATGTCGTGTTGAGCGCAGGCGATGGTGTTCGGCAGGATCGTGGCCAGCCTGCCGAGTCTCAGGATTTCGATGACGATGCTCAACGAGTTGGCTTCCATGACGATATTCGGCGTGAGGTTGTGTTCCAGGCAGTAGAGATCGATGTGACGGCGTAGTGCGAAGTTGCTGTTGAGCAGAATCAGCGGTTGCTGTTCCAGCGCGTGAACACTGCCTATCGACGCTTGCGTGGCACAGGGATGGCTTTTGCCAACGGCAAGATTGAGGGTTTCGATGAAGAGACTGTGGGTGTCGATTTCGTTGGTGCGAGCTTCGCTCGACAGGGTGTTGGTGAAGGCGATACCGATATCGATGCGGTCTTCCGTAATCCAGGTCTCGATCTCATCCTGGGGCAGCTCCACGGTGTTGAGCGTGATGTTCGGGTAGTGCGCGTTGAAGGCGTCGATCAGGGGAGCGGCAAGATAGTCTGTGATCGGCGTCATGCCCAAGCGTAGTGAGCCGCGGCTGAGATCCTGCAACTCGTGAATGGCGCGTTTGCCGGCCTCCAGCTCGCCCAGGGCGCGTCGGGCATAACCCAGATAGACTTCGCCTGCGTCGGTCAGGCAGATATTGCGCCCGGACCTGTCAAGCAGCTGCACGTCCAGCAGTTCCTCCAGCTGCTTGATCTGCTGTGACAGGGTGGGTTGGGAAACATACAGGGCTTCAGCGGCCCGGGTGAAACTTCGGTGTTCAGCAACCGCAATCAGATAGCGGAGAGAACTTGGGCTCATGATCGTTTTTTTCATCTGCAACCTCACGACTAACGCTCTTTATTATTGTTATGAGCAGCAAACTACTATCCCGCCGAGGTCCTGACTGCAGACCGTGAACAGGCAACGCGGTGACGTCACCGAAATTGAGTGACAGTCATTCAAGTCCTTTTGGGATCACGGGCAATCGGTTGTTCGCGCCTGTGCAATTCCAACATGTAATGCCGCCGGCCAGACCCCGTGACTGGACGTGCTTCCAGCCCGGGATGAAAAGGTGGCATTACCGTTTTGTGCGAGCCGGTGTGCAGGTTTCTGCCGTGAAAAAGGAAGTAGCGTCCTAGTTGTTGTCTTGATGCATCGGTCGCTTTTGCCCGGTCGTGGGCGCAAAACGCCCGCGTAGGCAGTGAGAATCAGTATAGGCACAAAATAACGATTTTGCCTAGTTTTTGTATAACCAATTCCTATGGAGAGGATCAGAATTAGGTCTTGGACAAATAGTATGGGGTGGTAAATAGTTCGACATACGCAACGGCGGCAATGCATCACGAAGTATCAGTAAAGGATGTTGGGTGTCGTTGTTCATTGACACAAAAAGAGCGTCTGCCACAGGGCCTTTCAGGCCGGCCTGGTGTGACTCGGAAACGCAGCAGTGCGTAAGACCCATACCTCTTGCTAGTACCAAAACCAAGGAGGTCACGAGACCATGACATCAACCACGAGACAGAAAGTAATGCGGCATCTGGACATCGTCGGCCAGCTGCAGCCAGCCCTGCATCAGGAGACCCATGCGCCGGCTCCGGACCAAGTGGATAACGCCCACTACCGTGCCTATACCCGCATGTCGCACGATGTCGGCGGAGAGGCGGACGTTCCCATCATGTGGGAAGAGAAAGAGGAGGAAGTGTGGGAGCACAACACCTTCGTAACCTGCGAGGTACTGGCGTGGCGCGGCGTGTGGAACGCGGAAGAGAGACGGCGGCGCCAGAATGTCGATGTGGGACAGACGCAGTATCTCGGACTGCCCTACTACGGCCGTTGGCTGTTGACTGCCGCCCGCATCCTGGTCGACAAGCAGTATGTCACGTTAACCGAACTTTCAGACAAGATTGATGAGGTCAAGAAGCGCTATGAGTAAGCCACACTACGATCGTGAACATCACGTCAAGAAAGCCACCGGCATCGGTGATCCCCAATGTTTCAAGGGCGAGGCAGGAACGCCCAAATTCAAGGTCGGCGACAAGGTGCGGGTGAAGGATCTGCCCGACATCTTCTATACCCGTACCCAGGTTTACACACGCGGCGCACCCGCCACGGTGGTCAAGCTGGTCTACGAAAGCCCGGCTCCGGAAGACGAAGCGTGGGACAACTGTGACAACCCGGTCTGGTTCTACAGTCTGGTCTTCAAGCAGCGGGATCTGTGGCCCGAGTATCCGGAAGCCTTTGCCGCCGACACGGTGGAGACCGAACTGCCCGAGCGGTGGTTGGAACCGCTGTGAACATGCGGCACGCGTAACGACGGTATCTGAATAGCACTTACGAGGACAGAACAATGGCGGAGAAACATAAACCGGCACCTATGGTTGACGAGATCAGCGAATTCGAGGTGCTTGAAATCGCGGTTCGCGAACTGGCGATAGAGAAAGGGCTGTTTACGGCGGAAGACCATCAGCGGTGGACGGAGTACATGCACACCCTGGGGCCACTGCCGGCAGCACGCCTGGTGGCCAAAGCCTGGGTCGATCCGGAATTCAAGAAGCTGGCCCTGGAGGATGGTGTCAAGGCCAGTCTCGAGGTCGGTATCGACTGGATCAACAGCATGCCGAGTGAATTCGGCACCCCCAGCGACTACTGCAACCTGCGGGTGCTGGAGGATACGCCGAAACTGAAACACGTGGTGGTGTGCACGCTCTGCTCATGCTACCCCAGACCTATCCTCGGTCAGTCCCCCGAGTGGTACCGCACACCGAACTACCGGCGCCGCCTGGTGCGCTGGCCGCGACAGGTGTTGACGGAGTTCGGTCTGCAACTGCCCGATGACGTTGAGATCCGGGTTGAGGATTCGAACCAGAAGTCCCGCTTCATCGTGCTGCCGGTCAGACCCGAGGGTACTGAAGGCTGGAGCGAGGAGCAGCTGGCCGAAATCGTAACCCGTGACTGTCTCATCGGCGTGGCGCTGCCGAAACCCGGCAAGACCGCCAACGATATCCGGCCGGTCCGTCCAGCCGTCAATCCCTACGAGCACCACTAGGAGTCTGTCATGACCGAGACCAATCCGGACTATTTGAAACTCGATGATGAGATGGCGGCCCGCGGACTGGACCAGTCTCCGGTTTCCTTGCTCGAGAAGGTCAAGCGTGATGGACGGGTTTGGGATGATCTGTGCGAGGAGTACGGCGTGGATAATCCCGATCCGCCCTGGCGAATCACCTTGGAAGCGACCTGCGACATGCTCGCCGGCGGCTATTGGGAAACCTTCAATGTCTGCAAGCCCAAGGAGGAGCGCAACCCCGAAGCGGAGCAGAAGAAACTCGATGCCGTGGAGCGTCGCTGGGAAGAGGATCAGCTGGTGAAGGCTCACTATGAAGAGGTTCCGTTTCCGGAACGACAGCTGCTGGCGCTGGCGCACACCTTGATACGTCGCGGCTTGATGAATGAGAGCGAGCTGTCGGACAGGATGGAAATCGTCAACAGGCGCCTGCACAGCGCCTGAAGCGCGAGCCGACCTCTACGGGGTGTGCGGTCGCGGGAAGCCCGGCAATTCGCTTGCGACACGCTTCCCTGGACCGCGCAACCCTGAAGCGGGCGGGCTCAGCAAAGAGTAGAGACAAACGACCAATCGGCACTTGGGCCGACCAACAGACGAACGATGCGATCCCGCTACAGCGTAAGTGGTGAACGCACGCGCCCGGGATGCTGTCGAGAGAGGATTTGAGCAATGCCAATACGCGGAGTCCACATCAACATACAGGAGCTCAGCCATCGCTACAGCTCCAAAAGCCCCGTCACCTTCGACCAGGTGAATATGGAAGCGAAACATGGCGAGATCCTCGCCATCATCGGACGCTCGGGTTGCGGCAAATCGACCTTGCTGCACATCCTGGCGGGCCTGTTGCAGCCCTCGTCCGGTACCGTCCATCTCGATGACGTAGTGGTCGACAAGCCATCGCCGCGCTGGGTGATGATGTTCCAGGCGCCGCATCTGTTTCCCTGGATGAAGGTCTCGCAGAATGTGGGTACCGGTCTGCGTTTTGCCGGCTGGAAAGAGTCGAAGATCCGTGAGCGCGTAGACGAGGCCCTGAGCCTTGTCGATCTCGCGCAGTACGCGGACAACAACGTCCAGGACCTTTCGGGCGGACAGCAGCAGCGCGTGGCGCTGGCGCGATCCCTGGTCATGGAACCCGAGCTGCTGCTGTTGGATGAACCCTTCTCGGCACTCGATGCGTTTACCCGATCGGCGCTGCAACATGACGTGCGTTCGATCGCCAAGCGCCTGGGATTCAATGTGGTTATCGTGACCCACGATATCGACGAGGCGGTACTGATGGCGGACCGCGCACTGATCATGGCCGGTTCGCCGGGCAAGATCTATGACGAACTCGAGGTCGACCTGGCGGATCCGCGTGACCGGCAGGACCCCGCAGTTCAGGCGATGAGAACACAGCTGATGGATGCGTTTCACGCAGCAGCAAATTCGTCCCCAAAGCAGGCCGGGGGCAATGGTGGAAATGGAAGTGCGGTTACGCCGCTGAGCGCGGCAAGACACAACGCTTGATAGCGTATTTGTCGGCAGTATCGACTGACCAGAGGAGCCCACGAAGATGAAGAAACAGCCTATAGACATTCATGACGAACTTTCGAAAGTATCGCCGTTCGACAGCAAGAAGCACGCTGATGGTATCAATGATCCCAATCTCGCGATCGAATACGATCCGCTGTTCAGCGGTGTGTTGGGATCCTCCTTCAACCGCAGAGAGTTTCTAAAGGTCGGTGGCGGCCTGGCGGCGGCATTGGCCGGTCTGGTGCCCACGGCGGAGACCTTCGCACTGGAGAAAAAGTGGAATCCGGTGGTGAAGATCGGCTACATACCGATCACGGATGCGGCGGCGTTGCTGGTGGCTCACGAGCTGGGATATTTCAAGAAGGAGGGCATCGAATCGGAGCGTCCGACCCTGATCCGTGGCTGGTCTCCGCTGGTCGAAGCCTTCGCCTCGCACCGTTTCAACCTCACTCACATGCTGATCCCGATTCCGATCTGGATGCGCTACAACAACAATTTCCCGCTCAAGATCACCGCCTGGGACCACACCAACGGCTCAGCCATCGTGGTACACAAGGACAGCGGCATCAATTCGCCTAAGGATTTCGGCGGCAAACAGTTCGCCGTGCCTTACTGGTATTCGATTCACAATATCGTCTCCCAGAAGATCATGAAAGAAGCGGGCATCACGCCGGTCATCAAACCTCAGACCGCGAAGCTGGCGCCGAACGAATGCAACTTCCTGGTGCTGAATCCGCCCGACATGCCGCCGGCGCTCGCCGCCAAGTCGATCGACGGCTACTGTGTCGCCGAACCCTTTAACGCGCTGGGCGAAATCAAGGCCGGCGGCAAGGTGCTGAGATTCACCGGCGACGTTTGGAAAGGCCACCCCTGCTGTGTGGTGGTGATGCATGAAGCTGATGCCATGGATCCGGATCGCGCGGCCTGGGCTCAGGGCGTTCACAACGCGGTGATCGGTGCGCAGATCCATATCGCCGAGAATCGCAGTGAGGTTGCGCACATGCTGTCTCGCGACGGTAAGAAGTACCTGCCGTTCCCGAAAAAGGTCGTTGAGCGGGCGATGATGTTCTACGACCCCGCTTACTACAACAATCCGCACGCCATCAAACATCCCGAATGGGGCATGGACCGGATCAATTTTCAAAGCTGGCCATACCGCTCGGCAACGGAACTCGTCGTCTCCGATCTCAAACAGACGGTGCTCACCGGCGACTCGGCGTTTCTCGACAAGCTCTCGCCGCAAATGGTCGCCGACGACCTGGTCAACTACACCTATGTGAAAAACTCTCTCAATTTGAATCCGAAGTGGCGTAACGATCCGAGCGTCCCGTCCACTGACGATCCCTTTACCCGCGTCGAGGTGATCGAGCTGTGAGCAGCGAGGTCTCGTCATTTCGGGTGGGAGAATCCCGGTCGTCCCGGGTCCTGAAGTCGTCGTGGAACGGGACGTGGAATTTTTTCGCGGGATTGGCGATCCTGTTCACGCTGTGGTGGATCGGCGGCTATCTGCTGTCAATCAATCCCACCACGGAGCATTTTTCCGCCTTCGGTCCGATACCGACTTTCATGGCGTTTCCTGAACTCTGGTCGTCCGGAACGATTCAGAAGGCCGTCTCCGCGAGCGGTTTCCGGCTGGGTTGCGGACTTGCTATCGCCACGGTGTTGGGTGTGCCGATCGGCATCCTCATGGGACGCAGCAAAAGGTTCCGTGAACTGAGCAATTCGCCCTTCCAGCTGCTGCGTATGATCAGTCCGCTTTCATGGATGCCTCTGGCAGTCATCGTCTTCGCGACCTGGAATCAGTCGATCATCTTCCTTATCGCCATGGCATCGCTGTGGCCGGTTGCCTTCGCTACGGCGGCGGGGCTGGCAAAGGTGGATCCGGCCTGGTTCAAGGTTGCGAGGAATCTCGGCGCCACGCCCTGGCAGATGCTGGCGAAAATCATCATGCCGGCGATCAGCTTCGATATCTTTACCGGTATCCGGCTGGCACTCGGTGTGGCCTGGATCGTGCTCGTGCCGGCGGAGTATCTGGGGGTGACTTCCGGCCTCGGCTACTCCATAGAAGATGCGCGCGAAACGCTTTCTTACAACAACCTGACCGCCATCGTGCTGGTGATCGGCGCCATCGGCTATCTGCTTGACAGCATCTGTGTGCTGTTCATCAAGCGATTCAGCTGGCATCGGGCGTCATGAACGGGATATTGATAGTCGGCGTGACGCGGCTTGCGCCCCTGTTGAGGAAAAGAATGAGTCATGGGTAACCAAAGTACAACCGTAGGGGTGAGCCTGTTTGCTGGCGACGCCGTTGAATCGCGCTCGATGCGTGTTCTGAAACACTCGAGCAAGGGCGCGGTAAATTTCTTCGGCGGATTGGTGATACTGTTCGCTATCTGGTGGTTGGGAATCTATATGATCTCCTCCAATCCATCCACCGAGCATTTTGCCGATTTCGGACCGATACCGGCTTTCAACGCCATCGCCTATCTATGGGAAGAAGGGACCATTCAACAGGCGGTCATGTCGAGCGGATATCGCCTCGCCATGGGGTTGTTGATCGCGATTCTGATCGGGGCGCCCATCGGTGTACTGATCGGCCGCAGCAGAAGATTCCGGGAACTGAGCAACTCGCCTTTCCAGCTGATGCGTATGATAAGCCCGCTCTCCTGGGAGCCGATCGCCGTTATCGTATTTGCGACCTGGGATCAGGCCATCATCTTTTTGATTGCCATTGCCTCGCTCTGGCCGGTGGCATTCGCGACCGCCGCCGGTCTATCCAAGGTCGATCCGGCCTGGTTCAAAGTGGCGCGCAATCTTGGCGCGAGTCCCTTGCAGGTGGTCACGACGATCGTCATACCGGCAATCACTTTCGACGTGCTGACCGGCATCAGGCTGGCCCTCGGTGTTGCCTGGATAGTGCTAGTGCCCGCCGAGTTTCTGGGTGTGACGTCAGGACTCGGTTACTCGATCGAAGACGCAAGAGAAACCCTCTCCTACGATCACTTGATGGCCATGGTGCTAATCATCGGCGCAATTGGCTACGTACTTGATTCCAGCTGTGTCTATTTGATCAAGCGCTACAGTTGGCATCGGGGCAGTGAGTGATAAGCCCAACTTGGCACAGCCGGACGCATGTTGCACACGCAGTTTCACGCGTAACTGTTGGTCCGGGACTGAACGTGAGGGAAATATAATGGAAAAGTCACGCTATTCGAAAGAATTTATCCACGCCGTACTGCTGGATGCAAAACAGGGAATGAAGGTTAAGGATGTTTGCGCCAAGCATGGTATTTCTGATTCGACCTTTTACAAGTGGCGTTCCAAATTTAACGGTACGGACAATTCTGATGCGAAAAGGATAGAGAAGCTGGAAGCGGAGAATCAGCGTCTCAAAGGGCTGGTCGCGGATCTCACTCTGCGCAATGAGTCACTGAAAAACATCGTATCTAAGAAATGGTAAGTATTCAGATGATAAGCCCCGTGTTTCGTGATGCTTATGGACGGCCGCGTAAAACGGCGGCAGTGAAGGCCGTGCTTCAATGGCAGCTCCTGCGGACGTCTGCCAGGAAAAGCACCTGGCCGTTTGATCTCAAGCCCAGCCTGAGAAAACTAATGAGGCAAGCATAATATGTCCCAAACTTTACATATCGTCTGTGTTTCTGGAACCAGAGAAAAGCTGCAGATGGCAGCAATGGTGGCCTCTGTGGCGGCCGCCAGCGGTACCGATGTCACGGTCTTCTTTTCAATGAATGCACTGACCTATTTCGTCGAAGACATGGCGGAGACCGCGCCAACGGAAGGGGTATTCGGTGGTTTGATGGAAGAAAGCCAAGGTGTGCCTGATTTCAGGAAACTGTTCAAGATGGCAGCCGAACTGGGTGATGCAAAATTGCTCCCCTGCTCGATGGCGCTCGATCTGTTGAACGTAACAGAAGCTTCGGTGGATCCGGATTTCGGTCCGCCCACCGGACTGACCAGCTTTCTCTCGGCTGCCGAAGACGGCCGGCTTCTCTCTTTCTGATGCCGCATCGATAAGCGGACGCAGGACTGAAGTTACCCCTATCCATATTTATTGCGAGGACCACGCAGATGAGTGAAAACAAGATCATAGACGCCCGGGACACCTTCTGTCCGGGGCCGCTCATGGAGCTGATCAGCTACATGAAGCAGGCGAGTGTGGGCGATACGCTGGAACTACTGTCGACCGACAGCGGTACGGCGTCCGATGTCCCGGAATGGGTCGACAAGGTCGGCCATGAAATGGTCAGCAACGACAAGGTCGGTGATGTCTGGCATCTCAAGGTGCGCAAGGTGAAGTAGCTGAGATGGTAACGGTAACCATCGTCAAGGCCTGAATAGACGTTCGCGAAAACGATAGAGGTGAATAACATGAAGATATTGGTCGTCGGAGGCGGTACTGCGGGTACCATCGTTGGCAACAATCTCGCTCGGCGACTGAGTGGTGAGATACGTGCCGGTAAGGTACGCATCACCATGTTGTCGGCTTCGGACAAACATATGTACCAGCCGGGTCTGCTTTACGTCGCATTCGGACAGATGATGCCGGACGAGCTCTATAGGGATCAGGCGAGTCTGCTCGAATCGAACATTGATTTTCACGTCGATCCTGTTGCTAAGTTCGAACTCGATCAAAAGCGTGTTACGACACAGAGCGGCAAGCACTACAACTACGATGTCCTGGTCATCGCCACCGGATCCCGCATCGTGCCGCAGGAGGTTCCCGGACTGGTCGAAGGGTCCGAGACCTTCTATACGGAAAAGGCGGCGGTGAAAATGTTCAAGAGTCTGCGGGAGTTTACCGGAGGCACGGTGGCGATCGTCGTCGGGGTGCCGCACAAGTGCCCGATCGCGCCGGTCGAGGTCACCTTCTCATTGCACGACTATTTCACGTCCCGTGGTATCCGCGACAAGGTGCGTATCAAATACCACTATCCCATTGGACGCATCCATACCATTGAAAACGTCGCCAAGTGGGCAAAGCCCGAATTCGACCGCATGGGTATCGAAACCGAAACCCTGTTCAACGTCAAAGAGGTTGATGTGGCCAACAAGGTGGTTCGAAGCGAGGAGGGGACCGAGTGCGAATACGATCTGCTCATCTCTATCCCGCCGCATCGCGGGATGGAGGTGGTCGAGAAGGAAAAACTCGGCGAGAGCGGATGGATCCCTACTGACCGGCACCAGCTCACCATGGAGGGATACGACAACGTCTATGTACTGGGCGATACCACAAACCTGCCGGTGAGCAAGACCGGCTCGGCAGCCCATTTCGAAGCCGAAGTGGTGGCTGAGAATATCGCCTCGATGGTGAAGATCGGCGCGCCGGTACGCGAATACGACGGCAAGGTCTACTGCTTTATCGAGGCGGGACACGATCGCGCCACCTACGCCATGTTCAACTACCAGAATCCGCCTGATCTCAAGCCACCGAACAAGTCGATGCATTGGTTCAAAATGAGCTACAACCAGATGTACTGGACCAGCGTTCGCGGTCTTCTTTAGAGGGAAATGCGATGACGACACAGATTAAACCACCCACCGATGCGAAAGTCGCAGAGACCATCGATCTTCAGGGCGATCTCGAGAAGCTGTCTGAACTCGCGACCCTCGTCAATTCGGCCAGAGACGCGTTGTCCGACGAGATCGTCACCCGCGTGGCATCGGCACTGAGTGAAGGCATCACGCTGCTCGACAGACTGACCCGAAACGAAGGTTTGATGCGTCTGCTGCAAGTACTCGACCGGCCCGAAAGCCAGCACCTGCTGCTCGGACTTTCCCACGCGCTCGGCCAGATGAGCCGTGACATCGCAACTTCACCCCCCGCTTCCGGCGGACTCATCGGCTTGCTCAAACTGGCACGCGAGCCGGGTACCCAGGAGGGACTGCGTTCGGTCTCGCTGCTCGGCCAGTACTGGAGCGAAAGCATGCGCGAGTTACATCGCCACGGCGGACGCTGAGGTCAACAGCACAAACCCGTTAACCAGGCTGAAGGGATACATTGCCGGGTAATTTACCCGGCGCTCAGCCATCTTCCGTCGAAGCGTGCCTGCTTGCGACAAGGCATCAAAACAACACTGTCCCCCTCCAGCAGTCCGTTTTGATAACACAGCCTGCAGGCAGGCCCGTTTCGGCCTTTCTTTTTTTAGGTTCCTACTGTCGGGGCTTCAAGTCCGCCTTGCTCGGCGTTGCGGCTCTTAACCAGGGAACAACCCTTCTCGGTGCGCCCGGCCTTTGATCAAGGGCTGGCTTAAAGCCCTGAAAAGAACAGAGTGAGTCACCGGGTGAGTAATAACGACTGTGATTGATCCGTTCCTGAATCGGCGCGCGGTGGTGGCGAAGGTTATGGGGTCGGGTTGAAAGCGTCGCGCATGCGGACACATGCGACCGTCTCAACTTGATGTCGCCATCCATCTCCTTCCCGTGTCACGAATCATGGCTGAGCCGGATCTCCCTCAGACAGGCGGCCAATGGTGAGGCAAGGCCCCACAAAAACCCGTCTGAAAAATATCAACCGGCGGGTTCCTTTGCGCTCAAATGAACCGCATTCGAGTGCGAGCCGATCGGTCGGTTGCCGTTTGTTGTCGAAGCGATTAAGCTGGTTGAAGTTCATAAAAATACGAAATACTTCATACAAACGAAGGGAAAAAGTCATGCAGCATCACCCCTGTCTCCGTCGACTATTGCCCCTCCTGTGCCTGTTGATCCCCGGCCACCTCCCGGCCCATTTCCAGGAGCTGATACCCTCCACCGAGCTGGTGACTGAGCAGAGCGGTGATCGACTCTCCTTGGCCATGACCTTCACTCATCCCATGGAACAGGGGCCGGTCATGGCCATGGGCGAACCGGTGCGCTTCGGCGTACAGGGCCCTGATGGGAGGGTGGACCTGAAGGCTTTACTGTCGCCGGTTGAGATCGGGGGTAAGCGGGCCTATCGGGCAGACTATCGGATCAGGAAGCCCGGCGACTATATCTTTTACATCGAGCCGGCGGCTTACTGGGAAGCGGCGGAAGGGGTGATGATCGTCCACTACACCAAGGTGGTGGTGGACGCCTACGGTGCCGGGGCGGGCTGGGATTCCGATCTGGGACTGCCGGTCGAGATCACGCCGCTGGTGAGACCGTACGGTTTGTGGACCGGTAATCTGTTCCGTGGCGTGGTGAAAAAAGACGGCAGGCCGGTGCCCCATGCCGAAGTGGAGGTGGAGTGGCGGAATGATGGTTCGCTCGATCCACCGGCCGATGCCTTCATCACACAAGTGCTCAAGGCCGATGCCAACGGAGTCTTCTCCTACGCCATGCCGCGTGCGGGATGGTGGGGTTTCTCGGCCCTGCTCGAAGGCGACGAACCGATGAAAAATCCCCAGGGCGAAGCGGTACCGGTGGAGACCGGAGCGCTGATCTGGGTGCGTACCCGCGACATGCGATAGCTTACCCGCTCCCGTCTGCAACCCGAATGTCACTTACTTATGCCATGCATCGGTGCGGCAAGCCACACCCTACCCGTGATCAAGCCGTA
>JBNKYJ010000063.1:0-13067 GCA_050300835.1 Sedimenticolaceae bacterium
CTGGCCGGTGGAGAAGATTCTGGATCCCTTCGTTTTGACTAAGGAGAAGAAGCGGGAGATCCCCGTGGTGGGCGATCCCGACGAGATCACCCTGTCGCGGGTCAAGGCCTTCTACAACGCTATCTCCGCCATGATCGAGAAGGAGTGCGGTCTGATGGCGGTGCCGATGCTGAACCTGACCCATGAGGGTTTCGGTCGCGCCATCATCACCGTCGGCAAGCTGGTGGTGATGGACAAGACCCTGCGTGACGTACACCGTTTCGGTTTCCCCACGCTGTCGAAGATGAAAGACGAGGCCGACAAGCTGCTCTCCGTGGCGTTGGAGATCATCGGTCAGCATCCGAAAGTCGCCGGAATGTGAGAAGGAGTTAGCGATGACCCCGGAAGAGTTGAAAGACATGAACAAGGCCGTGAAAAAGGCCAAACGCATTGCCACCGAAAGAGCCGGCGAGCTGCACGATCTGGTGGAAGATCGTCTGCCGGCGGCCTACGAAGAGATTCCTGCCATCGCGCAGGCCACCTACGATGCCTGCCTGGAGTGGGCCAAGGCCGACGCCGCCTACAAAGCGGCGGAAGCCGAAACGAGTTGAGGAAGTACCCATGACCATGATTACAGGAATGACCCGGGGCGGCGAAGAGTACACCCCCGCGTTCGTAATGGAGATCAACCAGCAGAACTGCATCGGCTGCGGCCGCTGTTTCAAGGTCTGCCCGCGCGAGGTCTTCGATCTGATCGACCGCGAAGAAGTCGAGGGCCTGATGGCCGACGACGACTACGATGACGACGACATGTATGGCGACGATGACGACGACGGCTTCTCCGACGACACCGCCATGGTCATGAGTCTGAAGAACGCCATGGACTGTATCGGCTGTGGTTCCTGCGCGCGCATCTGTCCGAAGAAGTGTTTCACGCATGAGCCTCAGACCGCTGTGGCCTGATCAGGAGTCGTTGTCATGGCAAAACCGCAGAAACATGTTTTCGTCTGTGTACAGAACCGTCCGTTGGGACATCCGCGTCCCTCCTGCAGCCAGAAGAACTGCGCCGAGGTGGCCGAAGAGTTCTACTGGCATCTGCAGCAGCGTCAGCTGTTCGATAAGGTGCAGGTGACCACCACCGGCTGTCTCGGCCCCTGCAGCGAGGGTCCCTCGGTGCTGGTCTATCCCGAGGGCGTGATGTACGGCGGCGTCAGCAAGGACGACGTGGCCGCCATCTTCGACGAGCACCTGCAGAACGATCAGCCGGTCGAGCGCCTGCAGGTCTCCAAGGAGTTCTGGGGGTGAGTGAAAACCCTGCCAGGGTGGTGTCAGCGTTCGACAATCCCGTCCAGTTCGGTTTCGGGATCGACGCCACGGCTGACGCCCATCTGCAGCGTGCGGCCCAACTGGTCGCCAACCGCGATGATTCCCTGGCTGCCCTGAAAGACGCTCACCGGGCCGCACCCGATCAGGTGGAAACGTTGGTCGCCATGTTCAAGTTTCTGTTCTATCAGGGACAGACCGCGGAGGCGGAATCCCTGGTACGGGAGGCGCTGGACAAGTCATCCCGTCAGGGCGGCTTCGCCGCCGACTGGCAATGCCTGGATCATACCACCACGGATTGGGGCGACCCCCGTGGTGCGGGGCGGCTCTATCTCTACAGCCTCAAGGCGCTGGCGTTCATTCGACTGCGTCAGGATGCCTTGGAGAGCGCCAGGGCGATCCTGCAGGCGATGCAACGCATCGATCCTGAGGATCGGGTCGGTGCCGATGTTCTGCGTGATCTGATGGAAGGCGTTGCAGAGGAGAGGGAAGATGGATGAGTCCATCGCCGTACGCTTTTACAAGATCGAACAACTTGCCGACCGTATCTTCGATCTTCTTCAACGGGAAGTGATGAGACTGGGATTCGCCAACGGGGATGTGGCATTGCTGCGTCCGCAGGATGCAACCTATAGACTGGAACGCGATCCGGCCACCAGCGAATACAGTCTGGTTGGCGACTGGCTGAGCGTACAGGGCATGAAGCTCGGTACGCTCCTGTTCCACGCGGACGGCAGCTTTTTCGTCGAGCAGGATGTGGTGCGTCCCCATCCGCGACGCAGTGGTTGGTTCGTCGAGGCCGTCAACGCCTGGGGCAGGGATGAGGAGATCAAGGCCGAGGCGCGGCTGTTGCCGATGCCTGACTAATTATTTTCGAATTTTGAATTGTGAATTTTGAATGTTGAATTGATTCGGTGTGTTTCGCGCCAGCCTTTTCAAAATAAACAGTCGAGCGAAGCGAGCACAACACTAATTCACAACTCAAAATTCACAATTCAAAATTAAACAAAAATGGACTATCGCATCATCCTCTATCACAAACAGGCCACCAGCGCCCGGACCCGCTTCCTCAAGTTCGCCCATGAGAGTGTCTGCGCTTTCGAGCCCATTCCCATGCCGGCGCAGGTATTGGAGCAGGAAGCTGCCGCTAACATGGTCAACCATCCGGCAGCCATTCTGCAGGATGTGGAACAGCGGCTCGCCTTGCCGGCGGGATGTCTGAAAGCGGAGGCTGAGTACAGGCACAGCGTCGAGGTGCCGGGCAGGACCATACAGATACTGCTGGCCTGTATCACCACCATGGACCCGCCTTTCGAGGAGGCGGAGAAGGCGCATGCCCAATTCATCGATCTGACTCAGGCACGCGGGCTGCCCGGTGTCGAGCTGGAACTCCTGCGCAGCGCTTACGAGCTGGTGCTTGGCGGCTAGACGCTATCGGCCGATTGTCCGGGCTGGCCCGGGCCGATGCGGATGACCGCACGAATGTGCGGTCATCCTGGTCTTCACTCAGACCCTCTGTCCAAACTTTGTAAGGTTAAACGCTCGGCCTAGAGTGTTGCGCCCGCCAGGTATTCGATGATCTTGGCCTTGTCATCGTCGCTCAGCTTGTTGAATTTCTTCTTCATCTTTTTCGTCATGATGCGGGTGCCGTCCGCGAACAGGCTGAATTGCTTCTCCAGATAGGGTCTCCACTGCCCCAATAGCAGGCCGGCATCGTCGTCAGCCACCGAGCCGCCTTCATCATGGCATTTGTCGCAACTCTTATCGAAAATCTTCCGCCCCTCGGCGGCCATCCCGCTGTCGACATCCTGTGCGTGCACCTTGAAGGATTTACCTGCATAGTATTCCGCGATGGCGGTGATGTCGTCTGCGCTCAGTTTGTTGGCCACCTCTTCCATGTCGCTCTCTTCGCCGCCCTCGGGTGTGTATTTGACACCCTTGCGGTCACCCTCCACATAGGCAGTGAGGGTATCTTCCAGGTAGATGGCCGACATGCCGGCAATGTTGGGCACTTCGCCGTCGGTACTGTTGCCACCTTCGCCATGGCACTTGTCACATTTTTCCGCGATCGCTCCGACATCGGCCTGCGCCAGGCCGAGTGGCAGCGCAAATGCGAACAATGTGACGAGTGACAATCGGGTAACTTTTTTCATTCTCTTCCTCCTGGAATGCTCTTTATCTGTATATAAGCCCTGAAAACAGCGTCTTCGGTCGTGTGTGCCTATTTACCCTAACATTCATCGGGGTTTGATTTCCAAGGCGGATGACCTTTCGGCAACGAGGCATGGACAAGCGCACCTATCCGACACCTGTGCGCTGCCGGGGGGTGTGGCTGAAAATGTTGGTGATCGATTCGGCGACCGGCCGTGCGGACGCGGGACCGGGTTTACTGCGTTTTCGCAGCAGGCAGAAGACGTATCAATTTGCCGTTGTCCTCATCCGTGAGCAGATAGAGCAGGCCGTCGGGCCCCTGACGCACGTCGCGTATGCGACCCAGTCTGCCTTGCAGCATGCGCTCTTCATGCACGATCTTGTCACCCTCGAGTTCGAGTCTCACCAGCAGCTGGAACTTGAGGGAACCGACAAACAGATCGCCCTTCCAGTTCTTGAATCGGTCACCGGTGTAGAAAGCCATGCCAGAAGGAGCGATGGAGGGTACCCAGTAGTAGATGGGTTGCTCCATCCCGGCCTTGTGGGTGCCTTCGCCGACCTGGGTGCCGATGACATAGTTGACACCGTAGGTGATGACCGGCCAACCGTAATTTTTGCCCGCCTCGGGGATGTTGATCTCGTCTCCGCCCTGGGGCCCGTGCTCGTGTGTCCAGATCCTGCCGCTGCCGGGATTGAGCGCGGCGCCCTGCATGTTGCGGTGTCCGTAACTGTAGATTTCGGCTTTGGCGTCCTTGCGTCCGACGAAGGGGTTGTCTCCGGGTATGCTGCCGTCATCGTTGACGCGGATCAGCGAACCGGCATGATCGTTCAGATCCTGGGCGCGTGGGCGGTTGCCGCGATCACCCTGGGTGATGAAGAGGTGGCCTTCCCTGTCGAAGACCAGGCGCGAACCGAAGTGCTGGCGTGTACCGCTCTTGCGGGCCATGCGATAGATCACTTCGACCCGGGTCAAACGACGATCCTCCAGACGGCCCCGGGCCACGGCGGTGCCGTAACCCGTTTCACCCGGTTCGGCATAGGAGAAATAGATCAGGTGGTTGTTCGCGAAATCGGGATGCAACACCACATCCAGCAGTCCCCCCTGTCCATGCTGATGGATCAGCGGCAGGCCGGCGATCGGCACCGGGTCGAGTCGGCCGTCGGCGTCGATCATGCGCAGATTGCCGCCGCGCTCCGTCACCAGCATCCGTCCGTCCGGCAGAAAGGCGAGTGACCATGGATGGCTCAGGCCGGCGGTTAGGACCTGGTAGCTGAAGCGTTCTTTTTCGCTTTCCACGATCGTCTCAGCGGTGACCGTGCCGGTGAAGGCAGTCAGCAGCATGAGCAGGGCGGTGCGATATGAGTGATTGGTCGTCGGCATGGGCTTCTCCGGATGATCCCATCAATCCAGGTGCGCTCTGAACAGGTCACGGACCGACATCCTGTCGACACAATGTTCGGCCCGGACAGCTTGCGAGCTTCCCTGGATGTTCGCTGGGTTGATCGATTCTGAGGCTTCTCATCAGACCATAAAGCATCCAGTCGCTTTTTATCAGGTCGGGTTTCTGTGGAAAATGCCACCGCATGCCCGCTGGGCCGGGTGGTCATTTATCTGAATCTTCTGACGCTGTTTCCTGCAGTCGGGTTCCGTACATTTCTTTCCATAGGCGAATCGGGGGGATGTCGTTGCAAACCGGTAGCCCGGATGCAACGCAGTGGAATCCGGGGAAGTCGCCATGGCTGGACTCCTGGATTACGCTTCGCTTCATCCAGGCTACCCAACTGTTTCCAGTTCGCTGTTTGCGTGCTTTTCAGTCGATATTTTGGCTGGGTGGAGAGCTCGTCCACCAACCCCGTTATTTGCTATACGCCACTTGCCGTCGTATGGCTTTGGTATATGCTGGTGCTGTCTTTTTTTCCATGAGCCCCGGCTGTCCATGAAGAAAAACTCGCTCGTCTTTGTCTACGGTACCCTGCGCAGTGGAGAGGTCAATCACCATCTGCTGGAGACGGCCCGATACTGCGGCAGCCATACCACGCAGCCCCACTACAAGATGTTCAGTCTCGGCACCTACCCGGCGGTTGTGGGGGGTGGTCCGGACCGAATCCTGGGCGAAGTCTATCAGGTGGACGCCAGGACCATGAGCCGTCTCGACTGGCTCGAAGGCTATCCCGTCGCTTACAAACGAAAGCTGATATCCACTCCCTGGGGCAGAGCCTGGATCTATCTCTACAGAGCGAGCGTACGGGGCCGTAAACGGATGCCGGGCGGTTTCTGGCGGGATGAGCGGCATCACCGGCGCTGGTCCCGTTGATTCCCGATGTTTGCCCAATCGGTAGGGTGGGGCCATGCCCCACCGACCGGTAGCCCGGATGCAACGCAGTGGAATCCGGGGAATCGATAAGGCTGACTTCCCGGATTACGCTTCGCTCCATCCAGGCTACGCCGAGAGGGTCTGCTGAATTTCGCGGTGGGGCAGGGCCCCACCCTACGCATCGAAAGGAAGATGGGGGCTTACAACACGCTAGCTGGCGAAATCAGACCGGCCAGTAAAGCCTCACCACCACGCCTTGTAACGAATCTTGTCCCGTTACTCTTCGCCAAAATCGATCTCGGTCGGGCTCAACTCCTCCGGCCAGCAGCCGGTCGGCGGTCCCAGGTTGAGGTCGCTGTCCTCGAAGCGGACCAGATAGATAGCACGCTCCGGGGCATCCTCCAGG
This sequence comes from Sedimenticolaceae bacterium, assembly GCA_050300835.1. Lineage (GTDB taxonomy): Bacteria > Pseudomonadota > Gammaproteobacteria > Chromatiales > Chromatiaceae > Thiodiazotropha. Next base: position 6,175 of record JBNKYJ010000063.1, read on the forward strand.
TGGCCGGTTTCGATAATCACTCCACGGGTGCCCGGTTTCGCCAGCAGGGCGTCGTCGGGGATCTCGGGAATCCCTCCGTCGTTATAGATATGGCTGGCCGCGTAGACCGCATCGCCTGGATTGAGTTGTTCGAGTGTCATGGTCTCTTTCCTTTGTTGCATTTCTTACGTTTCGTTGTTTTGCGTGTTGTCGTTGTTGCGACAGCAAAGCCATGCGATTTAAAAAATACCTGTAAAAACAATAAAAAAGCTACTGAAAATCACATGGCACAGGCTTTGCAGCAGCTAGGCAAACACAACGATGCAAGAGACTTGCCACGGAGAAAACGACCATGATCACACTGACCGAGAATGCACAGAAGGCGATTAGCCGATTCATCAATGGCGCCGACACCCCCATCGCGGGACTGCGGATTTCCGTCACCGGCGGCGGCTGTTCCGGCATGCAATACGGCATGGCCCTGGAAGAGGCGGCCAAGGCCGATGACACCATCGTCGAGGTGGGCAGCCTGAAGATCTTCATCGATCCCTACAGCGCGCCCATGCTCAAGGGCATCACCGTCGACTTCCTCGACAGTATGGAAGGCAGCGGCTTCAAGTTCGACAACCCCAATGCGAGTGCCAGCTGCGGCTGTGGTAACTCCTTCTCCGCTTAACCGATCAGGAGCAAAGCCATGTGGGACTATTCCGAAAAGGTACAGGAACATTTCTTCAATCCCCGCAACGCCGGTGCGGTGGAGGGGGCCAACGCGACCGGTGACGTGGGTTCGCTCTCCTGCGGCGACGCGCTGCGGCTGACCCTCAAGGTCGATCCCGAGACCGAGACCATTCTCGACGCCGGCTTTCAGACCTTCGGCTGCGGCTCGGCCATCGCCTCCAGTTCGGCGCTGACCGAGATCATCAAGGGCATGAACCTGGACGACGCGCTGAAGGTCAGCAATCAGGACATCGCCGACTATCTCGACGGCCTGCCGCCGGAGAAGATGCATTGTTCGGTGATGGGACGTGAGGCCCTGCAGGCGGCCGTCGCCAACTACCGCGGCGAAGAGTGGAAGGACGACCACGAAGAGGGCGCCCTGGTCTGCAAATGCTTCGCTGTCGATGCGGTGATGATCGAGGAGACCATCCGCGCCAACGGTCTGCGCACGGTGGAAGAGGTGACCAACTACACCAAGGCCGGCGGCGGCTGCTCCGCCTGCCATGAGGGTATCGAGGAGATCCTCAGCCTGGTGCTGGCGGAGCAGGGCGAGACCTTCGATCCCAACGCAGTGGCGCACGAGATCAAGAAGCCCAAGTCGGGACTGACCAACCTGCAGCGCATGAAGCGCATCGAGGAGCTGCTGGAGGATATCCGCCCCAACCTGCAGCGCGACCACGGCGATGTGGAGCTGATCGAGGTCGACGGCCGGTACATCTACGTCAAGATGACCGGCGCCTGCGCCGGCTGCCAGATGGCGGCCACCACCCTGGGCGGCATCCAGCAGCACCTGGCCGAGGGGCTGGGTGAGTTCATCCAGGTGCTGCCCGCCGAAGAGCTGGCCCGCCGCGCGGCGATGGGGGGCTGAGTTATGTCTGACGGTATCTACCTCGACAACAACGCCACCACCATGGTGGCGCCGGAAGTGGTGCAGGAGATGCTGCCCTACTTTACCGAGCAGTTCGGCAATCCCTCGTCGCTGCATCAGTTCGGCGACAAGGTGGGCCGCGCGCTGAAGCAGGCGCGCAAGCAGGTGCAGGAGCTGCTGGGAGCGGAGCACGATTCGGAGATCATCTTCACCTCCTGCGGCACCGAGTCCGACTCCACCGCCATTCTCTCCGCGCTCAAGGCGCAGCCCGAGCGCAAGGAGATCATCACCACGGTGGTGGAGCATCCGGCCGTGCTGACCCTCTGCGAGTACCTGGAAAAAGAGGGGTACACCGTTCACTACCTGAAGGTGGACAAGAAAGGCCGCCTCGACATGCAGGCGTACTACAAGCTGCTCTCCGACAACGTGGCCATCGTCTCCGTGATGTGGGCCAACAACGAGAGCGGCACCCTGTTCCCGGTGGAGGAGATGGCCGACGCCGCCCGTTCCGCCGGCATCATGTTCCATACCGATGCGGTGCAGGCCGTGGGCAAGGTACCGATCAACCTCAAGGAGAGCAGCATCGACATGCTCTCGCTGTCGGGTCACAAGCTGCACGCCCCCAAGGGCATCGGCGTCCTCTACCTGCGCCGCGGCGTGCGTTTCCGTCCCCTGCTGCGCGGCGGGCATCAGGAGCGTGGCCGGCGCGCCGGCACCGAGAACGCGGCCTCCATCGTCGGCCTGGGCAAGGCCTGCGAAATGGCCATGGAGGCGATGGAGTACGAGAAGAGCTTCGTCAAGGCGATGCGCGACCGTCTGGAGCAGGGCATCCTGGAACAGGTCAGCCACTGCTTCGTCACCGGCGATCCCAACAACCGCCTGCCCAACACCTGCAACATCGCCTTCGAGTACATCGAGGGCGAGGCGATCCTGCTGCTGCTGAACAAGATGGGCATCGCCGCCTCCAGCGGTTCCGCCTGTACCTCCGGATCCCTGGAGCCGTCACACGTGATGCGCGCCATGGACATCCCTTTCACCGCGGCCCACGGTTCGGTGCGTTTCTCCCTCTCCCGCTACAACACCATGGACGAGGTGGAGCGGGTGATCGGGGCGGTGCCGCTGATCGTGGCTCAGCTGCGAAAACTCTCTCCCTACTGGAGCGGCAACGGTCCGGTGGAAGAGCCCGAGAAGGCATTTGCGCCAAGCTATGCCTGATCACCAGTCATCTTTGGTTGACTCCTCTCCGTTCTTCACCGCAGCACTCGCTGCGGTTTTTTTTGCCCGGAAGTTTTGCGGTGGGGCAGGGCACCACCCTACACTCCGATCTTGCGGTAGGGTGGGGCCCTGCCCCACCAGAGAGCTGAAAACAGGCTGAGATAGCCCGAAAAAGCACAAATTCCGTGGCAAATACCCGATCGGCCAGTCTCAAGCGGTTCGACTAAACTAAAGATGTATCGACCGATAGCCATACGCTATTCCGTGTATGTCGGACTAGCGGCATTGCCGAGCCTGTCTCATGGGATTCCTGCTTCACGCCTTGACCGGCCTGTCGACACACAGTTCGATACGCAGTGGCCATTGACCAGACCCATTTCGGAGGTGAGCCATGAGTATTTCCAATACTGTAAGAACCTTTATGGAGGGGCGTTCCATACCCTATGAAGTCATCGCCCACCGGCATACCAGTTCGAGCATGGAGAGTGCGGGCGCGGCACATGTCGACAGCGACCATCTGGCGAAAGCCGTCATTGTCAAAGAGGGCGACGACTACATGATGGTGGTCGTGCCATCCGACTACCGGATACATCTCGGCAAGCTGCATCGGCTGTTGGGGAGGGAGGTCGGGCTGGCCACCGAGAGCGAATTGAGCCAGCTGTTTCCCGACTGCGAAGGCGGGGCCATACCGCCGCTCGGCACGGCCTATCGCTTGATTACGCTGGTCGATACCGGCCTGCTGAAACAACCCGAAGTCTTCTTCGAGTCGGGCGACCATGAGCATCTCATCCGGGTCACGGGCGAGGGATTTTCGCATCTGCTTGGCGATGCCGAACCGGTCAACGTCTCTCAGCACCACTGACGGGAATTCAGGCCCGGCAAGCCACCCTCGCTGCCGGGCGAGGGTGGCTTCACAGGCGTGTGCGCAGTCTCAGGATCCGTGTCTGTCGCTACGGCTGGGGCGCTTGATCTGACGCAGTAGATCGGCGCCGCTGAGCGGCATCCTCATGCCCCTCCTGATCGCTACCCGACCCAGGCTCATCTGCAGATCCACGGACTGGATCGCGATGGCGCGGAACAGCTCGTAGAGATCGAAGCGGCGGTGCTGCGAAGCGGGTGAGACGGACGCTTCCGGCACCTGCGCCGGCAGTTGGGTCTCCACGATCATGATCTCCCCGTCCGAGCGGGTGTCCACCACCTGGCAGACCTTGTGCACCAGTTGCTGCATCTCCTGATTGTGGGCCAGGCATTCGAAACGGAAGCGGCGTATATCGCGCTCGATGGCGGCGATGATCAGCCGTTCCAGCAGCGCCCGACCGATGCCCTTGCCCTGCATGCGGTCGATCACAGTGATGGCGACCTCCGCGCATTCGGGATCGTCGGCAAAGCGGATACAGCGGGCGATAGCCAGGCCATCGCCTTCCTCGCCGTTCCCATGCACGATGACGGCGGCCAGGGCGAAGTGGTCCCAACCATCGGTTTCGGTGAAATAGCGCAGCTCCGCTTCGGACAGGGTCTGCTTGGCGCCGAAGAAGCGCTTGTGGCGGGAGTGTTCGGAAAGCTCGCCGAAGGCGCGCAGCATGCCTGCCTTGTCGGAAGGGCGGATCAGCCGCAGACAGACCGACTCGCCGGAGCCAAGAGTGAGACGATCGCAATAATTCGCGTCGATGATCAGTTGCTTGCTCATCGCAATACCTCCGCTGAGCAAAACCAGTTGATGGCATTATAGTGGAAATTTGTGCAGCGCAACATAGAAGGGCCGGTATTTCGGGATTTCCGTTCGGAAACTGGAAGTGGATCACAGGGTGAGCGAAGCGCTCTGCATTCGAGGTGCGGGTGGGCTAACGGCTGTGCGGGGTGATGCGCGTCATTGGTTTTTTGCTCTTCTGAGGGTGGTTACGCGGCGATGGGCCGGTTTCCGCCTTACTTCCTCAGAGCCGAATCACCAATACGATGAGTAGCGCAGCTACCAGGCAGGACACCATCGTGCGGAATGCATTCCAGCGATTCCAGCGGCCTTCAAAGGCTTGACGGGCAGCGGCATGCGCGGTCGTATCCATCGCCTCGATATCCATCGACTGAAGTCTGTTGTTCAGAGGAACATTGATGGTGAAGGTCGGCAACTGGACCCCCAGCAGATAGATGAGCGTCGAGAGGCCAAGCAGCCAGCGTCCGGCGGTGTCCAGTTGCCCGAAGCTGAACACAGCGGCAAGCATCAACGAGACCATCGAACCCAGCCAGACCGCCATGAACAACGGTTGATTGTTCTGGATGATGCCATCCATCGCCTGGAACGCCCGAATGAACTCCCTGTCGCTCAGGGCCCTGATACCAGGCATGACCACTACGGCGAAAGCGAAGAGAAAGCCCGCTACGAGCGAACACAGAAAGGTTGCAAGGATCAAGGCAACTTCATGAAGCCCCATGATTTGTGCCCAATTTCTTGTTGGCGTTATCGATTGAGTCTAGCAGGCTTTCTCAATCTACTGGGCGACCAGCTCGGCGATCAGCTTGCCCCGGAACACGACCTGCGCGGTGTTGGATGCGTCCAGGATGAAGACACCGTAGCCGTTGGTGAAGATGATCCTGCCGTCCTGCATGATGTCGTAGGAGGCCACATTGGTGGCGAGCACATGCTCTTCGCCGTTGCGGTTTCTTCTCACCAGTTGCCACGATCGGGGCACCAGGGAGCGAACGCCGTTGACGCGTTGCTCCTTCTTCAAGGCGTTCTCCGTATCGATACGCCTGCCTTTGATCAGCAGCTCTTTCAGGTCGGCCTGCACTCTTGGGCCTGAGGCGCTGGTCAACGGTTTGCGTGAGTACATCAGGGAGAAGAAGTTCAGGTAGTGAAAAACGGCCCGCAGCAGGCGGAAGGGGAAGAACAGCGCGTCCATGAGGAAGTTGCGGCTTCCATAGCGCGGTGGCTCATAGGGGCGTTGAATGAACAGCAGGTCACCGTTCGGACTGACTTTGGGTTGCAGGAACTCGAACCGGTCATCCTCACGAACCGGCGTCAGTTCGCTCTTGCCCAGATCGAGCATCTGAATGCCGGCGGGACCCAGGGCGATGACATAGCCCTCTTCGCTACGCGCCACCCCCGAAGACTGGAAGACGATTCTGTCGGGGTCGTCGGGAATCCAGGCGGGTGCGCTATCCACCGTGTCGCCTCCCGTGATCTCCCGGTAGTTGCTGCCGTCGGCATCCATCATGGCGATGCTGGCGGTACCGTTGTTGCCCTCCTGGGAGCAGAGCACGCGACGGCCGGTGCGGTCGATGCAGAGGTCTCCCAACAGCAGGCGCTGCTGGTGGATCAGGCGCTTTTCGGCGCCGCTCTCCAGGTCGTACTCGAACAGTCCGCCGACATTGTCGTCGCGCAGGAAATAGAGCAGCTTGCCATCGGGCGTGAACTGGGCGGCGGTCGCGTTCAGCACCCGTTGTTCGGCAGGCAGATTGGACCGGTTGCCGACAAAGGACGACTCGAACGCCGTGCCTTCCTTCCAACTGTGGCGCTGGCGTGCGCGCTCCACGCGGTCCATCATCTCCTGTACATAGGGGCTTTGCACCTCCTGGGGTTCGCCGTCTCCGCTCTTCATGAAGAGCTTGCCGCGAGAGATGAAGACCAGGCGTTTGTCGCCGAAGCCGATAGGCATGGCTTCGGGCGATGACGATTCCCGGGCTGCCGTCTCATCCGCCGAGTCGCCCTTGGCCGAACGAAAGACAAAATAGAGGGCTACGAAGAGAATCAGCAGAATTATGGCGATGTGCATCCTTCAGGTCCCTTGGGTGATGAAATCTTCTCGACTGCCTTTGATTGATTCAGAATTGCACGCCGTCTCGTGTCGCGCCGATGGTCTAGTGAGTGAATCGTGCTGCCGGGGAGGGATGGAAGAGGGGCCTCGGAAGGCGGGTTTCATCTACATCCCTGTCATGCGCTGGCGATCGTGTGAATCCTGTAAGTGCTTTTTCCTGGATTCATACTATAAGAGCACCACCCGAATACGCCAACTACCTGGAGTCCTACGACCGGCACGCCGAACGTGAAATGTTCAATTCATAGGGATACCCGACTGGCATGTACTCAAGCTGTGTTTCGGTGGGGGAAGGCATCACCCCC
>JBNKYJ010000064.1:0-7201 GCA_050300835.1 Sedimenticolaceae bacterium
ACCCTACCCGGAATAAACCGTAGGGTGCGGCTTGCCGCACCGAAAGCACGTTTGAATAAGCGTCATACAAGCCTGGACATACAAGATATAGGCTTCCGGTGAAGTTGATGTATATCAAAGTGCACTTATATGCCCCGTGAAACACTGTTGCTCAACACACAAGCCAGCTTGCGGTTCAGGTCACTCGCGGCAAACCGGAGCCGGAAGAGTTCGCAATATATTCCCCCGATTACCGGGGGCAGTGGAGAATCCGATCATGAATGCAAAACCGATGATGAAATCCCTGGCCCTGACGCTTGGCGCATTGATTTGCGGCTCAGCCTCCGCCTGGAACGAAGCGGGTGGAGAGAAGGACAAGGCGATGCACCTGGAGCCCGACCGTGAACGCGGTATCGCTGTCTATGAAGTCTGCTCCGCCTGTCATTTGCTGGAAGGCTGGGGCCTGGATGACGGTACCTTTCCGCAGCTGGCGGGTCAGCACCGGAATGTGCTGATCAAACAGCTGTCCGACATCCGCGCCAAGAACCGGGACAACCCCACCATGTACCCCTTCGCGTTGGACGATCAGATCATGGCGGTCGCGGGCTATCACGAAGGCGAGATCGATCCGGCGCAGCTGGTGGCCGATGTCACCGCCTACATCGCCAAGCTGCCGATGAATCCCGAGAACGGCAAGGGTCCGTGGAACGCGCTGTTCCCGGAATTCGCCGAAGGCAAGAAGCTCTATGATGACAACTGCGTACGCTGTCATGGTGACAACGGCGAGGGCGACAACGAGAAGTTCTTTCCGAAAATCCAGGGACAGCACTATGCCTATATGCTGCGTCAGTTCGAGTGGATCCGAGACGGCAAGCGCCGCAACGCCAATCCGGACATGGTGGATCAGATCAAGAACTTTTCCGACAAGGACATGCAGATGGTGATCAACTACGTGTCGCGGATTCCGGTACCGAAAGAGGATCTGGCGCCCTCCAAGGATTGGCAGAATCCGGATTACGATTAGCGGCTTCGGCAACGTCGCCATAGAAAAGGATGGCGTCACAACCGGTAGTGGCGCGAGTTCGCCCACTACCGGCATCCGTGTCGAAAGCACGGTCTGTTTTCCGTGGTTCAGTCCAACGCCTCATCGATCGGTCAAGCCGTCGTGAATCTCATCCAATGAGTCCAATGCCATGCAGTCCAAGCAAACGCTCCCAGTCGCCGCTCTCACCCTGATCGCCATCGGCCTGTTGGCGGTCATCTTCTATACCCCGGTCTGGTGGGTCTCGCTGACCGCGCCGAACTATCCCGAAGAATCCTTCCCCGACGGCGTGCGCATCCACTTCCACATGAACGGTGTCTTCAACGGCTGCGAGAAACAGCAGAAGGCGGAGATCACCGAGGAGGAGGCCCTCGATTGCGTGCATGAGATGGACACCATCAACCACTACGTCGGCATGTACCCGATCGCCGCCGGCGGTCCGGTCGAACGCGCCTTCAGTCAGTTTCTGATGACCTTCATTGGCGTCATGCTGGTGGGTTTCATGTTTCCCAATCCCAAACTGCGGATGGCCGTGCTCGGCATCGGATTTCTCGGCATTGCCGCCTGGATGGGGTACACGCTCTATGGAACGGATGGTTTCAGGTTGCAGAGCGCGGGCTATGTGAATGCCCTGGTCACCTCCCTCGATCAGGAAGCGGGCGAAGAGCGCGCCGAGCCGGAGATCGTGATCGGCGGTGTCACCGGGGTGCTGAAGCAGTCGCTGGAGGACTCCGGTGTCGAGGTCATCCTGCCCTCCCAGCTGGAGGCGCAAAAGCGGGCGCAAACCAAGCACGAGGGCATCGACAAGAGCAATCTCATCGAACAGTTGAAGATGACCTATGACATCGACCAGGCCAAATCCGACGCCCTGGAATCCTGGAACGGCAGCACCTTCCAGGTCATGTCCTGGCACTATGCCAAGAGCCTGGGGCGCTATTTCAACAATCCGGCCGAAATCGTGCCCATGGTGGCCAACCTGCAACTGGCGGTCAATGTGGTCTTCGTGGGTCTGCTGGCAGCAATGGTGCTGGTGATCTGGGGATCGCGCAGGAACAGTGGTCTGCTCTACTGGCTGCTGGTACTGGTGCCGATTGCATTGCCGGTCTTCTTCGTCATCGACTACTCCGCCTGGCTCTGGTGGTACGGGCACACCCTGAACGATATGGGCGCCTTTTCGGTCAAACCCTTCATGCCGACAGTGTTCGGAGACGGTAAGGTGGCGCAGTTCACGACCCACTCCTATCCCTACATCGGGTTCGGTCTCATGCTGTTGACCTCCGTCGTGCTGGCGGTAGCCGCGCTGCTCCGCTTCCGCCAGTTGAAGCAGGGTGGTTCAGACTGAAACCGATGTGCGGCCTCAACTCATGCACATGCTGAACGGCAATCGCGATGATCGATTCCCAGCGCTGCTCTGCGCAGTGGCACTGATCGTGGCGAGCGGCCAGGCGCTCGCCTATCCCTCCTTCCAGACGCTGGTCGACGCAACCGAGTCGGGCGGCACGCTGCTGCCGCCGCCCGGCACCTATGCCGGTCCCGTGACCATCGACCGGCCGATGACCATCGACGGACGCGACCAGGTCACCATCGACGCCGGCGGCAAGGGCTCGGTGATCTATCTGAAGACCGACAGCGCGACTTTGAAGCAGCTCCATCTGACCAACTCCGGCGAGTCCCACAACGACATCGACTCCGGGATACAGGTACGTGGAGATTTCAATGTCATCAAAGGCAATCGAATCGACAATGCACTCTTCGGCATCGACCTGCAGCAGTCGAAGAACAACATCGTGCGCGAAAACTACATCTCGTCGAAACCGCTCGAACTCGGTGTGCGGGGCGACGCCATACGTTTGTGGTACAGCTTTGAGAACAAGATCACCGACAATGTCATCCGCAACTCCCGCGACACCGTGGTCTGGTACTCGCGGGACAATCTGATCGCCAGAAACGACGCCCGGGGCGGCCGCTACTCGCTCCACTTCATGTACGCCCAATACAATGAAGTGATCGACAACCACTACGAGGACAACTCGGTCGGTATCTTCGTCATGTACAGCGATGGCGTACATCTGAAGAACAACTATATTGCGCACGCTACAGGTGCCACCGGCATGGGCATAGGTTTCAAGGAGACCTCCGACGTGGAGGTGATCGGCAACCGGATCCTCTACTGCGCGACCGGCCTCTACCTCGATGTCTCGCCGTTCCAGCCCGACACCACCAACCTGATCGAGGACAACCTGATCGCCTACAGCGGCATCGGCGTGCTCTTCCTCAACGACTGGACCGGCAATCTGCTCAAGGGCAACCGCTTCAAGGGCAACATCACCCAGGTGGCGGTCTCCGGCGGCGGCAAGACCGCCAACCGCAATCTGTGGGAGGGCAACTACTGGGACGACTACGAGGGATTCGACCTCGACGGTGACCAGGTCGGCGACAAGCCCTATGAGCTCTACAGCTACGCCGACCGCCTGTGGATGGATGTTCCCTCGGCCCGTTTCTTCAAAGGCTCGCCGGTACTGGAAGTGATGGATTTCCTCGAGCGTCTCGCCCCCTTCACCCATCCCAACATGCTGGTGCGCGACACGCGACCGGCGATGAGTGTGGCGAGCATGGTACCGGTTGCGGCCATGGAGCAACCTGCACCGTCGTCGCCGGCCGCCGACGGGAAAGCAGAATCGGGCGGTGATGGATTCGATGCCTACAAAGCCCTGCGTGAATCGCTGGGTCGATGAGAGGTAGCACGGCATGAAAGATTCAAAACCTGCGGCAAAAAAACGGCCCGCCAAATCCTACAAACGCAAGCAACAGAGCCGGCGTGATTTCCTGCGCGCCTCCGTGTTGACGGCCGGTATGGTCGGCGCTTCGCTGCTGGGTTTCATCCCCGTGCTTCAGGGCAGCTCGATGCGTCTGCGGCCGCCGGGCGCGATCAAGACGCCGGACGACGAACAGGAATTTTTCGCCGCCTGCATCAAGTGCGGTCAATGCGTGCAGGTCTGTCCCGTGGAGGCGATCAAGCTGGCCGATCTCGACGACGGCTTCGGCATCGGCGTGCCCTTTCTCGATGCCCGCGCCCAGGCTTGCGACTTCTCCTGCGACGGCCTGCAGTGCGTGCTGGCCTGTCCGACCGGCGCGCTGACCCACGACCTGGACTATCCCGCGGACACCCGCATGGGCTTCGCCAGGCTGGCGCGTCCGGACGCCTGTCTGGCGGCTCAGGGCAAGGGCTTCAAGGGTCAGGCCCGGGGACCCGATTTTCCCGGCATCCTGCGCTACGAGGAGGTCGACCGCTGGAACCCGATCCCGGTGGCCGAGCATCCCTACGATCTGGAGCTGTGCGATCTCTGCGTGCGCCAGTGTCCGATCGAGATCCGCATCGCGCAGTGCGCGGAGAGTGCCAGCGACGACAAGCGCGATGTGGCCCGCGTGGCGCAACAGATGGGCCACGAGTGTCCGCCGAAGCATGCCATCAGCCTGCAGCCGCTGGAGAGTGACGACGGCATAACCCGCATGCGGCCGGTGGTGCAGGAGGGCTGCGTGGGATGCGGGGTCTGTGAAATGATCTGTCCCGTGGAGAGCGCCGCCATCGTGGTCGATCTGGACATGAACGCCGATACCCTGGGTGGTTGACATGCGCTATATCGGAAACTCACTGAAACAGGTTTTCGGCTTCCGGGTGCCGCGTCCGAGCAAGGAGCAGCAGAGTCCCGAAGTCAGGGCCATCTACGAAAGCAAGAAGGGTGCTTTGACGAAAGAGGAACTGGAAAAGGTCCGGCACGAGCACAAGGGGACCTTCCTCAACAAGTGGCAGAAGCGCCGCTGGGCCACCCTGGTCTTCGTCAACTTCCTCTTTGTCGCCTCCTACACTTTCGATGTGCAGCTGGTGGAGGGGTCGCTGAGCGGCGCCCGGGTCGTCGGATTCCACATGGCGGATCTCAACTCGGCCCTGCAGATCGCCCTGGCCTACAAGCATATCGTGCTCAACCTGGTCATCGGCATGGCCACGGTCTTCACCTTCTGGATGCTGCTCGGCGGGCGTACCTTCTGCTCCTGGGTCTGTCCCTACCATCTGCTCTCCGAGTGGGCGGAGTACCTCCATCTCTGGCTGGTGAAAAAGGGTCTGGTCAAGGACCACCCCTTCAACCGCAAGGTCCGTGGCGTCTTCTACGTGGTCTTCGCGCTGCTGGCGCTGGTCACGGGCTACACCGTGTTCGAGACCGTTTCGCCGACCGGCATCGTCAGTCGCGCATTGATCTACGGACCGGGCCTGGCCCTGATCTGGGTCGGCCTGCTGCTGCTGTTCGAGGTCGTCTATTCGCGTCGCGCCTGGTGCCGCTATGTCTGTCCCATCGGCGTCACCTACGGCATGGTGGGCGTCTTCTCGCCGGTGCGGGTGAAGTACAACGCTGAGGCCTGTCACCACGAGGGCGATTGCCGCAAGGTCTGTCTGGTGCCGCACGTGCTCGACCTGACCATTCGCGGTGGCGCGGTGGAGGTGAACCAGGATGTGGCGTCCGACTGCACCCGCTGCGGCATGTGCGTCGATGTCTGTCCGACCGACTCCCTGACCTACGAGATCAAGGGGCTGAGCAGGATGCTGAAATGAGCCTGGTCCGCCTACACTTGGAAGAATCGCCCCCCGTAGCCCGGATGGAGCGAAGCGCAATCCGGGACAGCTCAGGGTTTGCCCCCGGATTACGCTTCGCTCCATCCGGGCTACGCCGGCTGATACGCCTACACTCGGTATAACAGAGCGATAAACGACAGCAGTCACCCTATGATCGAGTTTCAGAACATCATCAAGCGTTTTCGCCGCCATCGCGTGCTGAAGGGGATCAACCTCAGCATCGAACGCGGCCATCGGGTGGCGCTGGTCGGCTCCAACGGCGCCGGCAAGACCACCCTGATCCGCTGCCTGCTGGGGGAGTACCTGTGCGAGGGCAGGGTGCTGGTGGACGGGCTCGATCCCCGCACCCATCGCCGGCAGGTGCTCTCCAAGGTCGGCTTCGTGCCGCAGCTACCGCCGCCGCTGCGCATGCCGGTGGGGCAGCTGATCCGCTTTTCGGCCAGCCTCTGCGACAGCGACCCCAAGCGCATGCAGGCCCTGGCCGCCCGGCTCGGTTTCGATGCCGCCCATTTTCACCACCAGCCCTTCGTCAAGCTCTCCGGCGGACAGAAGCAGAAGCTGCTCATCGCCATCGCGCTGGGTCGCGACAGCCAACTGCTGGTGATGGACGAGCCGGCCGCCAACCTCGATCCCGAAGCCCGGCACATCTTCTTCCAATTGCTTGCGGAAAAGAAGGAGAGCGCGGCGATGCTGATCTCCAGCCATCGTCTCGACGAGGTGGCGACCCTGGTCAACCGGGTGGTGGAGATGGACCAGGGCGAGGTGGTGCTGGATGACCGGGTAGCCGATCTGGTCGATCTCTCCTCGCGGCTGTTCTGCCGCATCCGCCTGGTGCAGCCCGAACCGGCCTTCGCCAAGGCGATCGGTGAGTGGGGCTTCGAGTCATCGCCCGAGGGTCAAGTGTGGGAAGGCTACATCGCCGGTCCCGACCGGCTGCGTTTTCTCGGCGTATTGTCGCGCTATGCGGCACTGCTGGCGGGCATGGAGATCAACGAGACCGAAGCGCGGGAGGCGTCTCTCCATGTGGGCTGAAGCCATCCGCAAACTGCTGTGGATACTGCTGATCCTGTTGCTGGCAGGCTGCGGCGATCCCGGCACCGGTCCGCTCGACGTCAAATGGGACCGGGACGCCTGCGAACGCTGCCGCATGGTATTGAGCGACCGCAACCATGCGGCGGAGATCCGTTACCACGCACCCGGCAAGGAGCGAACCGGCCTGGCCAAGTTCGACGACATCGGCTGTGCCGTGCTGTGGCTGGAGGAGCAGCCCTGGCGCGACGATCCGCGCACCGAGATCTGGGTCATCGACCAGCTCACCGGCCAGTGGATCAATGCCCGTAACGCCATTTATGTCACAGGCCAACTCACGCCCATGGAGTACGGTCTCGGCGCCCAGACCGCGCCTGCGCCCAACGGCCTCGATTTCGCCCAGGCCAAGCAGCACATCGCCGAGGTGGAGCGGCGTTTCAACGTCCACGGCCAGCAGTTGCTGGAGCGCCTCAGGGATCAGGCGGAGCAGCGTCAGGAGGAGTCGGCCCTGCCGACCATCTCCA
>JBNKYJ010000065.1:0-28959 GCA_050300835.1 Sedimenticolaceae bacterium
GTTGAACAGCGCCGCACTGCTGTCCAGATCCCGGATCACGCCGGCCAGCAGTTCGCTGCCGGCGATGTCGTTGGCGGTCAGTCGGATGCCGACAAAGAGATCGTTCTCGAACGGCGTGGTGGCCCGGTCGCGTCGGTTGTCGTAGAGGTACTCGGCCAGCAGGCCCAGGTCCATGACACTGTCCCGGACGCCGACCAGGGTGTATTCGAAGCCACCGGTGGCGGCATTGTAGCTGCCGCTGTCGATACGGCGGTGGATCGCTTCCAGTTTCCACAGCCATTCGCCCTTGGTGGCCTGCAGGTCGAGCCCGCTCTGCTGCATCAGCGCGTAGTAGGGCGCCAGCACCGGTTCGCCCCGGTCGTTGAGGGTGGGGACGAACAATGGGTCGCGGCTGGTGCCGCTGAAATGGGAGAGGCCGAAGTCCCAGTCGCCGATGTAGTGGCTCCAGCGCAGGGCGAAATCGACATGCCGCCGCTCCCGGTCGGATGCGTAGAAGGCCAGATCGGGATCGACCCGGGGATGGGTGCGCAGACGGCCCTCCTCACCGGGAAAGGTACGCTCGCGGAATCCCGGCAGCAGGAACATATCGAGAATGCCCCAGTCCCGCTCCAGTGAGAGCTTGAACATCGGCTGACCCAGTTTCTGCTCCCCGTCCGGGTTCTCCACCAGGTCGGTCTGGTTGATCACGTCGACCAGGTGCAGCGCCTCGGTGACGCCCCAGAAGAGCTTGCCGACACCGATCCGGGTCTCGAAACCCTCTCCGGCATAGGTCCAGATCAGTTCCCGCAGATCGGCATGGCTGCGCTCCGAATCCTGGCTGTCGAGACGGGCGAAGGGTACGAAGAGCAGGCTCTGCCGGCCGTTGTCCCAGCGATGGTAGTACTCGGGCTGGGCGGCCAGGGAAAGCGTGGCATCCGACTGGTCGTCATCGATGGCCGTCTGCGGGAAATAACGCCCCTGACCCTCCAGGTAACCGCTCCATTCGCCAGCGAACACCAGCCCGGGCATCAACAGCAGCAGAGCGGCCAGCAACAGCGGCGAGCAATCGCGTCGGCCCACCCTGCATCGAAACGGCGCAATCGTGCGCTCCACCAACTCAAAACTCAAAACTAACAACTCAAAACTCTCAAGTCTCAGCGTGCCCGCTTGAGGCTGTTCTTGTTGAAGTCGCCCTCGTCGAGGCCGGTGCGGAAGCGGTACTTCTCCCAGGTCAGCAGGGTGCTTTTGCCGGTCTGGTGGTTCTCCATGTACATCTGGTCGGCGCGCCAGTACTTGTCCAGGTATTGCCGGTAGCCGCGAAACACCAGGGTCTTGAGCAGTGCGTTCTTGCGGTCGTAGTAGACGATCTTGAGCGGAATGAAGCGCTCCTGGTCGACCCAGACCTGCTGACGGGTGTAGCCGGAGTTGGGATCGACCGGGTAGCGTTCGATGAGGAAGGCCGGCTTGCCTTCGAAATGCTCTTCGCCGATATAGGTGTAGGTGTACTTCTCCACCTCCTGGGAGGCGATGTCCTCGTAGGCGAACTCGCTGCCCATGAACGGCCCCGACTTGTTGCGCGAGGCGATGCGCTTGACCCGTTTCAGCGCCGGCAGATAGAGCCATTGGTCGTCGTCGCCCACCTTGTGGGAGAAGCTGAGCAGGGCGGTGCCCTTGACGTCCAGCGGTTCGTCGAAGATGACCAGGGTCTTGTCGCCGTCGTTCTCCATCTCCAGGGTCTTGTTGCGCATGTTGCGCAGACTCTCCTCACCGTGACGATTGCGCAGCAGCATGGTCATGCTGGCCTCGAAGTCGTGAAAGCCGGTGTCTCTGTGCTCGATTTCGCGGGCGATCTCCAGGCCGCGCTGTTCGGGCGTCAAGGCCTGGACCGCGAAGGGCAGAAACAGTGTCAACAGCAGCAGGTATCTCATGGCTTTTTTCCTCCGAAAGCGATCAGCAGCGGTGGCAGGAACAGAAAATCGGCTGCCAGCGCCAATCCGAGGGTGATGGCGGTCAACAGCCCCATGCCCGCATTGAGCTGGAAATGGGAGAAGGCGAGGATGCCGAAACCGACGATCAGCACCAGCGAGGTGACCCACAGCGCGGTGCCGACGGTGGAGAAGGCATAGCGCACCGCGTCCTCGGAGGACATCCCCTTCTCCCGCCGGGCGCGCAGGTATTTGCTCAGAAAGTGGACCGTGTCGTCGACCACGATACCCAGGGTCATGCCGCTGACCACCGACAGGGCCAGTCCCACCTCGCCGACCAGCAGTCCCCAGATGCCGAAAGCCATGCCGATCGGCACCAGATTGGGCAGCAGGCTGATGGCACCGATACGCAGGGAGCGGAAGGCGAAGATCAGGATGCCGGAGATCACCACCAGTGCCAGGGTGGTCCCTTTCAGCATGGCGACGATGTTGCGGCTGCCGATGTGGGCGAACATGATGGTGGAGCTGACCCCCTCGATGCGCATATGCGGCGCGTTTTCCGCCAGCCAGTCCTGGGCCCGCTCCTCCAGTTCCAGCAACTGCTGGGTGGAGACGCTCTCCAGGGTGACGCTGAAACGGGTGGCCGACTTCTTGACGTTGATCTGGTTGTTGAGGTCGAGCCCGAAGGGCAGCGAGAACTCGTAGAGTAGCAGGTACTGGGCGGCCAGCTCCCGATCCTCCGGCAGCCGGTACCAGGCATCGTCATCGCCGTGCAGGTTGCGGTTGAGCCGCTGCATGATGTCGGTGAGGGTGTTGACGTGCAGCACATGCGGTTGCTGCCGGTACCATTGGGCGAAGTCGTCCACCGTGCGCTGATAGTCGGGGTCGGCGATGCCGCCGCTGTCACCGCTCTCCAGGGAATACTCGATCATGTAGATGCCGGTCAGATGCTCGGTGGCGAAATCGGTGGCCTGACGGAAGCTGTTGCTCTCGTCGAAGTATTTCACGAACTGGTCGTCGAGCCGGTTGTTGGGGATCTGCGAAAGCAGGAACAGGATCAGCAACCCCATGCCCCAGAGCAGGCCCCTGCGTTGCCGCACCACGAACTCGGCGAAGCGCTTCATGGCCAGACTGCCCCGGGTGTCGCCGCTGAGCGCCCGTACCGGCAGCGTCATCATCAGTGCCGGCATCAGCGTCATGGAGAACACGAAGGCCAGCAGCACGCCGACCGCCGACATGTTGCCGAGATCGCGGAACGGAGGCGCTTCACTGAAGTTGAGGCTGAGAAAGCCGATGGCGGTGGTGATGGAAGTGAGAAAAACCGGCTGCAGGTTGATACGCAGGCTCTCCAGCAAGGCTTCCCGCTTGGCCACCCCTTCGCGCATGCCGTGCAGGAAGTTGACCAGGATATGCACGCAGTCGGCGATGGCCAGGATCATGATCACGATCGGCACGATGGTGGTGGGGGGTGAGAGTTTGATGCCGACCCAGCCGGTGATGCCCATGGTGGCGACGATGGTCAGGATGATCACGGCCAGGGTGGAGAGGGTGCCGGGAATGGAACGCAACATCACCACCAGCACCAGGATGACCATCGCGAACATGGCCGGGTAGAGGGTCTGCATATCCCCTTGCGAGGCGGTGGGGAAGGCGTCGTTCATCATCACGATGCCGGTGAGGTGGAGGCGCACGTTGGGGTGGGCCGCCTCGATGGCGTCCGCCATGGCGCGCGCGGCCGCGACCACCTGCGGCACCTCGTTGAGGTGTTCGCCGGGCAGCTGAACGGTGACGTTGACGCCGGTGACACTGGCCTCGGGGGAGATCAGCCGGTTCACCAGCAGGGGGTCGCCGGTGGCGATGGCCTGTTTCTCGGCCAGCTCCCGGTCGCTCAGGTTCTCCGCATCGAGCACCAGATCCTCCACCACCAGATCGTCCCCTTCGGCATAGGTGTGCTGGAAGTTGGTGATCGAGTCGACGCGCAGGGAGTAGGGGATCTGCCATGCCTGCCGGGTCAGCTCGGCTACCGCGGAGAGGGTGTCGCGGGTGAAGACGCGTCCGTCCAGCGGCTCGACGACGAAGAGCACGTTGTCGTTCTTCGTATAAGTATTCTGCAGCTGTTCGAAGGCCCGCAGCTGGGGATTCTCCCGGCTGAAAAACATCCGGTAGTCGTTGCTGAACTCCAAGCGAGGCATACCGCTGCCCATGAGGCCGGCCAGCAACAGCGTGGCGAGCATGACCAGCCATCGGTAATCGAGAACGGTTTGAAAGAAGCGGTCGCTCATAGGTCTTCCGTGGTTTTTTGCACTGGCTGTCACTCATCCGTTGCAGGTTCCGGATGCGGGTGGCGTGCCTTGTCGGCAGTTGCCCGGTCAGACAGGGGGTGGACGGCCTCCCGCACATGGAAGGGACCTGCCGTCATCTGGAGACAGGCGGATACCCTGCCTTGCGCACGAAATAATTGCAACCGTGAGCAGGGGATGGGCGGCCGCCACCCAGTCAGACGCACGTGAATGGATGATGACCTGTCTGACAGAACTCCCTATACTGGGCCGCAATGCATCGGCCACAAGAGCCGACTGTGCCGGTATCGCCAACAGCCATCGGCGCAGCGAATAACCAAAGGGAGCAGATCCATGTCGATGTCCGATCAGACCCCCATTCAGGGCAGTGAAGAAATGGGCCCATCCGCGGAGGAGTTCCTGGCCTACTGTAGCGCCGAGCGCGAACGCCGGCTCAACTCGGGAGAGCCGTTCGATCAGGAGGCTTTCGAGCAGGCGGTGCAGATGGTGCTCGACAAACTGCGCGTACTGGCGGACGAGGGCTGGACATGATCATCAATTCCATCAAGGCCAGCAACGTCCTCAAGTACGCCACTCTCGAGCTGCGGGATCTTCCCGAGCGGGGTCTGATCGCCATCACCGGCGCAAACGAATCGGGCAAGAGCAGTATCGGCGAGACCGTCTGTTTCGCCCTCTTCGGTCGCACCTTCTCCCTCGATTTCGACGAGCTGACCAAGATCATCCGTTGGGACGAGACCCACTGCTCGGCGGAGCTGGAGTTCACGCCCAGCGACGGCAAACGTTATCGACTCGAACGTTTTCTCGACGACGCCGGCAACCACAGCGCGCGGCTGGAACTCGCGGAGGCCGAAGAGGCGGAACCTCTGGCCCGGGGTATCGAACAGGTGGCCGACAAGATCTATGAACTC
The DNA here is from genome assembly GCA_050300835.1 of Sedimenticolaceae bacterium. Classification (GTDB taxonomy): domain Bacteria; phylum Pseudomonadota; class Gammaproteobacteria; order Chromatiales; family Chromatiaceae; genus Thiodiazotropha. The sequence continues at coordinate 5,113 of JBNKYJ010000065.1, forward strand.
ATCGGATACGAATTCGAGGAGTTCATCGAGTCCTTCTACCTGGCCCAGCGGGAGATCACCACCCCCCATCCCCACAGCTACGCGGTGAAGACCATGGCGGGACTGGTGACCCTGGAGTATTGCGCCGAGGCCTGCCAGGAGGATCACGACGAGACCCAGGCGGAAGTGGAGACCCGGCGGACGGATCTGGCGAAGCTGCAGAACGAGCTGGATGAGCTGGCCATCGACCCCCGCCTGCTGGCCGATCTGAAGAGCGAACAGGACGCCATGGCCCGCCGTATGGCGGAGGCCAATGGTTTGATCGAGCGTCTGGATGGGGCCTCGGTCGACTACCAGGACGCGTTACCGAAACGCGAGAAGGCGCACTCCTCTCGTGGTCGCGCCGGCTTCTGGGGTTTTCTCTGTCTGCTGCTGGCCGTGTTGGCGGGATCCGGCTGGTATCTGCTGGCGCAGATTCCCGAACATGATCTGGCGGTGAAGCTGGCCGATTTCCTCACTTCCCGCTTTGCCTTCTGGCAGCCGGAGAGGGTGGCCTGGCTGCTCTATGGCGCGGTGGTGCTGGCATTTCTCTGTCTCTACTTCCTGTTTCGGCGCAGCCTGCTGGCGGGGCAGACCCGGGGGCTGGAGCCGGCGGCCCAGGCTCTCTCGGCCCTGCTCGACGATCTGCCGCAAGCCGGGTCCGAGCAGGATACACCGCAGGAGCCGCGCGGCGAGGCGGTCGAGGCAGAGCCCGTCGTGCAGTCCCCGGTTGTGGTTGAGTCCGATGCGGAGGCGCCGCAGAGTCAGACGGAAGCCGTCGACCGGGCGGCGCGCGGACGGCTCAGCCAGCGCATCAGCGACTGGCAGGCCACCACCCAGGAGGTGCGTGACGGCATCGGTGATGAGCAGAATCTGCTGCGCAGACAGGTGGAGGTCGCCACCCGGCGCAAGAGCGAGCTGGATCAGGCCGTCGCACTGGAGCAGGCGCGTATCGACAAGGCCGAACAGCTGCGTGCGATGCAGGAGGATGTGAAGCAACGGATCGACGAGCGCGAGCGCCATATCGAGGTCTGTTCCCTGGCCGGGCAGCTGATCCAGGGCTCCACCCGTGAAGTCTCCTACCAGTTCAACCGCAAACTGCGCGGATTGGTGAGCAAGACCCTGCCCCTGTTCACCGAGAACCGCTACGAGCATCTGCAGATCGAGGACGACCTGACGGTGCGTGCCTTCTCCAGTGAGAAACGGGACTTCATGGATCTGGACGAGATCTCCAGCGGTACCCAGCGCCAGATCATGCTGGCGGTGCGACTGGCCCTCTCCCAGGAGCTGGTCGGACGTACCGTGAGGGGCAGCCAGTTCCTGTTTCTCGACGAACCCTTCGCCTTCTTCGACGAACGGCGTACGCGCAGTGCCCTCACCGTACTGCCCACCCTCAGCGAAGAGCTGAATCAGATCTGGATCATCGGCCAGGCCTTTGCCGACGACCTGCGTTTCGATCTGCACATCCGCTGTGAGCGGGCGAAGGATACGATCACGCTGCCGGCCTGAGGGTTCAGGCGCGCCAAGTCCGCCAACCAAAGCCAATCCTCGTCAAGGGTGCAATCGTGCATAGGTTTTCGTCGGCTAGCGTATCACTTCGACCGGTCCCGCAATGACCGCTGAAGCCCTGCCGGTCGCGAAGGTCGTTCCCGAACTCGTCGCCGCCCTGGCGACGCACCCTTCCGCGGTGCTCTGTGCGCCGCCGGGCTCGGGCAAGACGACCCGGGTCCCCCTTGAGCTGCTCCACGCCCCCTGGCTTGCCGAGGCGAAGATTCTGCTGTTGGAGCCGAGGCGGTTGGCGGCGCGTGCGGCGGCCAGCCATATGGCCGCGTTGCTCGGCGAAAAGCTGGGTCAGCGTGTGGGTTACACCATCCGCCTGGAACGCAAGGTCTCCGCCGCTACCCGTATCGAGGTGGTGACCGAAGGCATCCTGACCCGGCGTCTGCAGGAGGACCCTGAACTCAAGGGTGTCGGACTGGTCATCTTCGACGAATACCATGAACGGAATCTGCAGACCGACCTGGGACTGGCGCTGAGTCTGGATGTGCAGCAGGGACTGCGCGAAGACCTGCGCCTGCTGGTGATGTCGGCGACACTGGACGCCGAGCGGGTCAGCGCTCTGTTGGGCGAGGCCCCGGTAATCGAGGCGCAGGGACGCAGCTACCCGGTGTCGTTCCACTATCTAAATCAGACACCCGACCGACGGCGCATCCCGCATCAGACCGCTGCTGCTGTGCGCCAGGCCCTGCGCGAGCAGACGGGCGATCTGCTGGTGTTTCTGCCCGGCGTGCGGGAGATCCGCGAGACGGCCTCCCGTCTGAGCCAATCGCTGCGGGATGAGCCATCCCCACCGCTGATGATGCCGCTCTATGGCGAGCTGCCGAGGGCCGAGCAGGATCGCGCCCTGGTACCCGACGCGGAAGGCCGCCGCCGGATCGTCCTCACGACCTCGATTGCCGAGACCAGTCTCACCATCGACGGGGTCTCCACGGTGGTCGACTGCGGTTGGTCGAGACGGCCCGTGTTCCTGCCCGGCCTGGGGTTGACCCGGCTGGAGACACAGCCCGTGTCTCAGGCGGCGGCCGCGCAACGGGCGGGGCGTGCAGGGCGACTGGGTCCCGGTAGCTGCTACCGGCTGTGGTCGGAGTCCCTGCAGTCACGGCTTCCGGCGTTCCATCCGGCGGAGATCCTGCAGGCCGATCTGACGCCGTTGGTGCTGGAGCTGGCGCGCTGGGGCGTCAGCGATCCCACCCGGCTGCGATGGCCGGAGCCGCCGCCAAAGCCGGCCGTCGAACAGGCGCAGGCCCTGTTGCAGAGACTCGGCGCGCTCGATGCCCAGCAGTGCCTGACGTCGCTGGGCCGCGACATGGCCAGCTTGCCGCTGCATCCCAGACTGGCCCACATGCTGCTGCGCAGCGGCAAACGGCAACGCCGTCAGCTGTGCGATCTGGCTGCGCTGTTGAGCGAGCGGGATATCCTGTCGCGGGAGGCCGGGAGTGTCGATGTGGAGTTACGGTTGCGACTGTTGCAAACATGGCGTGACGCCGGCGGCAAGCCCTCGCCTTCGACGCTGAACACAACCGCCTGCCGCCAGCTCGACCGGGTCAGCCGGGATTGGGCCGGACGCATAGCGGCGGTCGCCGATGCGCAGGCGCAAGCCGATCTCACCACGGCACAATCGCTGGCGCTGGCCTATCCGGACCGGATTGCGCAGCGGACAGCGCATGCCCGCTTCCGTCTGGTCAGTGGTCGCGCGGTACGTCTGTCGGAGGAGGATCCGTTGGCTGCCGCCGATTTCCTGGTCGCGGCGCAGTTGGACGCCGGTCAAAAAGAGGGGCGGGTACGGCTGGCGGCGGTGATCGGCCTGTCCGAGCTGCGGGAGCTGCCGGATCTGACGATCACACATCGGGACAGCGTCTATTGGGACAGCGCCGATCAACGTGTCAGAGCCCTGCGGGTGGAGACGATCGGTGCCTTGGAGTTGTCCCGTCAGCCACTCAGGGATGCCGATCCGGAGGCACTGCGCGGCGCCCTGCTGCAGGGCGTCGCCGAACAGGGACTCGGGGTGCTGCCCTGGAACAAAGGGCTGCGCCGTTGGCAGGCGCGCGTCGTTTGGCTGCGAACGGCACTGCAGGAAAGTGATCTGCCCGACCTTTCAGACGACTGGTTATTGCGTCATCTCGACCTGTGGCTGGCCCCCTGGCTCGATGGTATGACACAGCTGGCGCAACTGCAGCGAATCGACCTGGACGCCGTTCTGCGCAGTCGACTGAGCTGGCAGCAGCAGCAACTGATCGAACAGGAGGCCCCTTCCCATCTTCAGGTGCCCAGTGGTTCCAGGATTCCCCTGCACTATGAGCCGGGTGCGGCGCCGGTGCTGGCAGTACGGCTGCAGGAACTGTTCGGCCTTGCCGAGACTCCTCGGCTCGGACGCGGTCGCATACCGGTCATGCTGCACCTGCTCTCGCCCGCACAGCGCCCGATGCAGATTACAGACGATCTCGCGGGTTTCTGGCAGCGGACCTATCCGGAGGTCAAAAAGGAGTTGAAAGGTCGCTATCCAAAACACTACTGGCCCGACGATCCGCTGCGGGCGGTCGCCACGGCACGGGCCAAGCCCAGAGGTTGAAGTTTTCGGCAGGCGAGAAGGGCTCGGAATAGCAAGTGGGCAGTTGTCTGCAATGCCATTCGTGTGCGGTGCGCAAGGAATGAATTTCCTTGAGCGCTTTTTTCGCACAGACAGGCTGTGTCGCGCGGGTGCTTGCTAGCATAAATTTCAGCAACTTTCTGACGAATGTGACAAAATTAGGACTGTCGGATAACGTTGACATTCACCCGCAGTCTTGGGGGATTGCGGCCCGAGAGTTGCGCACCGCATGTGAGTTTCAGCCACCCGGGAAGGGTTAACGAACCCGCGAAGTCTATACACAGATGATGACGAATTCTCTCTCGCTGAGCATGAAGTCCCACGATCGGGTTGTCGGCGTCAAGGAGTGACGGCTTGCTGAGGCGGGTCAACGGCAGCACGAACAGGGCATGGATTGACACAGGGAATCATGGACACTAGCAGCGCAACAAAACGACGGCTGGTTGAGATCGGCTCGTACTTTCCACGCCTGAAAGGCAGGAAAGACAGTGAGTTCGAGCAATCACTCGTGCGTTTCGGTTTTGTCTCGCTATTCATTGTCTATGTCTATCTTCTGCAGCTGTTTGGCCAGCTTGATGGACTTGGCCAATATCTCCTTCGGCTGGGATTCATCTATCAGATGATCTCTTTGGCGTTTGTCGCCGCTATCGCGATCTGGCCGACCAGCAATCGTCTGCGCAGATCGCTGACCACTGCCTGTGATGCACTCATGGTCAGTTTGGCCATGCTCTGGGGTGGGGAGGTTACCTCCTTTCTCTACATCCTCTATCTCTGGATCACCCTCGGCAATGGCTTGCGCTACGGGCGCCATGATCTGTTGCTTGCCTGCGGCCTGAGTATCACCGGTTTTGCGGGGGTCATCCTGTTCAGCGATTTCTGGCGGCAGGAGTACGTACTGAGCCTCGGCCTGCTGGTGGGTCTGTTGATCATCCCGCTGTTTGTCTCCTCGCTGCTCAAGCGGCTGGAATTGGAAAAGCAACGTGCAGAGACCGCCAACCAGGCCAAGAGCCGGTTCCTGGCCAACATGAGCCATGAGATCCGGACACCGCTCAACGGTGTCGTGGGCATGGCTGATTTGTTGGTTGGCACCCCCTTGAACGATGAGCAGAAGGACATCGTGCGCAGTATTCAGGCTTCCGCTGAGTCTCTGGTCAGCTTGATCGAGGATATCCTGGATATCTCGAAGATCGAGGCGGGTAAAGTCGAGATTCACCCGGTCGATCAGGACCTCTATATGCTGGTCTACGACACCATGGTGATGATCCGCACCCAGACCCTCAACAAGCCGATTCGGCTCGATCTCTGGATCGAACCCGAGGTGCCTCCGGTGGTGCGGATCGATCCACTGATGCTGCGTCAAGTGCTGCTCAATCTGCTCTCCAATGCGGTGAAGTTCACCGAGCAGGGCAGCGTCACGGTACGTATCTCCCGCAAGTCGTCGAACTCGGATCAGGAACCCGGCGAGTCGCTCCTGTTTGAAGTCATCGATACAGGAATCGGCATTTCGGAACACCATCTGCAACGTATCTTCGAACGTTTCACTCAGCTGGACGACTCAGTGACCCGGCGCTATTCGGGCACCGGACTCGGCACCACGATCACCAAGCAACTGGTGGAACTGATGCAGGGTAGGATAGGGGTTGAAAGTCATCTCGGCAGCGGTAGCCGTTTTTGGTTCGAACTGCCTCTGGAGCTACCGTCACGGCGCCTGGACGAGGCCCGTCTGCAGACCGCGCAGTGGATTCTGTTCACCGATGACGGCTATCAGGATTCGACTACGCTGGCGGCGCTGGAAAAGCACAATCTGATCACCAAAGTCACTCAATCGGGAGCCAGCGGGTTTCAGGAACTGCTGAATGCGGTTTCGATGAACAAAGCCTATGACGTGGCGATCGTGGATGAACAGCGGGTGAGCATCCCGGTCGACCAGTTGGCCAATGCGATACGCAGTGAACCGAAACTGCAAGATCTCGTGCTGATGCTGGTCACGCCTGAACCGTTGACGCCGGAGCGCAAGCAGTTTCTGCGACAAGCCGGTTATCTCGTCATCGTCTCGTCCGAGGACAGTCCCGAGACCTTTCAACACGCTCTCTACTATGCCCTGGCGGCAAGGGGGAAATTCGACGTGGCGAGCGATGAAACGGGTTACTCTTTGATCAGCTTGGCCAGATGCCGCTACCGCGTTCTGCTGGCCGAGGACAACTACATCAATCAAAAAGTGGTACAGAAGATCCTGCAGCGTGCGGGACATCAGGTGAGTGTCGCCGATACCGGTGAGCAGACCCTGCAGGCGCTGCTGGAACATGAGTACGATCTGGCTATCCTCGACATGCAGATGCCTGACATGGGAGGCGTCGAGGTGATCAAACGCTATCATGCCAGCGATGGGGCCAACCTGGAGATGCCGTTTATGATGCTGACGGCCAATGCCACGGTGGAAGCCCAACAGCAGTGTCACAAGCTCGGCGTCAGCGCGTTTCTCACCAAGCCGGTTCGTTCGGCTCAACTGGTCAGGATTGTCGATGAGGTAATGCAGGGTAAATATCCGTCGCAACTGGATGATCAACAGATTGAGAATCGACTTTCCGATGCTGAGCAATCCGACAAGCAGGGATTACTCATCGATACCGCGGTATTGGAAGATCTGGCAAAGCTCAGCCAAACCCCCGATTTCCTGCACCAGTTGATGACGAAGTTCTATCAGGACTCCGAGCAGTTGCTCGACTCCATGGAGAAGGCTGTAGAGAAGAACTCTTTATCCGACTACCGTGAAGCGGCTCATGCCCTGGCGGGAAATGCCGCCGGTATGGGGGCCCATACCCTCAAAGCGATCTGTTCGTCGGCCGCCTCGTTCGACGATGTACAGTTCGCGCAGCAGGCTGAAGCCTTGTTCGCGGAAATCTCCACCACCTACTCGCTGACACATAAGGCGCTGACCAGCTATCTTGCCTCCCGGGATGTCAGCGGGATGCAATAGCCCTCAGCTTGCCTGTTCCAACACAGATCCCGATTACCGCATGGCAAAGCCACCATCCTTGCGTAGCAAGGCGCTGCGCAGCGAACAGTCGGTATCCCTTTCCGGACGTCCCGTCCGTCAAGATCGCAGTGCCGCCATGAGAAGTCCGACTTAACGGCCCTTTGCCGGTCAGGCGATGGGGAAGAGTGGTCGACTTGGATAGAGGTCGTCGAGGCCTGTAAGGCTTGGGTCAGGGGCACTAACTTGGGTTATGATGGTGGTATACGGTTGGCTTCCCCATTTCCAGTGAGCATAGCGTGCACGCCTATTCCATCGCCCTGACCATTGGCGTCTTCTCGGTGATATTCGGTTTTACCCTGATGGTGCCGATTGCGATTGCCATCGGTTATGGCGAGTTGGAGGAAGTCGCCAATTTTCTCATACCGCTCATCGGCTCTCTGGTGCTTGGCGGGTCGCTCTGGCTCATCGGTCGTCGTGAGCCGGCCAATCTCGGTACCCGGGACGGATTTCTCATCGTGGTGCTGTTCTGGGTCATCCTCAGCGTTCTGGGCGCCTGGCCGTTGATGATCAGCACGGACCTGAAGCCGCTGGATGCGTTGTTCGAGGCCGTTTCGGGCGTTACGACGACCGGGGCCACGGTCATGACCGGTCTGGATGAACTGCCGAAATCTGTGCTGTTCTATCGGCAGCAGCTGCAATGGCTCGGAGGCATGGGGCTCATCGTGCTGGGTGTGGCGGTACTCCCCATGCTGGGCATTGGCGGTATGCAGCTCTATCGCGCTGAAGTGCCGGGCCCCACCAAGGAGGAGAAGTTGACTCCGCGGCTGGCGCAGACGGCACGTGCCCTGTGGTTGCTCTATTTTGCCCTGACCGTGGCCTGTGCCACAGGCTACTGGCTGGCAGGCATGAGTCTGTTCGATGCGGTTGCTCACAGCCTCTCCACCGTCTCCACCGGCGGTTTCTCCACGCACGACGCCAGCATCGGCTATTACGACAGCAAAGTGGTGGAGTTGGTCGCTGTCGTCTTCATGCTGTTGGCGGCGATCAACTTCGGTGTCCATTTCACCGCCTGGCATCACCGCAATCCTCTGCACTATTGGCGGGATCCGGAGGCCAAAACCTTTCTGCGTTTTGTGGTCGCCGTGGTACTCGTCGTGAGTACTGTGCTGCTGCTCGAAGGCGAGTACAGTCATCTGGGCAGGAGTGTGCAGGATGCTCTCTTCGAGGTGGTGTCCCTGGTCACCAGTACCGGTTTCGCCAAGGTGGATTTTTCCCACTGGCCGGACTTCCTGCCCATGCTCCTGATCTTCATCAGCTTCGTGGGTGGCTGTGGCGGATCGACCGCGGGAGGCATGAAGGTGATGCGGGTGATGTTGCTGATCCAGCAGGGGATGCAACAGGTCCGTTCGCTGATTCATCCTCACGCTTTGATCCCCGTTCGTATCGGGAAGCGTACGGTGGACCCCCGCCTGATGCAGAGTATTTGGGGATTTTTCGGACTCTACATGGCGACCTTTGCCCTGCTGGTCTTGTTGATGATCCACGCCGGTCTCGATGAGCGTTCGGCATTCGCCGCCGTGGCGACCTGCATGAACAACCTGGGTCCGGGGTTGGGTGAGGTGGCCTACACCTTCCAGAGCGTCAGTGACATGGGAAAACTGCTTTCCATTCTCGCCATGCTCCTGGGCCGGTTGGAGATATTCACCCTGCTGGTGCTGCTCTCTCCCGGATTCTGGCTTCGCTGAGCGAATTGGCGAGGCGGCGGACTCATGGAACTCCAAAACGATTCCGGCGCGGGTTCGTGATGTGATGAAAGGTTTGGGATCAAGGCTAAAAGCACAGGTAACAACCGGCGGTTGTGAAGCTTCTCAACGCACAGCCGGATCCTTTGAGATACCACGCGCCGATCCATGAACTGATCAGAGGTTGCTTGAGCAATCCAGCCTCGCTGGTGTTAACAGAGACCCTAGAGGAATGAGTCGGACTGCGCGCAAGGTAACGTGTCAGCTACGGTCGGACTGCTGCTCTTCGCGTTCCTCGAGATAGTGTTCAAACGCCCGATTGGTACGCGCAACGAGTTCATCCAGACGCGTGAACTTGGTCGAAAGCGTGGTATTGAGTTCGCGCTGGCTGATCTGCTTCAGCGTCAAACACATCTCGTAGAGGGCAAAGGCGCCGAGTTGTCCCGCATTGTCCATCAGGATGCTCGAGAGTTCGATGAAGCGCTTGGTGTCCATGCTTTCCAAGGCGTCTTCCATGCCTTCCAGTATGGCTACGCTGTCGCGCTTGAAGATGGCAATGAGGTCGGGTACGAAACCACTCTCGTTGTCGAGCTGGTCCAACATCTGCAGCACCTTGACGTCGAGGAGGTCGGCGTGGAGGAAGCGCGTTTTAGGCGCTTGGCTGCCATTTTCAGCAAGCTGTCGAATCGTGGCCGGCACAGGCGGGGAGACCGCCGGTGCCGCATTGATCATCTCCAGCAGCGAGTCCGTGGGTACAGGTTTGAAAAGGCAAGCCCGAACCTGCAGCTCCCGACACAATCTCAAGGTTGCCGGTGTGGTCTGGTCGGTCATCACGATGAAACTGGCCCATTGCGTATGCGGTGTGGTGAAACGGTGGAGTTTGATGACCTGAGTACCGCTCATGATTGGCAATTGAAGATTGATCAGGGCGACATCGAAGCGCTGGCGCTCAAGCGCATCGAGAGCCTGCTCGCCGTTCTCGACCGATTTCACGCGATGACCGGCCGCCTGCAGCAGGGCGGCGACTCTCTTGCGATCGGCGGTATGCTGATCGGCCAGCAGGATGCGTCGCTTTGGCTGCAGTCCGCTGCGTTGCCTGAAGCGGGCGAGATCGACCACCTTGGAGTTTGCGACGGATTGTTCCTCGCGACAGTTGATCACCGCGAAGAGCTGGGATTTGTCTATGGGTGTGTCCAACAGGGTGGAATAACCGGCATCCAACAGCTGTTGAGCGCGGGAGCTGTCAACCCGGTCGACGATACACACCAGCTTCACCTTGTTCAGCTTATTGTCGCGCTTGATCAGTGTCGGCAGATGAATGGGATCCATCTCCAGATCATGCGCATCGACGATCAGCGTCAAGTTTGCCGCAGACTCGCAGTGCAGTATTCGATTGAGGAGTTGCTGGCTGGCTTCCGCGCAACTGTTGACGGTATCGAGGTCCTGATTCCAGTCCGAGAGCTTTGCCCGGATACCTTTTGCGACATGGTCATGCCGGGTGAGCAGGATGATGCTCGATTGTTCCCGCTTGCCCCCGTGCTGAGCGTCGATTGACGGGGCGTCGCGGTCGGTGGTCTGGATGATGGCAGTCTCTTTGGGTTCCCCGTCGTCGGACAACATCGCGTGTTGCGGGTGTTCCTGATCCGGCCAGTGCCGGCGGTTTATGAAATGGCTGCGCAGGGTGGCGGCCATGGCGAGGATTGCCGCAACGTAGAAGGCGAGCGTAATGGACTGGATCAACGGGTCCAGTGATGTCGAGGTGAGAAACAGCAGCAGCAGACTGAACATAACGGCAGCTATGGCATAGCTGCCGATACGAAGATAGGTGTGGGGCGTTATTCGTGGCATGCCGGATATTGCTTCCCTGTCTAACCTGGCCGATTAATTCGTCTCGCTCAAGGCGTTGTGGATCGAGAGTACCTGCGACGATTCGTTTACAAAAATTTCTGCACAATCCGGGTCGAAGTGTTCGCCTCGTTCCTGTCTGATGTAGTCGAAAGCCTTCTCGACCGGCCAGCTCTTTTTGTACGGACGATTGCTGACCAGTGCATCGAAGACATCGGCTACCGCCACGATACGGGCTTCCAGCGGTATCTTATTGCCCTGCAGGCCTTGTGGGTACCCCTGTCCATTGTACTTCTCGTGATGGCTGAGGGCTATGATCGCTCCCGTCTGCAGATACTTCGATGGGCTGTCCTTGAGAATCTCGTAGCCGACCTCGGTGTGGTGTTGCATGATCTTGAACTCGTCAGGCGTCAGTCGTCCGGGTTTGAGTAATATGGCATCCGGGATGCCGATCTTACCGATATCATGCATGGGGGCGGCCTGCGCGATCAAATCGCAAAGTTCCCCTGATAGCCCGAGATTCTCGGCGATCAGTCTCGAATAGCGGGAGATACGGTGGATGTGGTTGCCGGTATCCTCGTCGCGATACTCACCCGCCTTTGCCAACCGGATCAGTGTCTCTTCCTCCCGGTCGTGCAGTTCCTGGGTGGTCTTACGGATCTCGGCTTCCAGCAGTAGCGCGCGGTCCTTGATCAGCTTGCGTTGCAGACTCATGGTCAGCAGGTTGTTGCAGCGGGCCCGGCACTCGGTGTGGTCGATGGGTTTGGTGATGAAATCGGTGGCGCCGGACTCCAGGGCCAGGTAGCGTACCGACTGGTCCTCGATACAGGTCACTATCATCACCGGCACGTCGCTGTGTCCCGGAATCCTGCGAAACCACTTGATGAACTCCACGCCATCCATCTGCGGCATCTTGTAGTCGGTGATGACCAGGTCGACGTCGTTGTGCTTGGCCCACTCCAACGCCTCGGTAGGATCGGCGAAACAGGTGGGTTTGACGTCCCTATCGATCGATCCGATCAGCTCCTGCAGGATCATCCGTGTAATCGACTGATCGTCGATGATGAGTACATTGGACATAGTGGTTGAGGGTACGATGCTCTCTGTTCCGATTGAGTAGGGCATGATTCATGCTGCCTGGTCTGGGGTTTAGCGGCGAAAGGGGGAGAAGCTTGACCCTGAATGTCCCTCTCATCCTTCCGTAATCATACGGTAACCGAATGCCGAACCCGATGCGGGAGAAACGGCAGGTCACTGGCCGTAAGTCTAACAATAGCAGTTATTTAGGTGAAAAATCCTTTGCGAAAAAGAAATAGATTCCCAGAATGTTAACTGATAAGTTTGCGCTTTGCGAATCACCCGCTTCAGCTCAGCTGGGTTCCTCTAGTGTCTGCTGCAAGAGACGATAGATCGTTTCGCTGGTGAAGGGTTTGTCGCAGATTGCAGAGACGCCCGAACGTTGCACCGCCGCCAGTCGGTTTTGGTTCGATTCGCTGGTGATCATGAGTACCGGTACGCCGGGTTGGCCGCTCTGGTGGCGGATAAAATCGAGCAACTCCTGTCCGTTCATCTCCGGCATGTTGTAGTCGGAGATGACCAGATCGAAAAAGTGTTGATTGATCAAAGTCGCGCCCTCGGCGCCGTCATGGGCTTCATGGATGCGTTCGATGCCGACCGCCTCCAACAGACGACGCAGGTGTTTGCGTGACATGCTGCTGTCGTCGACGATCAGCACCTGCAGCATCTCCGTCTCGATGTCCTCGAGTTCGAAATGGGGTGTCTCCAGGTAGTCCAGCGTGGTTTCCAGCGCCGTCTGCAGATTGGCCGCGCTGAAGGGCTTCGGCAAAATCGCCACGGCGCCGGACTGGCGGATAGGGTCGAGCATGGCCAGACGTGTCTCGCTGGAGATCAGCATGAAGGCGATCTCCAAGAGTTCGTCGTCATCCCGCATCAGGAACACCAGGTCGGTACCGGTCATGTCCGGCAGGTAGAGGCTGCTGATGACCACGTCGGGCCTGCTTTTACGCATGGCTGCGATGGCTTCCTGGCCGGTGGTGGCGAGATCGATGTAACGCAGTCCCAACTCATCGAACTGTTGCTGAATGATATGCCGCTGAGTCAGCGAGGGCTCAACGAGCAGAATGGAGAGGTCGCCGAGTTGCATCCACCTGCGCCTTGGGTTGGGTACACTACTTGCGCAAGCATAGCACAGGCGCAGGAGTCCCCTGTGGTCGCCGACGGCTTTTCAGGCTGTCCCGCAGCCCGTAGAATTGGGCGCCTCGACTGAGGGGAGAGAGTTTGTGAAGTTCAGCGTAGAAGCGTTTCGTGCCTGGGATCGTAAATGCGTCACCCTGATGGGGATGTCGGGTGTGGGCAAGACCCGCCTCTCGAACATGTTGCGGGAGGCGGACTGGTTCCACTATTCCGGCGACTACCGCATCGGCACCCGCTATCTGGATGAGGCGATACTCGACAGCATCAAGGAACAGGCCATGCAGGTGCCGTTGCTGCGCGATCTGCTGCGCTCAGACTCGATCTTCATCAGAAACAACATCACCTTCCACAATCTCACTCCGGTCTCCACCTTTCTCGGCATGCTGGGAAATCCGGAGCGGGGCGGGATCGGTTTGAGCGAATTCAAACGGCGACAGCATCTTCACCGTCAGGCGGAGATCGCCGCCATGTATGATGTACCCGGTTTCATGCACAAGGCCGAGCTGATCTACGGCTATCAACACTTCATCAACGATGTGGGCGGCAGTCTGTGTGAGCTGGATGAGCCCGGTCTGCTCGAGTTTCTGGCCGAGCACTCGCTGCTGCTCTATATCAAGGCGACCCATGCCGACGAGGAGGCCCTGATCGCCCGTGCCGTCAGCTCGCCAAAGCCGCTTTACTACCGCGAGGCTTTTCTCGACGAACAGCTGGCAATCTACATGGAGATGAAAGGGCTCGAGTATGTCTCCCTGATCGATCCGAGAGATTTCTCCAGTTGGGTCTTTCCGAGGTTGTTTCGCGCGCGTATACCCCGCTACGAAGCGATAGCGGAACGCTATGGATACACCGTCACCACCGAGGAGCTTGCCCAGGTCAGCGACGAGCGGAGCTTCCTGGAGATGCTCGAGGCGGTGGTTGCGCGCGGCAACTGAGCGCACCAAGCCGGCTGTCTGGCCGAGAGCCACTTGGGCTCGGGCTGCGTTGCTTTTCCCGTGAGTGGGGGTACCATTTTCAGTGTCTGACAATACATTGGCTGCCGATGCCGAAGTGCCCGTGCAGCGATCCCGTTTTCATATCCATGCCTGAGGAATGAGCCTTAATGCCACTGGTCGCACATACCGAGTTGCCCACCTTCAAGCGTCTTCGCTTGGAGGGACAGACGGTGCTGACGCCCGAACGTGCCACCCATCAGCACATCCGGGAACTGCACATCGGTCTGCTCAACATGATGCCGGACGCCGCCATCGAAGCGACCGAACGCCAATTCTTCCGCCTGGTGGGGGAGGCCAATCCCATCTGCCAGTTCTATGTGCATCCCTTTACCCTGGAGGAACTTCCCCGGGGTGAGAAGGCGCGCGCCCACATCGACGCCTACTACGAGGATTTCGCACAGATCAAGCAGGACGGACTCGATGCCCTGATCATCACCGGCGCCAACGTCAGCCATCCCAATCTCTCCGAGGAGCCGTTCTGGCAGCCGCTTACCGATGTGGTCGACTGGGCTTACGACCATGTCACCTCGGTGCTCTGCTCCTGTCTCGCCACCCACGCCGTGGTCGAGTCCCACCATGGTCAGAAACGCACCCATATGGGGGACAAGCTCTGGGGTGTCTACAGCCATCGCGTGATGGCGCCGCACCACCCGCTGGTGAACGATATCAACACCCGCTTCGACGTGCCGCACTCGCGTTTCAACCAGATCACCCGGGCTCAGTTCGAGCAGGCGGGCCTGCAGGTACTGGTGGAGAGCGAGCAGGCGGGCGTCCACCTGGCAGTCAGTGCGGACGGCTTGCGGGTGGTCTATTTCCAGGGCCATCCCGAGTACGACACCATCAGTCTGCTCAAGGAGTACAAGCGGGAGGTCAATCTCTACCTCGCCGGTCTGCGGGAAGACTATCCGCCCTTTCCTGAACACTATTTCACCCTGCGCACACAGGCGATTTTCGACGAATACCGGGAGCAGGCGGAGCGGGCCCGGGCGGGGGACGGCTCACTGCCGGATTTTCCCGAACACCTGGTGCTGGAGACCCTCGACAACACCTGGCACGACACCGCCGAGGCGGTGATCGGCAACTGGATCGGCCTGGTCTACCAGGTGACCCATCAGGACCGCGCCATCCCCTTCATGGAGGGTATAGATCCGAACGATCCGCTGGGCCTGCGAAAGTGACCATCCGCGCCGTCCTGCTCGACATGGACGGAGTGCTCTATCATGGGGATACCCCCCTGCCGGGTGCCATAGACTTCGTCGCACGGCTGGCCGGCATGCCCCATCTTTTTCTCACCAACAATCCGATCCGCAGTCCGCAGGCGGTGGCCGAGAAGCTCTGGCGTATGGGCTTTCCGGCCGTGGAGCCGGCCCAGGTGCTCACCTCGGCTCTGGCCGCCGCGGTCTGGCTGCAGCGGGAAAAACCGGGCTTCAGCTACTATGCCGTCGGCGCGCCGGGACTGGCGCAGGCGTTGAGTCAATACGGCCATGCGGACGACCAGGCCGCCGACTTCGTGGTGGTGGGGGAGGGGCCCGGTCTCGACTACGAGACCCTGAGCCGGGGCATTCACCTGATCGTCAAGTGCGGAGCCCGTCTGATCGTCACCAATCCCGACCACAACGTGGATGCCGAAGTCGGCGGTGAACATCGCCTGCTGCCGGGCGGTGGCGCCCTGGTGGCCCCGTTCGCCGTCGCTACCGGGGTCGAGCCGGTGGTGATCGGCAAGCCTCGCCCGCTGCTGTTCGAGATGGCGCTGGAACAGCTCGGCTGCGTTGCTGCGGAGTGTCTGATGATCGGCGACAGACCGGATACCGATATCGCCGGCGCGGCCGGATTGGGGCTGCGCACGGCACTGGTACGCAGTGGGCGCTTCGGGGCTGACGCTGCCTGGCCTGCCGGACTGCCGAGACCTGATTGGGACGAACTCAGCCTGGAAGGACTGGCGCAGGCACTGGGGTTGCCGTACTCCACCCGGGTGGAACGGACGCATGAGAAAAGTGGATAAAGGAAATGGCGGAGCGGACGGGACTCGAACCCGCGACCCCCGGCGTGACAGGCCGGTATTCTAACCAACTGAACTACCGCTCCGAAGGAGAAGCGCGGTAGTTTAAGGTTTTTCGCGTCGAGGTCAACAAAAATCAGTCATATTGTTCCAGCCATTCGAGCCAGGCCCGGAACAGCACTTCGTCGGCCGCCGCCACCGCCATGCAGGGCTGCAGGGTCGGTCTGCTTTGCACCGGCTGGCTGACATGACCCCGGGTCAGACGCAGATGGCCGCCGGCTTCACGGTGGATCAGGCTGCCTGCCGCGTAGTCCCAGAGCTTGGCCCCGCCGTGCAGATAGAGTTGCAGCCGGCCGGCCGCCAGCCAGCACCAGTCCAGGGCCACGCTGCCGATGCTGCGCTGGGAGCGGTAGGGCGGGTGAGTGGCCAGTCGAACGGCGAGTGGCTCCGAGAGCCGTTTGAAATCCACCATGGCGACACACCCCATCAATTCACGGCTCGCGGGTTGCAGGCGCAGGCGGGTGCCGTTCAGCCAGGCCCCCTCGCCGCGTATCGCATGGAAGCACTCCTGACGCAGGGGGTCGTAGATGATACCGATACGCACCACACCTTGATGGATAAAGGCCAGGGAGGTGGCGAAGCAGGGCATTCCGGCCACATAGTTCGAGGTGCCGTCGAGCGGATCGAGGCACCAGAAGCCGGACGCTGAATCGGCCAGTATGCGGCTCTGTTGATCGGCGGACATCTCCTCCCCCAGCAGCGGAATGTGGGGATAGATCGCCTTAAGATGACCCATAAGGCGCTGCTGGACCGCCAGGTCGGCTTCGGTGACCAGCGAACCGTCGGCCTTCCTGTGGCTTTCGATCTGTTGAAAACGGGGCAGGATCTCCTCATCGGCGGCTTCGACGATCAGGTTGCGCAGCTGGGGAACATCGATGGACACGATACGGTTTCCTCGGGCCTGTTGGATGCGTGGTTACAGGCCTTAATTTGCGGATTCTCAACGATCTTGGTGGCACGGAGTGCCATAGTGCAGAATTGTCACTATCGGATGCGGCGGAGAGTACCCATGATTTTCGAGATCGACGACACACTACGCAAGCGGGGTAAATCGCCGCATGAGCTCTCGATGATGAATCTGGTGGCCTGTCATCTGATTGCCGCACCGGCCTCCATTGTACTCGACGTCGGCTTTTTGGGGTTCCTGATTCCGCTGGCACTTTCGCTGAGTGTGATCGCCTTCATCTGGTACCGTGCCGCTACCGGCGCCAAGCGGGATCCCTGGTTCGTCGCCGCCCACTGGCGGCTCTCCGCCAACCGCACCCGTATCCTGCTGATCGGTTACACCATCAGCGCGGTGATCCTGGGCATGGCATTGCTGGCCACCTCCGGCAGCGACAAGGCGGGGATCATGATGGTCGCCATTTCGCGGGTGGCGGTGGTCCCCACGCTGTTGACCGTGATGGTCTGTTTCGTACTGGAATCGGGCTCGATCTATCAGGCCGGGCGTGGCGAGGTGCCGGACGGTATCGTTCGCCGCATGCCGCCACCCGAGGATCTGGTGGTGGTCGAGTCGCCGGCAAACACAGTCTCGGAAAACGGCTGATCACTCCTTCGCATCGCTCAACGCGGTGTGAACGTGCTCATTTGGCACCCAGCAGCTCGATGGCGTATCCATCCGGGTCCTCCACGAAGGCGATGATGGTGGTGCCGGCGTTCATCGGCCCGGCATCGCGGATGATCTTGCCGCCCCGCTGACGAATCTGCTCCGTCGCCGCATAGACATCATCCACCTCGATGGCCAGATGGCCGAAACCGCTGCCCAGGTCGTAGTGGTCGGTATCCCAGTTGTGGGTCAGTTCGATCACGGTATCGGTGCTCTCGTCACCATAGCCGACAAAAGCCAGTGTGAAGCGACCATCCGGATAGTCCTGCTGGCGCAGCAGGTTCATGCCGAGCACCTGGGTGTAGAAGTCGATGGAACGTTGCAGGTCACCGACCCGGATCATGGTATGTAGCATGCGCATGGCGTGTGCTCTCCCTATATAAAAAATTGCAGGATTTTGTAGATCATAGCCGACAGCAGCCCGGCGGCGGGCAAGGTCAGGAACCAGGCCGAGAGGATGCGTATCAGCGCGGAACGTTCGACCAGGGCCCTGCGATAGAGTTTCTGCAGGGCCCTGCGCTCTCTGGGTTCGATGCCGATCGGCCGTTGCGAGCGCTCCAGATCCTCCAGCATGCGTCCCTTATCGGAGAAGGTGGCCTGTTCAAATCGCTGCATGAAGGCCTCGATGGCCTCGGGAGCCTGCCCCTGCTGATGGCGGCGGACCGCTTCGCACAGTACGGCATAATTTGTCTTCAGACGCTCACGCAGAAAGCCGATGCCGAAGATGGCGCCGACGGCGATATGGGTACTGCTGACAGGCAGGCCGAACTGGCTGGCCAGCAACACCGTGATGCTCACCGAGGTGACGATGCAGAAGGCCCGGACCTGATCCAGTTCGGTGATACCGGAGCCGATGGTCTCGACCAGGCGCCGGCCGAAGAGCACCAATCCAAGAGGGATGCCCAAGGCGCCGATCAGCAGCAGCCAGGGGAAGAGGGTGTCCATCGGTATCGGATTGTCGGACGACAGCGCCTGCACCAACGCAATCACCGGCCCGATGGCATTGGCCACATCGTTGGAGCCGTGAGCGAAGCTGAGCAGTCCGGCCGCCAGCAGCAGCGGGATGTTGAACAACCGGTTGAGCGCTGATTTCGTGTTCGGCAGCAGGGCGGTCCGCTGGTTGAGGATGGGCTTGATGATCAGATAGATGCCGAGGCCGATCGTCAGGCCGCTCAGGATCGCTGTGGTGGAATCGACTCGCCAACTCGTCTTGAGCCCCTTCAGCAACAGATAGCTGGTGAAGCTCCAGCTCATGAGGCCGACCAGCAGGGGCAGCACCCGGCTGGCCGCCAGGGTCATGTGACGCTGATAGGTGATGGTGCGCTTGATCAGATAGAGCAGCAGGGCTGCGATGATACCGCCCAGGAGTGGTGACAGGACCCAGCTGACGCTGATGGTGCCGATGGTCGCCCAATCGACCATGCCCAGGCCGCCCATGGCGGCGGCTGCGCCGATCACGCCACCGACGATGGTGTGTGTGGTGGAGACCGGGGTGCCGGTCAAGGTGGCGACATTGAGCCAGAGGCCGCCGGCGAGCAGGGCCGACAGCATCACCCGGATCACCGTCCCGCGCTCACTCAACAATGCCGGATCGACGATGCCCCGCTCGATGGTGCTGATGACCTCGCCACCGGCGAGATAGGCGCCGGCCGCCTCGAACACCCCGGCCAGCAGCATGGCGCTGGCCAGGCCGATGACCCGGGATCCCACCAGCGGGCCAATGTTGTTGCCGGCATCATTGGCGCCGATGTTGAGTGCCATGTAACCGCCGAGGAGTGCGGCCAGCAGCAGGATGGCGTGTTCGCCGAGGCCGTCGGCGTAGTGGCGCGCGGAAAACAGGATGGCGACGAAGAACAGCAGCGTCAGCAGGAAACGTCCCGATCGGGAGCGTGCATTCTCGGCTTGTGTGCTCGGCTTCAGCAAGATCGTCAGGCGCCTGTTCGGGTCTCGTCAGCGGGTTGCGCGGTTGGCTGGCCGCACGGCTATCGGCGGGATCAGCCGGCCTGCATGTTCTGGATGAAGGCGTTCGAGCGTTCGATCGACTGGTTCATGCGTTTGATCAGGGAATCGATGTCGGCTTTCAGGCTGCCGAACTCCGCGCGCAACGCGCCGATCGCCTGGGCGTTCAGGTTGTGTTTGAGATAGAGCACGTTGTCACGCAGTGTGGTGAGGACAGGCTGCATGCTCTTCTCGGCCTGCTTCATGCTCTTCAGCATCTCCTTGTAACGGGCCTGGGTCTGGCTCAGCTTCTTCGCGCTCGAGGCCTTGAGGCTCTGGTTCTCATACAGTTTTAGTTCCTGCTGCCACTCCTCGAACAGGGCCTCGGCGACCGATTCGACCTTCTCGATACGACTGCTGACCTCGGATGCCGCCGATTCACAGGCCTCATACTCGTTGTCCAGCTCCTCGTAAGCCTGTTTGAGATCGCTCTCACCCAGACGGATGACGGAGGCGAACTGCTGCAGCGCCGACTGGAACTGCTCCTGAGCCTCGCTCTGGGCGTCCCGCGCCGATTCGACCCGGTCCACCAGGATGTCCCGTTTGTGGATGCCGACCGACTCCATGGTGTCGTAGTAGACCGTTGAGCAGGCATTCAGCAACAGCAGCAGAGGAAACAGTGTGAAAAGGCGTAGTGGGGACATGTGAACAGTCGCACTCGATTTCTGATAGATTGGTCAATTCTGCCACACAAACGTCATCCATGGCGATGCGAGGGAGCGGGGCGGGCGGCCAGGGAAGCCATGGGCCATCAATTCGGAATCAGAGGTGACATGCTATACCGTCAAAATCTTCTTCTCGGGGCCCTCTTCATCCTGCTCGCCGAGTGGTTTTTCGCCTCCATGGGCGCCGCCGTCAAACTGGTGACCGCGGAGCTGCCCAGCGAGATGGCGGTCTTCATGCGCAACCTGTTCGGCCTGGGATTGATGATCCCCCTGGTCTGGCGCAGCGGCCTGAGCGGTCTGAAGACCACCATCTTTCCGATCCATCTGTTGCGCTCGGTTGCCGGCGTTTCCGCCATGTACTGCTTTTTCTATGCCCTTTCCCAGCTGCAACTGGCCGACGGCATGTTGCTGAAGATGACCTCACCCCTGTTCATGCCGCTGATCGCCCTGTTCTGGCTCGGCGAGGCGCTGCGCAAGCGTATTCTGATCGCCCTCGGTATCGGCTTCTTCGGTGTGGTGCTGGTACTCAATCCGGAAGGGGAGTTCAACCAGGTCGCCCTGGTCGGTCTGCTGGGCGGGGCGCTGGCCTCGCTGGCCAAGGTGAGTCTGCGGCGCCTGGGGCGCAGCGAGCCCTCGGTGCGGGTGGTCTTCTACTTCGCCCTGCTGAGCACCCTGATTTCGACAGTACCCATGTTCTGGCACTGGCAGACACCCAATCCGCAACAGTGGGCGCTGTTTGCCCTGGTGGGCCTGATGGGGACCCTGGGACAGCTCCTGCTCACCCGCGGGTATGCGATCGCCAGCGCGTCCACGGTAAGCCCCTTCACCTATGCCTCGGTGCTGTTCGGCGCACTCTACGGCTATCTCTTCTGGGACGAAATGATCAGCCTTCAGTTCATCGTCGGGGCGTCGCTGATCGCTTTGGCTGGGGTGCTGGCCCTGCGCGGGCGGCAGCCGTCGGAAAACCTCCTGGTCAGCGATGCGGCCAGACCCTGATACAATGGCCCACCGCGGCGCATCGCCGCAAGGTGTAACCAGGCCCGGTGTTGAGGGGACCGTGAGATGTCGATGAACTGGCCACAACTGCTGTCGCGCAAACGGCTGGGCTCCAGCGAACAGCCCTCGGGCAGCGCCACGCGGACCGATTTTCAGCGCGACCATGACCGTATCGTCTTCTCTTCCGCCTTTCGCCGCATGCAGGACAAGACCCAGATCTTTCCTCTCTCCAAGATCGACTATGTGCGCACGCGCCTGACCCACAGCCTCGAATCCTCCAGCGTGGGACGTTCGCTCGGCACCCTGGTCGGCGAGCGGATCATCGCCCGCCATGGCCTGGTCGGATTCGAGGCCTCGGATTTCGGAGACATCTGCGCCGCCGCCTGTCTGGCCCACGACATCGGTAATCCCCCCTTCGGACACTCGGGCGAGGATGCCATCCGCCACTGGGCCGCCTGCGCCGAGTACGGCAAGCAGCGGGTGGCGGTACTGCAGCGCAGTCAGCGCGAGGACTTCCTCAATTTCGAGGGCAATGCCCAGGGCTTTCGCGTCATCACCCGCTTGCAGAACCGGGACAACCCCGGCGGACTGCAGCTGACCTGCGCCACCCTGGCGGCCTTTGCCAAATACCCCCGGGAGTCGTGCATCGGCAGCGGCCGCTTCGACGGGGTAAGTGCCAAGAAGCCGGGTTTTACCGCCGAGGATCAGACCAACTTCACCGAGGTGGCCGAGACGGTCGGCCTGCTCCGGCGTGATCCGGTGCTGGCGGTCTGGCACCGGCATCCGCTCGCCTTTCTGGTGGAGGCGGCGGACGATATCTGCTACCGCGTGATCGACATCGAGGACGGCTTCAGACTGGGCCACCTCAGTTTCCAGGAAGCGATGGAGCTGTTCAGCGCCGTGCTGCCCGATTCGGCGGGGCAGGCCGCGCGCCTGGACAGGATCACGGGGCAGAAGGAGAAGATCGAATTCCTCCGTGCCAAGGTGATCAGCCAGGCGATCAGCGAGATCCTGGCCTGCTTTCTGGATCACGAGGCGGAGATACTCGAAGGCCGCTTCGATGAACCGCTGATGAGCCATATTCCTCATCGGCGGGAGATGGACGAGCTGATCGCCGTCGCCACCGATAAGATCTATGTCGCACCCGAGGTGATCGAGATCGAAACCGCCGGTTTCCAGGTCATCAGCGAACTGCTGGAGCGTTTCATCCCCATCATCGACGATGTGGCGGAACACGGGGCGGCGGCCAGCCCGCGCAGCAAGATGATGATCCGCCTGATTCCCGAGCAGTTTCTCGGCCCCGGCCATCGACCGGCACAGGATGACTATACCCGGCTGTTGCGTCTGACCGATTTCGTCTCCGGCATGACCGACTCCTATGCCGTGTCACTCTACAAAAAGGTCACGGGCATCTCGCTGCCGGGCGGTTGATCCGTCAATTGTCACAAATTTGATGTGTCTATTGGAGGGAGGCTTCCTCTATAGTGTTGCCATGACAGGAGGGAAGTCTTCCGAGCGCATACGCCATGAACTGGAATCTGGTGAGTCGGTGGTTCAAGAGTTACTGGCTGGGCGGCCTGGTGGCCGCTTTGCTGGTGTTGAGTGCCTCCGAGGTGATAATCGAACTGCTGCAACGCAACCAGGTCGAACGCCAGCGCATCGAAGTCCTGAACCAGGTGGCGGGTCTGCGCGGCCGGCTGGAATCCGAGATCAACTCATCGCTGCATTTGACCCGGGGAATGATCGCGAATGTGGCGATCAACCCCGATGTCAACGCTGACGAGTTTGATGCCCTGGCCAGCGAACTCATTGCCGCAGGCCGCAATATCCGCAATATCGGCCTGGCCCGCAACAACGTGATCACGCACATCTTTCCCCTCGCCGGCAACGAGACCGCGCTCGGGCTCAACTACGAAACCCAGCGGGATCAATGGCCCGCAATCCGGGAAGCGATGGACAGGCGGGGGACCATCGTCGCCGGTCCCGTCGACCTGGTGCAGGGAGGGCGTGCCTTCATCGCCCGCACCCCGATCTATACCCGGAGTGGACTCGGTGGTCACCTCGACCAGCACAAACCGACCTACTGGGGCATGGCCTCCATCGTTATCGATATTCCCGCCCTCTTCAGCTCGGCCGGAATCAAGCCGGAGCTGAACGGCTTGCTGATTGCGTTGCGCGGCAAGGACGGCAAGGGGGCGGAGGGCGAGATGATCCTCGGGGATGCCGCCGTCTTCGATGCCGATCCCGTGACCCAGTCGGTGATACTGCCGAACGGCAGCTGGCAGATCGGTGCCCGGCCCATTGGTGGCTGGAGCGGTGACGGTGGATTGATCTGGCCGCTGAGGATAGGCGGTTGGCTGATCGCCCTGGCGATCGGCTTTCTCATCGCCATGCTGATACGGGCCCGGGAGGTGAATCAGGCGCTGGCTCTGCACGATCACCTCACCACGCTGCCCAACCGGCGTCTTCTGGAGGATCGCTTCGACCAGGCGATTGCCCGCAGTCAGCGTATCGGAAGCGGGTTTGGTCTGCTCTATATCGATCTCGACGGCTTCAAGGCGGTGAACGACCAGTATGGCCATCGGGTC
>JBNKYJ010000066.1:0-32567 GCA_050300835.1 Sedimenticolaceae bacterium
GTGTCGACAGCGATTCACGCGTAGGGTGCGGCTTGCCGCACCGACGTGGTCAGCAACCGGTCAACCCGCATTGGCCTCGCGCTGGGCGATGTAGGCCAGTGCGCGGTCGATGCGGCGCAGGGTGGCGCGCTTGCCCACCAGGCGCAGGGTCACGTCGATACCCGGCGAGGCGGCACGGCCGACGATGGCCACGCGCAGGGGCTGGGCGACCTTGCCCATCTTGAGCTCGAGTTCCTCCGAGACCTGCTGCACGGCCGCATGCAGGCTCTCGTCGGTCCACTCGCCCAGCGACTCCAGCACCGCGCGCAGTCGCTCCAGGGGCTCGCGGGCCACGCCCCGCAGATGCTTCTTCGCCGCCGCCTCGTCGAAATCCTCGTAATCCTTGTAGCAGAAGGCCACCATCTCGGCCATCTCCACCAGCGAGCGCGCCCGCTCCTGATGGGCCTCGGCCACCTCGGCCAGGTCCGGACCCTCGGCCGGATCGATGCCCAGCTCGCCCATATGGGGGCTGAGCAGGTGGGCAATGCGTTTGGGATCGTCGTTCTTGATGTAGTGCTGGTTGAGCCACAGCAGCTTTTCGGTGTTGAAGCTGGACGCCGCCTTGTTCACGGCGTCGATGTCGAACAGATCGATCATCTCGTCGACGCTGAAGATCTCCTGATCGCCGTGGGACCAGCCGAGGCGCACCAGGTAGTTGAGCAGCGCCTCCGGCAGGAATCCGTCCTCACGGTACTGCATGACACTGACCGCACCGTGGCGCTTCGACAGACGGGCACCGTCGTCGCCAAGGATCATGGGCACATGGCCGTACTGGGGCAGCTCGGCGCCGATGGCCTGCAGGATGTTGATCTGCTTGGGGGTGTTGTTCAGGTGGTCGTCACCGCGGATGACGTGGGTGATCTGCATGTCCATGTCGTCCACCACCACGGTCAGGTTGTAGGTGGGCGAGCCGTCGGTGCGGCGAATGATCAGGTCATCCAGCTCCTCGTTGTTGAAATTGACCCGGCCGCGAATCAGGTCATCCACCGTCACCACGCCGGTGTCCGGGTTGCGAAAGCGGATTACGTGGGGTTCGTCCGGGCTGACGTGACGCTCCCGGCAGTGGCCGTCGTAGCGCGGTTTCTGCTTGCGCTGTATGGCGGACTCACGCAGCCCATCGAGACGCTCGCGGGAACAGTTGCAGCGATAGGCCAGCCCCTTCTCCATCAGCTCGTCGATCACCGCGTTGTAACGCTCGAAACGCTCCGTCTGGTAGAAGGGGCCCTCGTCGTACTCCAGGCCGAGCCAGGTCATGCCCTCCAGGATGGCATTCACCGACTCCGCCGTGGAGCGCTCCAGATCGGTATCCTCGATGCGCAGCACGAACTTGCCGCCATGCTTGCGGGCGTAGAGCCAGGAGAAGAGCGCGGTGCGGGCACCACCGACATGCAGGTAGCCGGTGGGACTGGGAGCGAAACGGGTACGGACGGTCATCGATCTCACAACAGGGAAACAGGAAAGGGGGGATTCTATCAGACCCGAGGCCAATCGGTAGAGACGTTTGACGCCCCTGGTGAAAGCCCATTAGAATGCGCACCTCACCGCACGAGGGCGCATAGCTCAGCTGGGAGAGCGCTGCAGTCACATTGCAGAGGTCACAGGTTCGATCCCTGTTGCGCCCACCATTATCCCCTTGAAACCCTGGCGGTTTTCCTCATCGCCGCGAGAACACCCCAGGCATCCGACGCCGGGTGATCCGCGGCCCCCATCTTTTACGCCGATCCCATTCATGCGTTGCCTCTACTCGGCTGCAGACTCGACGTGGCCTGTCGCCCCCAGCAAACAGCGCCAGAAAATACCTCGCATATTCCCACGTGAAGGGCTAGGGTTCTGCCAGTAGCCTAGCGCCAGGGAGGAGTGTGTTCACTAAATAGGGGTAGTGTCCGATGGAACTCATTGGTCAGACGCTTCGCATCGAAACCTTTCTCGCCGTCACCCTGGGCATCGTGGTGCTGTTCATCGGCAAGCGGGTGAATGCCGGCGTCGCCTTTCTGCGCGATTTCAGCATTCCGGAGCCGGTCACCGGCGGCCTGATCTTCTCACTGCTGTTCGCCCTGGTGTACGCCGTCTCCGGCATCGGTGTCGAAATCTCGATGGCGGCGCGCGATATCCTGCTGGTCTACTTCTTTACCACCATCGGCATCAACGCGAGCTTTCGCGATCTCCTGGTTGGCGGCAAACCCCTGGCCCTGCTGCTGGCCATCACGGTCGTCTACATGCTGCTGCAGAATCTGACCGGCACCAGCGTCGCGATGCTGTTCGGGCAACCCCGTGAAGTGGGATTGATCGGGGGTACCGTCTCTCTGATCGGTGGTCATGGCACATCGATCGCCTGGGCTCCGCGATTCGAAGAGCTCGGCATCAGCGGCGCCAGCGAGATCGGAATCGCCAGCGCCACCTTCGGATTGATTCTGGCGAGTCTGATGGGAGGCCCGCTGGCCAAGTTCCTGATTCAGCGTCACCGGCTGTCGACCCAGTCCACCGAACCGCTCGACGTCGGCTCGCCGATTCCCAAGGATGAGCAACACGCGCCTCCGGTAACCTATCTGGACCTGCTCGACGCGGTGCTGGCCATCCATTTGAGCATCATTCTCGGCGTCTTGATCAACGAGGGGCTGCAACAGTTGCAGTTTCAGCTGCCCCTGTTCGTCAGCTGCCTGTTCGGCGGTATCCTGCTGACCAACCTGCGTCCCAAGTCCTGGCCTCGCGTCACCGGTACCGAGTGGCCCAGCCGCAAGCCGGCCATCGCCCTGATTGCCGACATCGCGCTCGGCACCTTTCTCGCCATGTCCCTGATGAGCATGCAACTCTGGACCCTGATCGATCTGGCGGGCCCGATCCTGGCCATCCTGGCCGCACAGGCGCTGCTGACGGTCGCTTTTACACTGCTCATCGTGTTCCGCGTCATGGGTCGAGATTACGACGCGGCCGTCGTAGCGGCCGGTTTCGGCGGCTATGCTCTGGGTGCGACACCGACTGCGATGGCCAATATGTCCGCCGTCACACAGCGCTACGGACCCTCCCATCTGGCATTCATTACCGTGCCGCTGGTGGGCGCGTTCTTCATCGATCTGGTCAATGCACTGGTGATACCGCTTTTCCTTTGATCACGTACATTGGCGCGCATGCACGTTGATGGGTATCAAACAGCGCAATCCAGATCCTCTTATCAACGGAGGCCCGGCCAAGTGAATAAGACCAGCACGCTTGCAACCTATACGCTTTCTGCCGGATTGTTCGCTGTCGCGGGAGCCATTGCCTACTTCACCTATGAAGTGTCCCGCATCCACAGAGACCTCCCCGACATCCTGGCACAGGTGGAGAGCACCAGCGGAAAGGTCGATCCGATCATTGCTGAAGTGAGGGAAATCCGCAGACTGGTCCCGCCGATACTGACCGAGATATCCGCAGTCCGTGGAGAGATTCCCGCCATTGTCGATGAGATCGGAGAAACACGGCAACTCATCCCATCCATTCTCAGTGAGGTAGAGGAAACCAGAAAGCTCATTCCTGGCATCCTGCAACAGGTCGAAGGTTCCAGGGAATCGATTCCCGATATTCTGAAAACCGTGAACGCGACCTCCGCCTCGATCAGTCAAACCAACAAGGAGATAGCGGCGAGCCGACAGCTGGTTCCCGATGTCCTCGAGGAGGTCAAGGCGATACGTGAAGAGATCGAGACCACGCGCAAATCGATACCCGCCACCCTGGATCGCGTGGATGACCTAATCGCGAAGGCCGGTGTTGCCGGACAGAAAGCAACCGAAGGCGCGGTGACAGGTGTCTTCACCGGCGTGATCACCGCCCCGTTTCGGGCGCTCTCCGGTTTGGGAAACATCGCCGGTGGGAAAGAGATTGTTCTTGAAGGCGAGGATTTGAGGATCGCCACGGAGGCAGCGGTGGCACTCACCGCAGAGAACAAGGGTTCCAGCAAGACCTGGGCGAATTCCGACAGCGGCAGACGTGGCAGACTCGCCCTGCTCGACAAGTACGACGAAAACGGAAACCAGTGCGTTTCCATGCAACATCAGGCCTGGAAAAACGACAACAAGATTATCGACAGGGTCTTCGACGCCTGCCGAAAAGACGATCAATCCCCCTGGGAGCTCAAAGAGTAAACAGGCGCACTATCACTGTCCCGTCATGTAATGTGCACCTGTCAGCGCCGGTGGTGAACGGGGTACACTAGGGCCTATCGAATTAGCGTTAACAGGCCCTAGATAATAGGCTGCTCCCCACCCATCGGGTCCTCCGGCTCCTCCGTCGCCAGGGTCTCGGTGAAGACCTCCACGTTTTCCGCCGCACCCTTCACCGCTTGGAAGCGGGCGATGTGGAACAGGGCGTCCCCCTCGTTGACCAGCGGCAGTTTGGATCTGCCGATAACGATGCCCGAGGTGGGCGACAGCAGCTCAACGTTGTTGTCGCCGAAGGGCGAGGCAATGGCGCCCAACACCTCCCCCTTGGCTACCCGGGAGCCCAGGGCGGCGTAGGTGCGGAAGATCCCGCTCTCGGTGGCGCGGGCCCAGATCGAGGAGCGGGCCACCAGCGGTTCCACGCTCTTCCGTTTCACCCGGGTGCGGCTCTTTGGCAACATCTCCAGCTCACGCATTACGTTGAGGATGCCTTTCACACCGGCACGGATGGAGAGCTCGTCGAAGCGTAGCGCCTCCCCCGCTTCATAGAGCAGCATGGGGATGCCCCGTTCCGCCGCGACCTCGCGCAGCGAACCGTCCCGCAGGTCGGAGTTGATGATGACAGGGACACCGAAGGTCCGCGCCAGCCGCTCGGTCTCGGGATCCTCCAGATTCACCCTCAAGTGGGGCAGGTTGTCCCGATGCAGTGCCCCGGTATGCAGATCGATACCGTGCGTGGAGTTGGCGACGATCTCAGTCATAAACAGGTCGGCCAGCCGTCCCGCCAGGGAGCCCCGTTCCGAGCCGGGAAAGCTGCGATTCAGATCACGCCGGTCGGGCAGATAACGGGAGTGGTGGATGACGCCGAAGACATTGACGATAGGGATGGTGATGAGGGTACCGTGCAGACGTTTGAGCGCCTTTTCCTGGTTCAATCGACGGATGATCTCGACCCCGTTCAGTTCGTCGCCGTGGATCGCCGCACTGACGAAGAGGCGGGGGCCGTCCTTGCGACCCCGGATGATGCGTACCGGCATGTTCATGGGCGTCTGCGTGTGCAGCAGCGCCACCGGCAGATCGATGGTCTGATGCGTACCCGGCTCGATACGCTGACCGGCAATGATCAAGGGTTCCATGACAGAGCCTCTCGCCACCCCTAGCCCTTGCCCTTGGTGCGGGTGCGGTTGGGACGGGCGTTCTTTTCGATGAAGTCGACGATCATTCCGGACACGTCCTTGCTGGTCGATTTCTCTATCCCCTCCAGTCCGGGTGACGAGTTGACCTCCATCACCAGGGGCCCGCGCCCCGAACGCAGGATATCGACACCCGCCACATTCAGCCCCATCACCTTGGCCGCCTTGACGGCGGTAGCCCGTTCGCGCGGCGTTATCTTGACCAGCTGGGCACTGCCGCCCCGATGCAGGTTCGAGCGGAACTCCCCCTCGGGCGCCTGGCGCATCATCGCCGCAACGACTTTTCCACCGATAACGAAACAGCGTATGTCGGCGCCTCCCGCTTCCTTGATGAACTCCTGCACCAGGATGTTGGTCTTCATGCCCATGAAGGCCTCGATGACACTCTCCGCCGCCTTGCGGGTTTCCGCCAGCACCACGCCGATGCCCTGAGTCCCCTCCAGCAGTTTGATCACCATGGGGGCGCCGCCGAGCATCTTGATCAGGTCCTGGATGTCGTCGGGAGAGTTGGCGAAACCGGTTTTAGGCATACCGACACCGGCCCGGGCCAACAGCTGGAGGGAACGGAGCTTGTCGCGCGAACGGCTGATGGCCACCGATTCATTGACCGGAAACACCCCCATCATCTCCAGCTGACGCAGCACCGCCGTGCCATAGAAGGTGACGGAAGCGCCGATGCGGGGGATCACGGCATCGTAGTGCGGCAGCACCTCACCCTTGTAGTGAAGCTCGGGTGCGTCTTGGGAAATATCCATGTAGCAACGCACCACATCGAGCACGTCGACCTCATGACCACGTTGTTTGCACGCTTCCACCAGGCGGGCGGTGGAGTAGAGTTTGCGGTTGCGTGAGAGTATGGCTATTTTCACGATAGTTTCCTTCAGGATCTCTGTTTGTGCGCCACCCGATGCGGTGGCTTGCCGAGAAGGTAAGAGGCATCGGGTCGCACCAGAAACTGTTTGCCCATGCCGGTGCGGCCCAGAAGCATGCGGAACAGCATGCTGTCCCGATTGGTCAGGGTCAACTCGACCGGCCATTCGATGTCGCCGATACGGACCGGGGTCACGATCACCCAGCGCTGTTCGCGATGTCCGCCGGAGTCCGAGACCCAGCGCCGGTCGACCACCGGGGCAGAACAGATGAGTTCCACGTCCGTGCGTTTCTGTATCGGGTGAATACCGAAACGCACCATGCTTACACCGGACTCCTCATAGGGCTCCACCGCGAAGGCGTGCAGCGCGGAAGTCCGCGCGCCGGTATCCACCTTGGCCTTGATGGCATCGATTCCCAGTTCGGGTAGCGTGACCCACTCACGCCAACCGATGGCGTGGCGTTTCGTCTCGACCCCGGTTTGATTGCTCTTTTTCAACACTTCGCCCATGGTATGCGCTCACGTAGACCTGTCGTGGCCCCCACCGTGTCGACAGGCGTTCCATGACCACGACCGACATTCGGGTTGACCAGACTGAGCCTGCTCACTGTATCGGCTGACAGTTCGACACAGTTGCTGCCAACTGTCGACCTGCCTGCCAGTTAAATATACATGACAGATTCTGCCATGGTTACACCCGATCGGGCACTATCGTCCCAGCGGCAACAGCCGCCTTGCCCCCAGGCAAAGCTGTCGCCGGCACACATCTCGGAGAGCGCTCGGGATCAGGCTCAAAATGCTCTGATCGATATTCTCAACGCGTGAGCGGGGCGCGCATGAAGCCCGCTTCAATCGCTCTGCGGTTCGCACTCACTGAAGCGGCGCGCGGATGGCGTCTGACAACCGACGATAGCCGGCGCCTCGTGAATCAGTTTATCGTTGACCAGGGCCTCGACCATGAACAGGGCAAAATCGATCCGTCGCGTCAGGTTACTCTCCAGGATGGGATCCCCGACATGCCTGCTCCAGACCGGCAGCCCCTGGCTCTCGCCCTCTTCCAGGTCGCTGCTACGGACGACCGTCCAGCGCCGGTCGCTGGCGAAGATACGACGACAGGCCTCGACCTGATCGTCGATGTCCGCGAAGCGTGTCCGTTTCGCCAGCCAACCGAAAACGGCGAGCAACAGCTTGAAGCTTGTGGAATAGACATCCAAACCGTCTTTCGTGATGTGCCAGCCGCAGGAGAAGACCAGCCGGGCGTCCGGCTCGGCGAAGTCGAGCACCGCTTGAGCCGTTCCCGTCGCGTAGTGATGGACACCCCAGGGAACGAGCACCGTCAGTACGCCGTCACAACCCGCTACCGCCTGCCGGATGACCTCCCGGTCATTCGTGGCTCCGGGCACGACGGTGATCCTGTGCTTGAACCTCTCGAGTTTACCGACACTCTGTGCCCGGCAGACCCCGACCACTTCATAACCCCGATCGAGGGCATGCTGGACCATGTACTGTCCGAGCTTGCCGGAAGCGCCAATGATACAAACACGCTTTGTCTTCATAGCCGTGACTCCTGACTATAGGGCTCGATATGTCGGACCCATCGCCGCGGCGGAGGATGGCGTAAAACCCGCGTTCGCATCAGGGTCAAGCCACCCTTGATCCGGGTATCGGATGGCGCCGGCCTGACAGGGTTCACGGAGTTTCATCGACCTTCCCGAGTGGCACGGCGACAGGACGGATGGGCGCCCCGTCGGCGCCGCGAAACTTCAGCGAACCGCCGATAAAGGCGAACTCGTAAAGCCTGTCGCGGGAGAGCGCCTCAAGATTGACCAGCTCCATGATGGGGGTACCCTGTTCGGCCAGCAGATAGGTGTGCACCGGCACATAGTTGCTCTCGATCTCCGAGGGGAAGGACTCGAAACTCAGATTGTCGGCGCCGACGATCATGGCACCGCCCTCTTCCACCAGATAGCGTGCGGCCGAGAGTCCCAGCCCGGGAGGATTCTCCATGTAGGCCGCCGCATCCTCATACTGCTGCATGCGGCCGGTACGGATCAACACCACATCCCCCGACCGCAACTCTACCTGTTGCCGTTGCAGCGCCTCGACCAGGTCCTCACGGGTCACGCGATAGCCGTCCGGGAGCATCTCCACCCCTTTGGCCGCGGCCACATCGATCAGCACGCCACGCGCCACGATGGGCGGTATGTTCTCAGCCCCGGCCACCCGCCAGCCGCGGTCGCCGAGCTGCTCGTCTGCGCGAAAGCCGTTCCAGATCCTGCCGTCGAGCCCGAAGTGGGCCAGGGCATCGATATGCGTCCCCATATGGGTGTACATGGAGACGGCAGCGCCGGTATAGCTGACATGCCGGTTCATCTTCCCGCCGAGTTTCAGCGGATCGTCAATCACCGTTCCGTGGGGTGTATGGGTCATCCAGATACGATAGTGGGGATCGCCGGCAGCCTGCCAGCTCGGCATGCCGATAAAGTAGTCCACGGAGAGATCGTAGACGGCGCCGCCGGCGAGACGCGACAGGATGGCCTGGCGCGACTCCTCCGTCATCAGGTTGAGCCGGCCGATCTCGTCGGACGGCCCCCAGGGGCTCCGCCCCACGGCCGGGGATTCGGCATGGGCGAACCCACCCAGCGCCAGCTGGCTCGCAAGCACGACGACACCGAACAAATTTTGATATTCCGATTTCATGCTGACCTCCGGATCAGTTTTCGCTCGACTGAGCGATCAGGGTGATGGCGATGCCGAGCGCGATCACGGCGGCTCCCAGCCAGGTGGCCGGACGGTAGGATTCGCCAAGAAACAGGGTGGCGGCGACCAGACTCACGGCGGCCGCCACATAGCCGATCTGGCTGAGCAGCACGGGACCGCCCTGGCGTTGCAGCCGGAAGAAGGCGGGGAAGGTCATGCCGGCCACCAGCAACTGTGCCAACGCGGCGCCGGCCGCCGGTATCAGTTCAGCCAGGGGAAGCGTGCCCCGGGTCAGCAGCAGGAGCGCAATGAACACACTGCTGGAGAAGAGATGTCCCCAGAAGGCCAACAGATTGGGTGAAGCCTCATGCGGCCAGTCCAGGCTGCGATAGACGTTGCCCAGCGCCAGCGCGATGGGAATCACCAGCGCGACAAGCAGCCACCCGGCGCCGGGACCGGCGGGTTCAACGCTCCGCGTCAGGCTCACCAGCACGGCACCGAGCAAGCCGATGGCGATCCCGACGCGGCCGAGCGTGCGGGGAGTCCTGAGCCCGAACAGGGAGGCCAGCAACAGCGTGAATACCGGCGACAGCGCGAACATCAATCCGGTGTAGCCCGCGCCGGCATGGGGAATGACGGTGAACAGCAACAGGTTGGGCGTCACGAAAGAGACCAGCGAGGAGATCGCGGCATAGCGCAACACCCGCCGGGTAGGCCGCACCCGCTGCCCGCTTGCCAGCAGCAGCGGCAAGGTCACCAGGACGGCGCCAAGCGAGATCAGCAGGGCCCAGATCATCGGTGAGACGCCCGCCTCCCCAGCAAGCTTGCCCAAGGGAAAATTGAGTCCGATCAGGGTGCCCGTTATCAGCAGCAATACGGCGGGCTCCTGCATCATCCCCGTCGTCTTCGCTTCCGACACGGGTGCGGCACAGAGGTGACGATGGCTCATATCCCACCCTCCCCGGCAGAGACCGCGTCAGGGGGTGTCGCCTGTATGGACCGGGACGGGAAGTGACCTGCAAAGGCGATCCTGTCGAGCGGTAAACGCGAGCTGGGCGTTTCGCGCTGCCGGAGCTCCGGCGGCAGACGTGAAGCCGCCGCCTGCCGGCCGATGGCCACGGCGATTTCGATGTGATAGTGGTCCGGGATCGAGAGCCGTTGCCGGATCGCTTCGAAGCGGATGCCGGCCATGGCATGGGCTTGATAACCCAGTGCCGTCGCCTGCAACGCCAGATGGGCCCAGGCGGCACCGGCATCGAAACTGTGGGTTTGCGACGCTGTCGGGGAATGGGTCTCCCGACCCTTCGGCATCAGCCTGTCCGACACCAGAAACAGCAGGGCGGACGCTGCTCCGGCCCAGTCCGCATTGAAAGGATCGAGCAGCGCCAGATAGTGCTCCCAGTCGCTGTCGTCCCGCAGGGCATAGACAAAGCGCCAGGGCTGGATGTTGTAGGCGGAGGGTGCCCAACGTGCCGCCTCGAGCAGGGTCAACAGATCCGCCTCGGGCATGGACGAGGCATCGAAGGCGCGCGGTGACCAACGTCGCAGAAACAGGCTGCTGATCGGGTGATCGGCTTTGCGGCCCTCTGGATAGTGGTCCCTTGAGTGATCGGGCGTGTGGTTCATGGTCGTCCTCCTCTCGCTGATGGATGATTGATCGTCGCCAGGGCACTCCGCTGCGATGGCGCATCAGTCTGTGAGAACAACGATAGTGGTAATCCTGTGTTTTATAATCTGGTGTATTGGAATAATATTGTTCACGTATATTGAATAATCAGGACGACCCGTGGATCCACTGACCGATATCGCCGTATTCGTTCAGGTAGTCGATGCCGGCAGCTTCACCGCCGCGGCCGAACGGCTGAGGCTGTCGAAATCGGTGATCAGCAAATATGTCACCCGACTCGAAGAGCGGCTCGGCGCGCGACTGCTCAATCGCACCACGCGTCGACTCAGCCTCACCGAAGTGGGACGCGTCTTCTATGAACGCAGCCGACTGGGGCTGCAGGAACTCGAGGAGGCGGAAGCCGAAGTCTCCCGGCTGCAGAACGCCCCGCGCGGGACGCTGAAAATCAACTCTCCGATGTCGTTCGGCATTCTGCACATCTCACCGGCGCTGCCCGACTTCCTGGCGCGCCACCCCGATCTGTCGGTGGAGATGAGCCTGGATGACCGGCGGGTGGATCTGGTGCGGGAGGGTTTCGATCTGGCGATACGTATCGGCGAACTGCCCGATTCATCGCTCATCGCCCGCCGTCTCGGCCCCTGCCGCCACGTCGTCTGCGCGGCGCCGGGCTATTTCGTGCGACACGGCGTTCCCCGCACGCCGGAGGATCTGCGTCACCACAACGCCATCACCTTCAAGTACCAGGACTCGCCGAGCGAATGGCACTTCCGCTCACCGCAAGGCGGCATTATCCGGGTTCCCGTTCACGGCTGCATTCAGATGAACAACAGCCTGGGTCTGCGGGAGGCGCTGTTGCGGGAGGCCGGCGTCACCCTGACCCCCACTTTCGTCGTCGGAGACGACATCAAGTCGGGCAGGCTACAGGCCGTTCTGCGGGAGTATGCCGCCCTCGAAGTCAGCATCTACGCGGTCTATCCGCAACGGCGCCACCTGTCACCGAAGGTCCGCGCCTTTCTCGACTTCATGCGCGAGCGGATATCCGAGCGGCCCTATTGGGAAGTCTAGGCCCCGGTTACTGCTGCACCCGCGATCACAACCGGCTATGCTGACGGAGACGAGCCGCGTCGGCTGAGCGTAGAACAACGAATCCCGGAAGCGATGAGCGAAACACCCGCACCCCCACTCCCAGCGGACAATGACAACGGCCTGGTGACCGCCTGGCTGCTCGACGGCCAGGGCGGGGGCAGACGCCTCGGCTGGGAGGATATCGCCGGCTGGCGGCCGGATCACGGCCTGATCTGGATCCATCTCGACTACAGCCACCCCAACTCCATGCGCTGGCTGGATGAGGAGAGCGGTATCGACCGCATCGTGCGCAGGGTGCTGACCTCGGACGAGAGCCGGCCCCGTTGCGAACCCTTCGAGGGCGGCCTGCTGACCATCCTGCGCGGTGTCAACCTCAATCCCGGCGCCGACCCGGAGGACATGGTCTCGGTGCGTATCTGGCTGGAGCAGCGACGCATCGTCAGCTGCCGGCACCGACGCCTGGCTTCGATCGCCGATCTGCAGGAGCGCCTGAACAAAGGCATAGGGCCGCGCAGCCAGGGGAACTTTCTGGCCCAGTTGAGCGAAAACCTGGTCAAGCGCATGGACGGCGTCATCGAATCCCTGGAAGACGACGCCCTGGCGCTCGAGGAGCGCCTGTCCGACCATGAGCGCGGCAACTTGCGCAGCGAGATCTCCGACATGCGCCGCATCGTGATCCACCTGCGCCGTTATCTGACCCCCCAGCGGGACGCCCTGAAACGCCTGCAGGCTATGGAGCTCGATTGGCTCAGCAGCGAGGCCCGCTTGCGCCTCAACGAAGCCGCCGACCAGACCCAACGCTACCTGGAAGGCCTGGACGCCATTCGCGATCAAACCCAGGTGGCCCAGGAGGAGCTGACCCAGAAGCTGACCGAGCAGACCGAGCGGCGCATGTACGTACTCGCCATCATCACCAGCGTATTTCTGCCGCTCGGCTTTCTCACCGGGCTGTTGGGGATCAATGTGGGCGGTATGCCGGGGGTCGACAATCCCCTCGCCTTCTGGGTCGTCTGCCTGCTGGCGCTGGTCGTCGGCGGCATATCGCTTTGGGTCCTGCGGCTGATGCGCTGGTTCTGAGGCTCCTGTTTGCTGCCTGAGACTGGCAACCGCGTCCCGTCTGCTCCAGAATAGCCATCCACAACCTCAATAAAACCGAAAACGAAACACGCACCGACACGGAGTAGAGCCTCGCCCATGACCCGCACCATCCATCTGATCGCCGCCGCACGCCCCAATTTCATGAAAATCGCCCCCCTCTACCACGCCCTCTGCAAAGAGGAGGCGCTGGAGCCGGTGATCGTGCACACGGGCCAACACTACGACCTCAACATGTCGGATGCCTTTTTCCAGGATCTGCGCCTGCCGGAGCCGCATATCCATCTGGGTGCCGGCAGCGGCAGCCACGCGGAGCAGACCGGCCGGGTCATGATGGCCTACGAAAAGGTGGTGATGGAAAAGCGTCCCGACATGGTAGTGGTGGTGGGTGACGTCAACTCCACCATCGCCTGCACCCTGGCCGCCACCAAGGTGGTCTACAGCCTCTCGGAGAACGATCCCGCCACCGGCCTCAACCGTCCGCTGGTGGCCCATCTGGAGGCCGGGCTGCGCTCCTTCGACCGCACCATGCCCGAGGAGGTCAACCGCCTGGCTACCGACGTCCTGGCGGACCTGCTCTGGACACCCTCCCCCGACGGTGACGAACACCTGCTCCACGAGGGGGTGGCGAAGGAGAAGATCGTGCGGGTCGGCAACATCATGATCGACTCGCTGGAGATGATGCGCGAGACCATCGAGGCCACCCCCGTCT
The DNA here is from genome assembly GCA_050300835.1 of Sedimenticolaceae bacterium. Lineage (GTDB taxonomy): Bacteria > Pseudomonadota > Gammaproteobacteria > Chromatiales > Chromatiaceae > Thiodiazotropha. The sequence goes on from JBNKYJ010000066.1 coordinate 13,457, forward strand.
ATGAGCAGCACGGTGTCGACAAGGGCAACTACGCGGTGCTCACCCTGCACCGCCCCGCCAACGTGGACAGCCCCGAGTCGCTGAAGGCACTGTGCGACATGATCAACCACCTGTCGAAGCGCATGCCGATCATATTCCCCGTGCATCCGCGCACGCGCAAAAACCTGGAGAACACCGGCCTGATCGCGGAACTGGCCGACAAGCCGGCGATCAAACTGCTGGAGCCGCAGAACTACATCAGTTTCATGAACCTGATCTTCAACTGCCGCCTGGCCATCACCGACTCCGGCGGCCTGCAGGAGGAGACCACCTACCTGGGCATCCCCTGCCTGACCCTGCGGCCCAACACCGAGCGGCCGATCACCATCACCCAGGGCACCAACCAACTCTGCACCCTGGAGGACGTGGAGGACAAGATAGACGCCGTGCTCGCCGGCGAGTCCGGCCAGGGCAGTGCTCCCGAACTCTGGGACGGCCATACCGCCGATCGTGTGGTGGCGTCGATCAAGCAGGTGTTCGGGCTCTGATCAGGTACCCGATTGAACCACGACTATCGACCGCTCATCGCCTGAATCGAATCTCGGTGGGGCTGGGCCCCACCCTACAGTATGTTTCGACGCGTAGGGTGCGGCTTGCCGCACCATGAAGGCTGAATCCCGTAAATACAGGTCAATCCTGGCAGAGAAGCGGAGAAGGTTCGCCCATTTGGTGCGGTAAGCCGCACCCGACGAGCCTGGCGCGGGTATGGCATTCGCCGATACCCCTCGCGTCAACGGACCAATTCGATCTCCGCCCGCCGATTGGCGGCCCTGGCGGCCTCCGTGCGTCCCCGCACCTTGGGTCGGGATTCGCCATAGTGGCGCTGCGCAAGCAGTTTCCGCTCCACACCCATCTGCACCAGATAGTCGCGGACCCGTTTGGCACGGCGGGCGGAGAGACGCAGGTTGTAGCGGATGGCTCCCTGATCGTCCGCATGGCCGCTGATGCGTATCGTCTTGATGCGTGAATCCGCCTTGATATAGTCCGCCAAGCGTGTGAGCGCGTCTTTGGCCTCCTTGCCGAGCCGATCCACGTCGAGAGCGAAATGGACGGTGGTGGATCGCAACGCCCGGTAACCGTCCTGGCTGAGCTCCTGCACACACTGCTTGAACGCCCGGCTGGCCTGCTGGAAATTGATCGGGGAGAGTTGGATCCGAAGCTGTTTGCGACTGTCGTTCCAATCCAGCATGTCGAAGCTGCCGATCGATCCCTTGGCCAGGGTGGAGAACAGCCAGCCGGACGGACGGCGGTCCAGACGGATGGGATGGAGGCCAGATTCAACCGTGATGATCTGTTCCAGCGAATCGGCCGTGGCGTGGCTCCACGGCGGCGACACCTCCCGCAAGACCCCTTCGATCCGCTCCGGTACCGGCTGATAGGTGTCGATGCGGAAGCTCAGCTGTTCACCGGCTAGACGACGAAAGCGTGCCTGTCCGAACTGCGGGATCTCGTGAGTCAGCTCGCACAAGGCGCTTGAGCCGCTGAAATGCCAAGCCGATTCATGCAAACCGGCCCCGTAGATCTCCGCCGCGACGCGCTGCTCTCCGGCTTCAACGGCCTGGAGGAAAAGCCCACCGAAGAACAGACAGGCCAGACAGAGGAATCGACAGCGGAAAGGTTCTGATTGCGCGGCAGACATGCGCGAGTGGCCTCATGAACAACAACACCGGACACTCAACTTAGCGTCATATGGGAGGGAAATCTTTATCCTTAAACTGGTCAGCCTGGCACAGAAACCATTGAAAAGTTGTAAATTGCCTGCCAGAGGGTTACTCAGTGCCGCTTGCCTGCCGTCGCAGCCTGCCGTGTCAGGCGAGCGGCGGCTTTCACGGCCGCTCGTGCAGCTCCAGGTAGTCGATCAGGCTGCGGAAGCGGTTGTAGTCCTGCCGATGGAAGACCGGATCGTCCATATGCGGGATTTTCTGCTCGATTTTCTCCATCTCCTTCGCGCTCAGCACCTTGTCGACCAGGGGGAAAATCTCCTGCTCTTCCAGATCGATGTGCTGCCGCTGCAGGGCGATGAACTCCCGTCCGCGGGTCTCCACCTCGTCGCGTCTCAGCACTTCACCCTGCATCACGCCCTCGAGCGTCTCACGGAAATGCCGGGCCATACCGAGCAGCGCCTCGTGCTCACGGCTCACACGCTCGAGCAAAGCCTGGTGTTCTTCCAATTCGGGTTTGCCGAAGGCAACCTCGTTGATCCTGTCTTCGGCCGGATGGTGGTACTGCTCGGCATAGTGCTCGATGTAGTCGAGCATTTCGATCTTGAGGTCGAAATCGGATTCATCCCCCGCAAACAGGGCATCCAACTGAGCGCTCAACAGGTCGAGCAGATGAGCCAGGTTGACATGGTCGTGGTGGAGTTTCTCCAGAAGTTGATTCATCTCGTCCCCTTTTTGCTGAATTGACGCCAGATCCAGCCCTCAGGCCTGGTCTCTCCGGTTAATATATAGCTCAACGCGTTTTCGTTCTGCAGCGTCCATTCCATACGATTCCGTCCCTGGTGTGAACCGCAGAAGAGCAGGTGATCGTCCTTCTGCACGCTGATGCCCGGATCAGGCAGCAGGGTGCGCTCATTATGCCTCAGAAGCATCAGGGGTATACAGGGCAGTTCGCGCTCCCGATCCCGTGGATCGCTCATCAGCTGGGCCAGCGTCAGCGACTTGCCGCGTTTCACATGGGCACAGACGGCATGGGAGTCCTGTTCGGTAAACGCCACCTCCCAGACCTCGGGTGCGTGATGGTTGACCAGGGCTGAAATCCGGCTGATCAACTCGCAGGCCCACTCATCCTCCTGATGCAGCACCAGCTTCACGAACTGATGCTGCAAGGGCGCCCCCAACAGTACCCGGATCTGATTGGCGATGATCTGGCTGGGCAGCATCACCATATCGGCCCCCACCGCTTCGATCACCGGATCGTTGTCCTTGCGGTTCTGGCGCAGGATCACGAACAGATCCGGGTTGAGTTCCCGGGCCGTCATGATGATCGACAGGTTGTTGGCGTCGTTGTCGGTGCCGGCCACCAGGCCGACGGCGCGTTCGATATTGGCCTGGGAGAGGGTCTCCGCCTCGGTGCCCCGCCCCAGGACGAAGGCAGTGGAGGGTATGCCGGTAGTATCGGGATTGGCCTCGACCACCACCACTTCGAGGCCTTCGCGGCGCAGTTTTTCGTAAACCGCCTTGCCGAATCGGCCAAAACCGCATATCACCCAAAGCCCCTTGCTCGGCGGATAGACCGGGTCTTTCAGCAGATTGCTGTGGCCCAGCGAGAGCCAGTCCTGTAGCAGACTGAGACAGGGGGCCTGGATGGCGGTGGCCAGATGCAGGGCGAAGGTGTCGAAGGGATCGATGATGTGATCGGTGCCGAAGGATGCCATGTTGGCTTCGATGTCGTGGGAGTCCGCGCGACAGATCACCTCGATTTCCGGATGCAGCAATTTCGCGGTGATGGCGATTTTCAGATTGGCCTCGTTGGAGTTGGTCAGCGCCACCACACCCTCGCAGAGCGGGTGGTTGAGGCCCGCCTCCACCAGGTGCGCCGGCAGCCGGGCATCGCCACAGAGACCGGGCACGTACTCGCGCAGGTTCTCCAGCTGCAGGATATTGACCCGCTCATCGAGTATATCGATGACCACCGCATGCTGATTGCGCTCGGTGAGCGATCTCACCAGTGCCTCGCCGGTCTGGCCGTAACCGCAGACCAGATAGAAGGCTTCGCGCAGATGACGGATCTTGCGCGCGAAACGTCGCTCGGTGAGGGCGCGCTGGAAGGTCTCGTCCTTGAGCAGGGCCAGCACGGTGCCGATGGAGTAGAGCCAGACCACCACGGTGAAGAAGATGGAGAAACTGACCCATAGCCGCTGTGCCGCGGTGAAGGCGTGAGGAATCTCGCCGAAGCCAATGGTGCTGGCCATGAAACTGACGAAATAGAAGGCATGGAAAAAATCCATGTGCCAGACGTTGCCGTCGGCGTCCCGGCCGGGAATCAGCACCATGCCGAGGATCGCGATCGAATAGACCAGAACCAGCGCCAGCAGAGGCGCCCGCATGCGCCTGAAGATGAGGAAGATGATGTTGTCCATGCCGGGGCCTGTTATCTGTCGTCAATAGGCCTTAAGCCGCCACCTGCCGCTGTGAAATCAACGACGCAACATCACGGTTTCGATGATCAGCAGCACCACGGAGATCACATTGGCCAGCATGGCTCCGCCGGAAAGAGAGACGACGCTGGCGGTCGCCGCCGACGTCATGCCGGTGCCGGTGATGTGCTCCACCACGGTCCACACCAGGGCGGCGGCAAACAGCTGCAGCATCGCCACCAGACTGGTTGCCAGCAAGACCGCGCCCATCTGGGTACGGTCGCCGAACTTGAGCACCGTGGCCACAAGGTTGACCACGATGACCGCGAACAGCTCGTAAACATGGTGATGTTCCGGATTGTCGAGCTCACCGACGAAGAAACCGAAGTTGAGCGTCAGCGCCAGCACGATGAAAAAACCAAAAAGGACCTTCTCCGGATTCACGCCATTATCTCCTTTAGGGGATGCCAATCAGGGGATCTTGGTGCAAAAACCCCTACATTTCCAGTCGCTCAGCCGGCTGTCAGCTTCATTACGGGCGAAAAGTCTAAAGCTTTCCTTCCCATGACCGCTAATTCAAGTGATCACGGGGCATGCGCAGGGAGCCTCCAACCCACGTCGATCCCACAACTGTTCCAAGTCCTGGGTAATACGCACATGGCAAACTTTATCAAATCCGTAGACGACCGTACCCGTCTGGCCGGCACCAACCGCCTGGAGGTACTGCTTTTCAGCCTCGGCAAGGATGTCAGAACCGGCCGGGAAGAGACCTTTGGTGTCAACGTATTCAAGGTCAGGGAAGTGATGCTGGTGCCGGAGATCACCCACGCGCCGGATATGCCACCCGCCGTTGAGGGGATGGTCAGCCTGCGCGGCAATATGATCCCGGTCATCAATCTTCCCGAATTCTGTGGCGTGCAGTCGGAAAACAAGCCGGAGATACTGATCGTCACCGAGTACAACAAGCACGTACAGGGTTTCCTGGTTCATTCGGTCGATACCATCGAACGTCTGGCCTGGGAGGACGTCAAGGTGCCCCCCGAGATGATGGCGCATCAGCACGGCGGTCTGGTAACCGCCGTCACGGAACTCAAGGACGGACGTCTGGTGATGATCATGGATGTGGAGATGGTGTTGAGCCAGACCTCGGGTTTCGGCCAGAGTGCCGAGATCTTCGAGGGTATCGAGCAGGTGGGCGACAGTGACATTACTCTGCTGTTCGCCGACGACTCCGCCGTGGCCCGCGACCAGATCATCCGCACCATGAATCACATGGGGGTGAAATACATCGGCACCACCAACGGCTCCGAGGCCTGGAAAAAACTCAAGGAGATCGCTGAACGGGCTGCTGCAACCGGCCACAAAACCAGCGACTTCGTACAGATCATCCTCACCGATGTGGAGATGCCGGAGATGGACGGCTATGTACTGACCAAGAAGATCAAGGAGGATCCGCGCTTCAACGATATTCCGATCATCATGCACTCCTCCCTCTCGGCCGATGCCAACCAGGCCCTGGGCAAAGGGGTCGGCGCCGACGCCTACGTGCCCAAGTTCGAACCGACCGAACTGGCGGCCAAACTGCAGGAGATGATCGGCACCGTGCATGCGGCAAAAGCTTGAGTTCGCCACTCTCCGCCCCAACGCCAACCGTTTAGAAATCAGTAAACCGGTACGGCAGGCTGCACCCTACACCAGACGAGGTCGTAGGGTGCGGCTTGCCGCACCAAACGATGCCTGTTTGGCGGATACGACAGGCAAAGCGTTCCGATAGTCCGTTCCAAGCCCTGTCGGTCAGCCGGCAGTCGGCTCCCCCCCTTCACCCCTTTTTCCCGGCCATCCGGACCCCTGCCACATCGGCCGGACCCCGGCCCCCTTCACTCCCGACGGTTGTTACATTTAGTAACACCTGCTAGTGTTACCGCATTGTCGGGATCCAGTGACGGACCTCCATCCAACCGAACAGAGGATCGGACTTCACATGCGTGAAACACCGCCCCCGGAACGTCAACTCGATCGCACCCTGGCCTTGGGCCTGCTGGTCCTGCTGCTGCTCTCCGCCCCGATCATGATCTGGTGGACCTCCCCCGACAGCCCCTGGTATGTCCCCTACCTGCTGTGGCTCACCATCATCGTCATCACGGCCTGGATCCATCACCGCAGCCATGAACCATAGCATCGGCCTGCTCTTCGGCATCGGATTCCTCTATCTGGTTCTGCTGTTCCTGATCGCCTTCATCGCCGATAGTGGTCGGGTACCGGAGAAGCTGATCCGGCATCCGATGGTCTATGTCTTCTCGCTGGGTGTCTATGCCACCTCCTGGACCTACTACGGCAGCGTCGGCTTCGCCCAGACCCAGGGTTACCTCTTTCTCACCATCTATCTGGGCGTGACCCTGGCCTTCGCCCTGTCGCCCCTGCTGCTGCAACCCATACTCCGCCTGACCCAAGAGTATCAGCTGACCTCGCTGGCCGATCTCTTCGCCTTTCGTTACCGCAGTCAGCTGGCCGGCATCCTGGTCACGCTCTTCATGCTGCTGGGGACCCTGCCCTACATCGCGCTGCAGATCCGCGCGGTGACCGACTCCATGCAGGTGGTCAGCCAGTCCGAGGCGCCGCGCGGCCTGGCCCTGATTTTCTGCGTCACCCTGATCCTCTTCGCCATCCTCTTCGGCGCCCGGCACAGCACCAGCCGCGAGAAGCATCGCGGCCTGGTGGCGGCCATCGCCTTCGAATCGGCGGTCAAGCTGCTGGCGCTGCTGACCATCGGGGTCACCGCGCTGATCGGCGTTTTCGGCGGCCTGGACGGGCTGGATCAGTGGCTGCAACAGCATCCGGAGGCGATCGAGAAGCTCTACCAACCGGTCAGGGAGGGCCCTTGGGCGACGCTGCTGCTGCTGGCCTTCGCCGCCGCCTTTCTGCTGCCGCGTCAATTCCACATGCTGTTCACCGAGAACCTGGAACCGAAGGCGCTGCGTACCGCCAGCTGGGCCTTTCCCCTGTTCCTGCTGCTGATCAACCTGCCGATCCCCCTGATCCTGTGGGCCGGGGACAGTCTGCAGCTCGATCTGCATCCCGATTACTACGCCCTGGGACTGAGCATCGAAGCCGGCCCCTCCTGGCTGCCGGTGCTGGCCTTTATCGGCGGTGTCTCTTCGGCCAGTGCGATGATGATCATCACCACCCTGGCGCTGTCGTCGATGACGCTGAATCACATTCTGCTGCCGACCAACTTTCCCGATCCGCAGGTCAATCTCTACCGCTGGCTGCTGCTCGGCAGGCGTCTGCTGATCGCCCTCATCGTGATGGCCGGTTACGGCTTCTACGTGCTGTTGGAAAAGCACGAAGGCCTGGTCCAGCTCGGTCTGATCTCCTTCGTTGCCGTGGTCCAGTTCCTGCCCGGCATCATCGGCCTGCTCTACTGGCGGCGGGCCAATCGTCTGGGTCTGATCCTGGGCCTGCTGGCGGGTATCACCATCTGGTCGGCCACCCTGCTGTTGCCACTGCTGGAGAGTTCGGGCTTCATCCGTACCGAGTTCGACATTCCCGCTCTGCGCCTGGCGGCCGGTATGGATCAGTGGCAGTTCGCCACCTTCTGGTCGCTCACCGCCAACAGCCTGCTTTTCGTCCTCGGCTCCCTGCTGGGCAAGCAAAGCCGGGGTGAGCAGGAGGCGGCCAACGCCTGCTGCAGCGAATCGCTGATTCCCCTGGGGGGTATGGTCAATGCCGGCTCCTCGGCCCAGTTCAGCAAACAGCTGGCGCAGATGCTGGGTGGCGAAGCGGCGGAACGGGAGGTGAAGCAGGCGCTGCACGACCTCAGCCTGTCACCCAACGAAACCCGCCCCTCACAGCTACGCCGGCTGCGCGAGCGCATCGAGCGCAACCTCTCCGGTCTGTTGGGACCGCAGCTGGCCCACATGATCATCAACCGCCGCCTGCAGCTCGACGTTCACACCCAGACGGCGCTGGCCGACTCCATGCGCTTCATCGAGGATCAGCTGGAACACTCCAGATCCCGCCTGCGCGGTCTCAGCGCCGACCTGGACAACCTGCGCCGCTACCATCGGCAGGTGCTGCTCGATCTGCCTTTGGGCGTCTGCACCATCGACAAGTTGCGCACGGTGACCATCTGGAACCTGGCCATGGAGGTGATGACCGGACTGCGTGCACGGGATTCGGTGGGTGTGCCGCTGCACCGACTGCCGCCGCCCTGGGGCCATCTTATGGCCGGCTTCGCCTCCGCCGCCGACGAACACATCTACCATCTGGAAGTGACCCACGAGAGCAGCAAGCGCTGGTTCAACCTGCACAAGGCGGCAATCCCCGGCCCGGTACCGGTGGACCACCCGGTGGAGGAGGCGCGCACCAGCCAGGTCATACTGATGGAGGACCTGACCAACCTGGAGACCCTGGAGGCCGAACTGGCCCACAGTGAGCGTCTCGCCTCCATCGGTCGCCTGGCTGCCGGTGTGGCCCACGAAATCGGCAATCCGGTCACCGGCATCGCCTCACTGGCCCAGAATCTGCGCCATGAAGAGGAGCCCGAGGTGGTGCGCGAGAGTATCGAGGAGATACTCAACCAGACCCAACGCATCACCACCATCGTCAAGACCCTGATGAATTTCAGCCGCAGCGGCGGTACCGGAACCGATATCCGTAGCTTCAGCGTTCGCGAGGTGGCCGACGAGGCGATCCGCCTGGTGCAGCTGACCCACCACGGACGCCAGATCAGCTTCCAAAACGACTGCCCCGAGTCGATCACCCTTGAAGGGGACCGCCAGGGTCTCTCCCAAGTGCTGGTGAACCTGCTCACCAACGCCTGTGACGCATCTCCGGCCGATGGCGAGGTGGAATTGTCGGCATCGGAACAGGATCAGCTGGTGGCGATCGAGGTCATTGACCAGGGCAAGGGCATACCGGACGAGGATCGCGCCTACATCTTTGAGCCCTTCTTCACCACCAAGCCCCCGGGAGAAGGCACCGGACTGGGTCTTGCCATGACCTACAAGATCATCGCCGACCATCAAGGAATGATCAGCATCGACTCGGAGTCGGGCAAAGGCACCCGGGTCACCATCGAACTCCCCAGAACATCGCAACTGCATCATGAGCCGAGTATTAGTTATTGAAGACGAAAGCGTGATACGCCGGGCGGTCAAACGGCTGCTGGAGCGTAACGGATACCTGGTGGCCGAGGCCGGTTCCATCGAGGAAGCGGAAACGGAGCAGAATCTCATGGACTTCGACCTCATCATCAGCGACGTGCGCCTGCCCGGAGCGCCGGGCACCGAGATCATCCGCCGCGCGGCTCCAGTGCCGGTGCTGATCATGACCAGCTACGCCAGCATCCGCTCCGCGGTCGACGCCATGAAGCTGGGTGCCATCGACTATATCTCCAAACCCTTCGACCATGACGAGTTGTTGATGCTGGTCGAACGCACCATCAAACAGGACCGCGATCAACGCCAACAGGCGGCCCTGAAGTCAGAGCTGGAGAAGAGTTATCCGGTCAAGGGGATGGTGGGCGAATGTCCCGCCATGTGCGATCTGTTTCGCCGTCTCGACAAGGTGGCACCGACCGACGCCACGGTACTGATCCTCGGCGAGTCGGGCACCGGCAAGGAACTTGCCGCCCGTGCCTTGCATGAGAAGAGTCTGCGCAGTCAGGCCCCTTTCATCGTCTTCAACTGCGCCGCGGTACCGGAAAATCAGGTCGAGAACGAACTGTTCGGACAGCCCGGCGAGAACGAGGGGCGGCGGGGCGGACTGCTGGCCCAGGCCCATGGTGGCACCCTGTTCATGGACGAGGTGGGCGAATTGCCGCTGGCCGCACAGGCCCGACTGTTGAGGATCCTGCAGGGGGACGAGTACAGCGGCGGTTCACCGGGGGTACAACCCGACATCCGCATCATCGCGGCAACCCACAGGGACATCCGCAAGCTGGTCCAGCAACAGACCTTTCGCAGTGATCTCTACTTTCGCCTGCGGGTGGTGGAGATGACCCTGCCACCACTGCGCGAGCGCGGGAGCGACATCAAGGCCCTGGCCAACTTCCTGCTGGAAAAGTCATCCCGCCAACTCAATCGCTCTTCGCTCAAGCTCAGCCGCAGCGCACTGGATGCCATCCGCCGCTACCATTGGCCCGGCAACATTCGCGAACTGGCCAACACCATCGAGCGCGCCGCGATCCTATGCGAAGGGGAAACCATCACCCCCGAACTGCTCTCCATCGATCATCAGATCGCCACCCAGAGCAAACAGAGCGAAACCCCCAATGACAACCTCTCACTGGAGGAGTATTTCCGCCGTTTCGTGCTGGAGAACCAGGACCGGATGACCGAAACCGAACTGGCCAAGCAGCTGGGCATCAGCCGCAAGGCATTGTGGGAGCGGCGGCAGCGGTTCGGCATTCCGCGGGGGAGGAAAGGCAAGAAGACCTAGAAGAGTTTTGAGTTGTGAGTGATGAGTTTTGAGTTGATGGTGTTCGCTTCGCTCACAAACTTCTCTGAACGCGGGCTCGCCCCATCCTCACCGGCAGCCAGAATTGTGTAGCCTGGATGTAACGAAGTGGAATCCGGGCTACTCGCTCACCTACCGGGATAGGCCTGGGTGAGGGAGAAACAACCGTGAGCGTAGCGAACGCTACAACTCAAAACTCAACACTCACAACTCAACACTCTTCGTCAGGGTTGTGACTTGATCAGCTTGATCCAGTTCGAACTGGCCACGGGAGGCTGCTGCCGTTTTCTGCCCTGGGCCAGCGCCGAGTAGTCGGTCTTGGCATGGTGCAGCAGGCCGTCCGGATTCTCCCCGTCACGCGGAAACAGGGCCGTACCGACACTCACCTGCAGCGAGATGCTCTTGCCATCCACCACCACCGGCATGGTCAGGCCCACACGAATCTTCTCCGACAGGGGCACCAGGGTGCTCTCATCACGGATGTTCGGCAGCAGCAGCAGAAACTCACTGCCATCGATGCGGGCCAGGGTATCGCCCCGGCGAATCTGACGTTTGAGCCTCGACGCCAGGGTTTTCAGGCAGATATCGCCGACCGCATGTCCGTAGCGTTCGTTGACCTGTTTCAGGTCGTCGAGGACGATGTTCAACAGGCAGATCCCGGTGTTGCTGTGCTTGGCCTGGGTCAGGGCAAAACTGAGGTAGTCATCGAACAGCACCCGGTTCGGCAGGCCGGTGAGGTTATCGTGAAACTCCCGGTACTTGTTGAGCTCTTCCAGCTTGTTGTAGTGGGTGATATCGCGAGCGACACCGTAGGTGCCGAAAAAGATCTTCTTGTCGTCCTGCAGTGAATAGAGACGGCGTGACTGTAGCGCCACCAGTACGGTACGGGGCTTTTGCTCCGGGCTGTGGCCGTTGGTGTCTTTGCACTTGAGGCGCAGCTCCACCTCCGGGAACTGATCCGGCGTGGTACGCCGCTCTTCGAACACATGCTGCATGCGTTCTACTTCATCGCCCTCGACCAGGGCTTTCCAGTGCATGCCGAGCAACTCCTGCTTGGGGTAACCGGTGACCTTGCAGAAGACGTTGTTGACCATGCGGAAACAACCTTTGGCATCCAGCACGAAAAGCAGGTTCGGCGCGATATCGAACATCAGGCGGTGGAGATTGTGCTTGATCTCCTCCTTGCGCCTGATCCCTTCGACCTTGATTTCGCGGGCATGTTTTTTCAGGCTCTCGTCGATCGCTTTCAAGAGCGCCACCGGCGCCACCGGCTTACGGATGAAGTTGTCTGCGCCTTTCTTGAGGGATTTGATGGCATCGTCCATCGACGGATCGCCCGAGATGGCGATGACACGGGTCTTGAGCCCTCGCTTGCGGATGAACTCCATCACCTTGTGACCGTCGGCGACCGGCATATGCAGATCGAGCAGCACCAGGTCGATCGGCTTGGTCACCAGGACTCCTGCCGCCTTGGCGCCGTCGGCTGCAGTCTCCACGTCGTAGCCCCAGCTGTCGACCATCATGGCCAGACTGTCGGCGTGTCGGGCTTCGTCATCCACGATCAGAATGTGGCCTTTGCTGGGAGTGCTATCGTGAGGCGGTGCTGTTTTTCTGTCTGCCATGGTGTACCGTCCGGAGCCTAATCGTCGTTATTTCTGTGAAATATATCACGTGATGCGCAATGAGGTAGGAAAGGAAGTCCTCAACAAAGGCCCATCCCGATCGATTCTGACAGGATCACCGCATTCCGAACGTCATGCGTCGAACAAGACGCGAAAAATCAACAGTGCATCAGCCTGTTATGCCAATTGCCCGGAGCACCCGGCAGACTCAGCCGGAGTTCGCCACCGCCAGAGCGCGATGTTTGGCCGCGATGAAATCGGTGTGGGAGACATAGAGAAGGTCGGCCAGGCGTCGAATCACGTGTTCCTCGTAGCGGTGCAGTTCACCGTCGGCGAAGGCGACATGCCACAGGGACTCCACCAGATCGACTTTCTGTTGTGCCGTGTAGTGTTGGTTGATCAACCGGGTGAACTGGAAATAGTCGGTCGAGGCCTGGTGTTCCGCTTCCGCCAGCGCCAGTAGCGTTTCCGCCTCCTCCGGACTGAGCGTAAAGGCCTTTGCGACGATCTGCAGAATCATCTGTCGCTCCGATTTCGCCGAATCGAAATCGGAGAACGCAATCTCGAACAATAGCGCCGCCACCGCCAGGCGCATGCGTTGCGCTGTATTGTCTGTGCCCCCCTCGTGATCCGGGCTCAGATAGGTGTTAAAAAAATTCTGCAGTTTATTGAACATCTGTGGATTCCGTTACCGTTGTGAAGTGCGTTGGAGAGTCGTGCGATCCGTGACCAATCCTTAGAGAGGAAGACCAACCACCGGGCAATACGTTCCGACACAGCCCGCTTCCCGAGTCGTTGGCCAGGATCGCCGTTTACCATTCTGGTGCATTTTCGCGGTCACTCGCAGAGACCGCCACATCGAGGTGCAAAGCGCCTTGCAAGGGCCGTACAGAGCGAAATCGCAAAAAAAGTCTTTCTTTACGATTGGAAACGTCAGTCGCTCCTTAAGGTAACAAAAAACCCCCGAAAATGTTACCTAAGGAAACATTCTTGCTGCATGGCAGCATACCGATTTCAGCTATAACCTATTGTTTTATTTGACAATATAGACAATCGTGCATCAAAATCGTGCAGTGTGTAACCTTCCTCGGCAGGAACACCACATCAACGCGTCTGCACGCACAGGGAAGCCAGCATCGGAGAACAATAAGACAGGATGTCATCGATGGCGTCAGGCCTGTATACATCAACAACTTTTCATTACGGCGGAGTGATCATGATATGAACAAAACTGCTGAACAGTACTGGAAAGCCAACATACGCCTGGTAACCATCTTACTGGTGATTTGGTTTATCTGCTCTTATCTCTTCGGCATCATCCTGGTGGAGCCGCTCAACTCCATCAAGATCGGTGGTTTGGGCCTCGGTTTCTGGTTTGCCCAGAACGGCTCGATCTACACCTTCCTGGTGCTGATCTATGTCTACGCGAAACGCATGAACGCTCTGGATGTCGAGTACGACGTCCATGAGGATTAATGGGGGATAACGACTCATGGATCTGCAAACTCTGACATATATTGTGGTGGGCGCGACCTTCGCCCTCTACATCGGTATCGCCTTCTGGGCTCGCGCCAGCACTACAGGCGAGTTTTACGCGGCGGGACGTGGCATCCACCCGGTCGCCAATGGTATGGCGACTGCGGCTGACTGGATGTCCGCAGCCTCCTTCATCTCCATGGCGGGCCTGATCGCCTTCAACGGCTATGGCGCTTCCGTGTTCCTGATGGGATGGACCGGCGGCTATGTGCTGCTGGCCCTGCTGCTGGCGCCCTACCTGCGTAAGTTCGGCAAGTTCACCGTGCCTGAGTTCATCGGTGACCGCTTCTACTCGCGCACGGCCCGTATCGTGGCGGTCATCTGCCTCATCATCGCCTCGATTACCTACGTTATCGGCCAGATGAAGGGTATCGGCGTGGCCTTCTCCCGCTTCCTCCAGCTCGACTACGACCACGGCCTCTATATCGGCATGGGTATCGTCTTCATCTACGCGGTGTTGGGCGGTATGAAGGGCATCACCTACACCCAGATCGCCCAGTACTGCGTACTGATCTTCGCCTACACCGTACCGGCGATCTTCATCTCCATGCACCTGACCGGCAATCCGGTCCCGCAGCTGGGTCTCGGCAGTTCCATGGCGGACGGCTCCGGCACCTATATGCTGGACAGGCTCGACCAGGTGGTGACGGAACTGGGCTTCAAGCAGTACACAACCCAGGTCATGGGCAGCAAACTCAACATGTTTGTCTACACCCTCTCCCTGATGATCGGTACCGCGGGTCTGCCCCACGTCATCATCCGCTTCTTCACCGTGCCCAAGGTGAAGGACGCCCGCTCCTCCGCGGGTTGGGCGCTGGTCTTCATCGCCATCCTCTACACCACCGCTCCGGCTGTCGGTTCCATGGCTCGCCTGAACCTGATGAACACCATCCAGATCGGTGAGGTCGGTTCCCCGACCGGCAACATCGAGATCGCCAAGGTGCCGAAATGGATGACCAACTGGGAGAAGACCGGTCTGCTGCAGTGGGAAGACAAGAACGGTGACGGTCGTATCCAGTATTACAACGACAAGAACGCCGAGTTCGCCGCCAAGGCCGAGTCCTATGGTTGGAAAGGCAACGAGATGACCAAGGTCGACCGTGACATCATGGTATTGGCCAATCCGGAAATCGCCCGCCTGCCCAACTGGGTCATCGCACTGGTGGTCGCCGGTGGTCTCGCCGCCGCGCTCTCCACCGCTGCCGGACTGTTGCTGGCCATCTCCTCCTCCATCTCGCATGACCTGCTGAAGGGCGTGTTCGTGCCGGATATCTCGGAGAAGAACGAGCTGATGGCGGGTCGTATCGCCATGGCGGGCGCCATCGGCCTGGCCGGTTACTTCGGTCTGCATCCGCCGGATTTCGCCGCCGGTACCGTGGCCATCGCCTTCGGTCTGGCCGCGTCCTCCATCTTCCCGGTGCTGATGATGGGTATCTTCAACAAGCGTATGAACCGCTCCGGCGCCATCTGGGGTATGATCTCCGGTATCGGCGTGACCATGCTCTACGTGTTCCAGCACAAGGGCATCATGTTCATCCCCGGTACCTCCTTCCTGGGTGACATGGGCGCCAACTGGTTCCTCGGCATCTCGCCGAACGCCTTCGGTGCTGTGGGCGCCTTGGTCAACTTCGTGGTGGCCATCGTGGTCTCCAAGATGACCGCTCCGCCGCCGGATCACATCCAGCACCTGGTGGAAGACATCCGTGTGCCCAAGGGCGCCGGTGCCGCCACCGAGCATTAATCAACAACGATAAAGCAGTAACTTGTGCCCCGCTTCGGCGGGGCCTTTTTTCCGGAACTCACTCTGGAAGAGTCTCCACGCATTGGCCGGTCGCAGGTCCCAGCTTTTTTTCATCCGACCAATACGTTGAGATTTTTCGTAGCACTCTTGCGGGATTTAGTGCAACTATTAACCCGGCGACTGACGGCTTCATTCGAGCACAACTATGGAAATCGAACTGGTCGAGATTCGCGACTTTCTGGCCCAGCGCCCCCCTTTTGACGTCTTGCCGGAAGAGCAGCTGAATGAACTGCCCAAGCTTCTCGACATACGTTACCTGAGACGCACCAGCGTCTTCCCCCCCACGGATTCCGAACGCGCCTACCTCTACATCATCCGCAGCGGCGCGGTGGAGCTGCTCGATGAGGAGGACAACCTGGTGGAGAAACTCGGTGAAGGGGATATCTACACCACCGATTGTCAGCTGATCGATTTCGGCCGCGCCATCCGCGGGATCGCCACCGAAGACACCCTGCTCTACCAGTTGCCCTGCAAGCACCTCAGAACACTGCGTCAGGCCGAACCTGCTTTCGACCAGCACTTCACCGATTCCATCCGCGACCGGCTCAAACAGGCCGTACGCACCTTGCAGGACAATAACGAAACCAGCAGCATCGCGCAGATGACGGTCGAGGTCTCCGACCTGCTGAAGAAGTCACCGGTGGTCATCGACGTCAACAGCTCCATCCGTAAAGCGGCCAAGCTGATGAGCGACAAGAACGTCTCCTCGGTGATGCTGATGGACGGCGAGCGCCTGGCCGGCATGATCACCGACCGCGATCTGCGCAAGCGCTGTGTCGCCGTGGGGCTCTCGACCGAGGAGCCGGTAAGCAAGATCATGACCGCCGACCTGGAGACCATCCAGGAGAGCACCCTGGCGATCCAGGCCCTGATGACCATGACCCGCCTGCATGTCCACCACCTGCCGGTGATGCGCAACAGCCAGGTGGTCGGCATGCTCACCGCCACCGACCTGGCGCGACATCAGACCACCAACTCCGCCTACCTCGCGACCGATGTGCGCAAGGCGGAAACCATCGAGGATCTGGCCGAGGTCAGCGCCCGCCTGCCGGAACTGCAGTTCCAGTTGGCCAACTCCAGCGCCTCGGCGCTGCACATCGGAGACGCCATCGCCAGCATCACCGACTCACTCACCGTGCGCCTGATCGAGATGGCCGAGGCCGAACTCGGTCCCGCGCCCGTGCCCTATGTCTGGATGTGCGGCGGCTCCCAGGCGCGGCGGGAGCAGACCTCCCACTCCGATCAGGACAACGCCCTGCTGATCTCCGACGAGATGCAGCCCGAGCACGCCGCCTATTTCGAACAGTTCGCCAAGCGGGTCACCGACGGTCTCAATGCCTGCAACTTCGTCTACTGTCCGGGCGACGCCATGGCCTCCAATCCCAAGTGGCGGCAGACCCTGAGCGCCTGGCGCAAATATTTCAACACCTGGATCAACAAGCCCGACCCCATGGCGTTGATGCTCTCCAGCATCTTCTTCGACCTGCGTCCCGTGCATGGGGAAAAGGAGCTCTTCAACGAACTGCAGGGCGACATTCTCGACAAGACCCGGGGCAACGGCATCTTCACCGCCTACATGGCGGCCAACGCCCTGCAGCACCGGCCGCCGCTCGGCTTCTTCCGCAACTTCGTGCTGATCCATGACGGCGAGCACGACGACACCTTCGATATCAAGCACCGGGGCATCGTTCCGATCACCGATATCGCGCGTGTCTTCGCGCTCAGTCAGGGACTGAAACCGGTCAACACCACCGAACGCCTGGAGGCGGCGGCCGAGACCACCATACTCAGCCGCGAAATGGGCGACAATCTCATCGACGCCCTGGAGTTCATCGCCAGTATGCGCATCAACCACCAGGCGGAGCAGATCCGCAAGGGCATGCAGGCCGACAACTACCTGTCACCCGACGAACTCTCCGATCTGGAGCGCCGTCACCTGAAGGATGCCTTCCGGGTGATTCAGGACATGCAGGAGACCATGGACAACCGCTACCAGGGTGGAAGATTCCGATAGTGCTGAAACGCTTTCTCAGTCTGGAGACGTTGCGCAAACGGGCCCTCTCGAAGAGCCTGCCGGGCGCCCTGTACGACTATCTGTCGACACCGCTGACGCCGAAGAAGACCCAGTGCGAGGATCTCGTGATCGTCGCCCTCGACCTGGAGACGACCGGTCTCGATCCCAAGCATGACCACATCCTGAGCTATGGGCTGGTGGAGATCCAGCACATGACCATCCGGCTGGAGACCTCGCGCCACCAGCTGATCTCCATCGACGGACAGATCCCGGAGGAGTCGGCGGTGATTCACCAGATCACCGACGACCAGGCCGCCACCGGCATCACGCTCGAGGAGGCCTTGCCGGAACTGCTCTCGAGACTGGCAGGCAAGGTGATGCTGGTACACTATGCCTCCATCGAGCAGAACTTTCTCAACGCCGCCTGCCTGAAACTCTACAAGGCTCCGTTCGTGATCCCGACCATCGATACCCTGGTGCTGGCTCAGCGTCTGTTCGCTCGCCGCAACTATACGGTGCAGACCGGCGACCTGCGCCTGTTCAACCTGCGTCCCCGCTACAATCTTCCCAACTACAAGGCGCACAACGCCCTGAGCGACGCGCTGGCCACCGCCGAACTCTTTCTCGCCATGGCGGCGGAGATGGTGCCTCGGCCCAGTCAATGTCGGCTCGGCCGTTTCCTTACCCGCTGACAGGCAATAGAATGGTGTTTTCATGCATAATCGATGGAGCGGCTCAGACAAATACAACACCACCAGGGTCTTGCGGTTTTATTCAAAGGAACTGTTATTCAACGGGAGCACTCCCGCCACTCAATAATTACCTACAACATCGTTGAGGAGCATCCAATGTCAGAAAACAAGGTTTACCCCGTACCCGCCGACTTTGCGGCGCAGGCAAACATCAACGACGAGCAGTATCAGGCCATGTACCGGCAGTCCGTCGAGGACCCGGAGAGCTTTTGGGCCGAACAGGCCGAGCAGTACGTCTCCTGGTTCAAGAAATGGGACAAGGTGCTCGACTGGAGTTTCGACAAGGACGACCTGCACATCAACTGGTTCAAGGGTGCCAAACTGAATGTCTCCTACAACTGCCTGGACCGCCATCTGGAGACCCGCGGCGACCAGGTCGCCATCATCTGGGAGGGCGACAATCCGAACGAGGACCGCAAGATTACCTACCGGGAACTGCACGCGGAAGTCAGCAAGTTCGCCAACGTGCTGAAGTCCCGTGGCGTGAAGAAGGGCGACCGGGTCTCCCTCTACCTGCCGATGATCCCCGAGGCCGCGGTGGCCATGCTGGCCTGTACCCGTATCGGCGCCATCCATTCCATCGTCTTCGGCGGTTTCTCGCCGGACGCCCTGCGCGACCGCATCCTCGACTCCGACTGCCAGGTGGTGATCACCTCCGACCAGTCCATGCGCGGCGGCAAGCGGGTGCCGCTGAAGGCCAACGCCGACAAGGCCATCGCCCAGTGCCCCAACGTCCACACCTGCATCGTGGTCCAGCGCGGCGGCGATCCGGTCGAATGGCACGATCAGCGTGACGTCTGGTACCAC
>JBNKYJ010000067.1:0-40910 GCA_050300835.1 Sedimenticolaceae bacterium
GGGGGGGGGGGCGTCCTTCCCCCACCAGTGCCACGCTCAAGTCAGTGCCATTCGGGCCCTAACCTTCCTGAGCGTCGCGATTAATCGTCCGTCGGCAAGGCAAAGGATTTCAGCTTGCCGAGCAGCGAGTTGCGGCGGGCCTGCTCCTGCTCTTCCTGTTCCCGTTGAAGCGCCGCCTGTAACTCCGCCTCCCGCTGGCGTCGGTCGGCCTCCAGTTTGCTGCGGATAGCGGCCTTGTCGGTATCCGTGATCTCCAGCTCGTAGAGGTTCTTGCGTCGGCGCAGCAGATAGTTGCCCAGATTGTCCAGCCAGCCGTCGTCGATGCGCTCCGGCTGCACCACGCTCTTCTCGACCTTGAAGCCGGAGAAATTGGAGATGATCAGGCTAATGGCGCCCTGGTCCGGATCGGCCTTGAAGATGAAATTGACATCCACCTTGACGGCGAGCTGAAAGTTGAGGCCGATGATACCCTGCACCGGATCGCGAATCGGCCATTCGGCATAGCGCATGACCTGGGTCTCGAGAAAGGCGCGGGTTTCGTCGGCGGTCGATTTGGGTTTGACCGCGTACTCCCGCTCCTGCTCATCGATGCAGTTGAAACGCAGACGTATGGTCTTGGTGTTCTCGGTGCTGTCGGCATTGACCACGTAGTTTCCCTGGCGCAACCCCGCCACCAGACCTAGACCCGGCAGGGTATAGTCCTGACGTACGTCCATATCGAGCGTCTTGAGATGCTCGGTGAGTTCGGCGAGATAGTGAAGGATCTTCAGCATCGCCGGACGGATACGCTCCCGGTATTCGGCCTCCCTGCGTATCGCCTCCTGATCGGCCGTATCGGCCTGCTGACGCTCCTGCGCCTCCCTCTTCAGATCATCCAATAACGACATCGTCCTGTACCGAAAACTGTCACTGTGAAATCGGTCACAAGTCTATTTCAGCCCGCGAGTCACGGCAAGATTGGGATCTCCTCATCAGGATTTAAAGGCGTAGAGGGCTGAAATCTCCTCCGCCCACAGGGTCTCGTCGATGGTCTCGAGCACCATCGGGATATTGTCGAAACGGCTGTCCCGCATGATGTAGCGAAACACCGCCCATCCCAGCTTACCCTGGCCCAGACTATGGTGGCGATCGACCCGGGCGCCCAGGTCGGGCTTACTGTCGTTGAGGTGCATGCCGCGCAGGAAGTCGAAGCCGACGATCTGCTCGAACTGAGCGAAGGTCTCGTCACAGGCCTCCGCCGTGCGTAGATCGTATCCCGCCACGAAGGTGTGGCAGGTATCGAGACAGACACCGACCCGCGACTTGTCCTCCACCTGCTCGATGATCTCCGCCAGGTGCTCGAAGCGGTAACCCAGGGTGCTGCCCTGACCGGCGGTGTTCTCGATCACCGCGGTCACACCCTCGGTCCGCTCCAGGACCCAGTTGATCGAATCGGCGACCCGTCGCAGGCTCTCGCTCTCGTCGATTTTTCGCAATGTGGCGCCGGGATGGAAATTGAGCAGTTGCAGACCGAGCTGTTGGCAGCGCTGCATCTCTTCGAGGAACGCGTTCCGCGACTTTTCCAGTCCCTCGGCCTCCGGATGGCCGAGATTGATCAGATAGCTGTCGTGGGGCAGGACATGGCGCGGTTCGATCGCGACCGCCTGCAGGTTCTCGCGAAACGCCTCGATGGACGACTCGCTCAGTGGTTTGGCCTGCCACTGACGCTGATTCTTGGTGAACAGGGCAAAGGCGCGGGCGCCGATCTCTCCGGCGTTGAGCGGCGCGTTCTCCACCCCGCCCGAGGCGCTGACATGAGCACCGACATATTTCATGGATAGACTTCCTCTCGATTGGGTATTGCAACGCGCCTTCCGCCAGGTCCGGCTCAGACCGATGAGGTCAGCAACAGCTTGACCGCCAGCCCGATGAAGACGACTGCCGCCGTCCACTGGATCCAGCGTTGCACCTGGGCATGCCGGCCCAGCCAGGGACGCAGGCTGTCGGCCAGCAGGGCCACTGCGCCAAACACCAGCAGCGTGGCCAGGATGAAGAGCAGGCCGAAGACGATCAACTGCGCGACCACCGAACCGAGCGTCGGATCGGTGAACTGGGGCAGGAAGGCAAGAAAAAAGAGCGTCACCTTGGGATTGGTGACGTTCATGATAATGCCCCTGCGGTAGAGCATCCAGGGATGCGGCGCGACGGCCGTGGCATCTCCTGCCTCGCCCCCCCGGGCGCGCAGAAAGCGCCAGGCCAGAAACAGCAGATACCCCGAACCACAGAGTTTCAGCAGGGTGAAAGCCAGATCGGATTGTTGCAGCAGGGCCGCCACACCCAGCGCCACGCCCAGCGTGTGCACGATCAAACCGGTGCAGAAGCCCAGGGTTGCCATCAATCCCGCCCAGCGCCCGAGCAGCGCCGACTGGGTCAGCACGAACAGGTTGTCCGGCCCCGGCGACAGCGCCAGCAGCACCGCGGTGAGGAACAGCCCCGTCAGTGTCTCAATCGCGACCAATGCTCACTCCGTCTTGCATCATCAGCTTATTTGGTGGGGCAGGGCCCCACCCTACGGCCATTGGATGGGGTGGGGCCCTGCCCCGCCGTCACCATCCGAATCTGTTAAGATGCCGCATCTTTGCAGCAAGGATTCCACCATGGCAAATACGCCAATCGACGGGGCCGGCTATCTGATACGCGGCCTCAACCTGATCACCAAACCGGGCATCCGGCCCTTCGTGCTGATTCCCCTGGTGATCAACATCCTGGTCTTCAGTCTGCTGATCTGGCTCGGCATCGACCAGTTCGAACTGCTGATGGACCACTTCCTGCCCAGCGACGAGAGCTGGCTCTCCTGGCTGCGCTGGCTGCTCTGGCCCCTGTTCGCCATCGCCATCCTGCTCATCGTCTTCTACACCTTCACCGTCATCGCCAACCTGATCGCGGCCCCCTTCAACGGCCTGCTGGCGGAGAAGGTCGAACGCTACCTGGGGGGCGAGCCACTCCAGCAACCGGGCGGCATGAAGCAGTTGATGAAAGACATGGTTCCCGCCCTGCTCTCGGAACTGCGCAAGATGGGCTACTTTCTCCTGCGCGCCATTCCCCTGCTGCTGCTGTTCGTGATCCCCGTGGTCAACCTGGCGGCCCCCTTTCTGTGGCTCGCCTTCAGCGCCTGGTTTCTGGCCCTCGAGTACGGCGACTACCCGATGGCCAACCACGGCCTGACCTTCAAGGCCCAGCATCAGCGGCTGAAACAGGCCAGGCTCACCGCCCTGGTCTTCGGCGGCAGTCTTACCCTGCTGATGATGGTGCCGTTGCTCAACTTTCTCGCCATGCCGGCGGCGGTGGCGGGGGCGACGGTGTTCTGGCACGAACGCCTGAAAAACTGACGAGTTTTGAGTTTTAAGTTTTGAGTTGGGAAGAGCGTTGTCGCCCCTCCAAATAACCGTGAGCGCAGCGAACACAATCACTAAAAACTCATAACTCAACACTCAAAACTTAATCACTCATTGCCCGAGGCAATAAACCCCTTAATCCGTTCGACTCCCTCCGCCAGCTGAGGCAGATCGGTGGTGTAGGCGAAACGCAGATGGGCCTCGGGCCGGTTGAAGCCGAAGTCGAGGCCGGGTGTCACCGCCACCCCTGCCTGCTCCAACAGCTGCCGGGCGAAGACCTGACTGTCATCGGTCAGCTTCTCGCAACCGGCATAGAGGTAGAAGGCCCCCTGAGGCGTCACCGGAATCGTGAAACCCAATCCGCGCAAGGCCGGCAGGAGGAAGTCCCGCCGTGCTTCGAAGTCCTTTCTGCGCTGCTCCAGAATCGCCAGGGTCTCCGGCGAGAAGGCACTCAGCGCGGCGAACTGGGAGAGGGTCGGTGCGGAGAGAAAGATGTTCTGCGCCAGCCTGTCCAGCGGATCGATGAAGCCTTCCGGCGCCACCAACCAACCGAGACGCCAGCCGGTCATGCCGAAATACTTGGAGAAGCTGTTGATCACGAAGAGGTCGTCGGCAAAGCGCAGCGCCGTGCCTCCCGCCTCGCCATAGATCAATCCCTGATAGATCTCGTCGACGATCAGCACACCGCCCAGTCTGCGCACCGTTTCCAGCAACCGCTGCATTTGGTCGTCATCGATCAGCGTTCCGGTCGGATTGGAGGGGGAAGCGACCAGCACCGCCTTGGTGTCGGCGCGCCAGGCCGCCTCCACCAGTTCTGCTGTCAGTTGGTAGCCGGTATCCGGACCCACCGGCACCGCCACCGGCTCCCCATCGACCAGCTCCACGAAGTGGCGATTGCAGGGATAGCCGGGGTCGGCCATCAGCACCGACTCGCCCGGGTTGATCAGTACGCTCGTCACCAGCTGCAGGGCGCCCGACGACCCCGGGGTGACGATCACCCGCTCGGGATCGATACGGGTGGCATAGCGCTGCTGATAGAAGTTGGCGATCAGCTGGCGCAACGCGGGCAGTCCCCGCGCCGGCGTGTAGTGGGTCTCGCCGGCGGCCAGGGCGCGCTGTCCCGCCGCCACTACCGGCGCCGGGGTAGCGAAATCGGGCTCGCCGATCTCCATGTGGACGATGGAGCGGCCCTCGGACTCCAGCTTCCTCGCCCGGGCCATCAGGTCCATGACGTAGAAGGGTGCGATACGCCCCATTCTGTCGGCCACCCGGCTCATGGATGGACGCTCCCGTGCAGGGCGCGGAGCAGATCCAGATCCACGTAGTCATGGCCCCGTGGGTCCCCCATTCGTACCTGGAAGGGTTGATCGGGCTCACCCAGGCGGTCCACCACCAGCGAGGCACCGCTGAAGTCGTCCCCGGCGGTGTAGCCGTTGGTGGT
This sequence comes from Sedimenticolaceae bacterium, assembly GCA_050300835.1. GTDB lineage: Bacteria > Pseudomonadota > Gammaproteobacteria > Chromatiales > Chromatiaceae > Thiodiazotropha. The sequence continues at coordinate 4,816 of JBNKYJ010000067.1, forward strand.
CACCAGGATCGAGGTGATGTTCGCGCCCAGGGCCGAGAGCACGCCGTTGTGGGAGTCCTCGACCGCCATGCAGGCGTCCGCAGCGAGCTCCATCCTCTGCAGGGCCCAGTCGTAGATGTCCGGTGCCGGTTTCTTGGCCGGCACGATGTCGCCTGCTGCGATCACCTCGAACCAGTCGGCCGCATCGGGTGCCAGGCTGTACTGCAACAGGGCGCTGACATTGGCGGGGGTGGTGGTGGTGGCGATGGCCAGCCGCAGTCCGGCGTCGCGGGCATCCAGCAGCAGCCGTCGTACGCCGCTGCGCATCGGAATCAGTCCCTCCGAGAGCATGCGCGTATAGTGATCCGTCTTGGCCGCGTGCAGGCCCGCGATGAAGGCATCCAGGTCGTCGGGGCGCTCGAATTCGGTGTTGTAGTGGTCCAGGTAGTGGCGGATACGCTCCTTGCCGCCGGTCACCGCAAGCAGCTTGCCATAGAGTTCAACCGACCACTCCCAATCGAGACCGGCATCGGCAAAGGCCCGGTTGAAGGCCACCCGATGGCCGTCCCGCTCGGTGTCGGCCAGGGTGCCGTCCACATCGAAGATCAGCGCAGAGAGTTCCGCCATAACAGCTCCAAAACAGCAAAAGCGGCAAGCTTAAACCAATGCTACCGTGCCTTTCATCCCTCCTGCGAACCGGGAATCGCCCTTAAAGCCTCACAGATCAACGAAACGGGAAATATCTGCCTTAAACAGCGGCCCTTTTTGAGCCATTATTTCTGTTGGGAAAGCGGTTGGCAAAGCGAAACCCCATTTGTTGTCTCCCTTCCCCCTTTCTGGTAGAGATAGGCGCCTTCACTGAAGAGGTATTCTTGAATGGCCCAAAAGAAAGCCAAAACGAAAGACACTGCAACGACTCAACAAGGTGCGGGTGCCTTCGGCATCGAGCCCTACGAGCCCGGCAAAGGTGAAGAGTACATGAATGCGGAGCAGGAGGCCCATTTCCGCGCCATCCTGCAGGCCTGGAAGGCCAATCTCATGGAAGAAGTCGACCGTACCGTGCACCATATGCAGGACGAAGCCGCCAACTTCCCCGATCCCAACGATCGCGCCACCCAGGAGTCCGAATTCAGTCTCGAGCTGCGTACCCGGGACCGCGAGCGCAAGCTGATCAAGAAGATCGACGCCACCCTGGAGAAGATCGACAACCACGACTACGGCTACTGCGAGAGCTGCGGCGTGGAGATCGGCATCCGCCGCCTGGAGGCCCGCCCGACGGCCACCCTCTGCATCGACTGCAAGACGCTGGATGAGATTCGCGAAAAGCAGATGGGTTGATCATCACCCCCCAGCGTTCGACAAAAAACCGGCGTCAGCCGGTTTTTTGCTTCTGGCATGAACGACCGCGACAGAACTCCCGGCGACTACCGGGGACGCTTCGCCCCCTCCCCCACCGGACCGCTCCATTTCGGCTCCCTGGTCGCCGCACTGGGCAGCTATCTCGATGCCCGACACAACCTGGGGGCCTGGCTGCTGCGGATGGAGGATCTCGACCGGACACGGGAGGTCAAGGGAGCCGCCGACGACATCCTGCGCACCCTGGACCGTTTCGGCTTCGAATGGGACGGGGCGGTCCGCTACCAAAGCCGGCGCCGGGAGGCCTACGAGGAGGCCCTGGAGAGGCTCCGTCGCGATGGCCTCGCCTACCCCTGCGCCTGCAGCCGCAAGCAGATCGCCGAGAGTGCCGCCATGGGCTCCGAGGGCCCCATCTACCCCGGCACCTGCCGCTCAGGAATCGCCAAGGGGACGCGGGGACGTAGCATGCGTCTGCTGACGGAAGACGAAACCATCGAGTTCCGGGATCGGATACAGGGCCGGATACGGCAGAATCCGGCCCGCGAGATCGGTGATTTCGTCATCCGCCGTGCCGACGGCTATCACGCCTATCAGCTGGCGGTGGTGCTGGACGACGCCTGGCAGGAGATCACCCATGTGGTGCGGGGCGCCGACCTGCTCGGCTCCACCCCACGCCAATGCTACCTGCAGTCCCTGCTGGCACTGCCCCGCCCGGACTATGCCCACCTGCCGCTGGCCGTCGATCGCAGCGGGCGTAAGTTGAGTAAACAGTACCGGGACGCACCGGTGGACCCGCGGCACCCCCTCGACGCTCTGCTGCAGGCTTACGCCTTTCTCGGCCAGGAGCCAGCGTCTGAACGGCCGCTCGACCTGGCGGACTTCTGGCGCTGGGCCATCGCCGAGTGGAGCCTGGAGCGGGTGCCTGCCCAACCGAGGATTCCAGTAAAACCCGGTGATGCGGATAGGAACCAGAGGTGATATGGCCTGCACTGGCCCACTCAGCGCCGAATAGTGAAATAAGAACACTGAATGGCACTTACTCAAGCGCAAAGGTGCTCGTCTGTTGATGTTTTCAATGGTTTTTGGTGGGGCAGGGCCCCACCCTCCCGCTCCGTTCCGGGTGTAGGGTGGGGCCCTGCCCCACCAATGCCGTTTGAGTAAGTGCCATTGGACTCAGAGCCCGCTGACCTCCCGCAGATACTTGAACAGTTTGCGATAGGCGGCCGGTGGCTGTTCCCTTTCCCGCTCCCGCTGGACCGCCTGGATCAGATGCCGCAGATGCTGCCGGTCGGCAGCGGGATAGGCCTCCAGGAACTCACCGAAATCGCTGCTGTCGCCGTCGATCAGGCGATCCCGCCAGCGCTCCAGGGCGTGAAAGCGGTCGACACCGGCCTGATGGTTACCGTCGATCTCGTCGATGACCTGCCGGATCGCCTCGAGATCCTCGCTGCGCAACAGTTTGCCCAGCCGCCGGTAATGGCGACGCAGGGCATTGTGCGACTTGATGCGATGCGCCTCCTCCAGTGCCGAGCGCAGCTCCTCGCCCAGGGGCATGCGCGCCAGCTGGGAGGCCGGCATGCGGGTCAGGCGCTCGCCCAGTTTCTGCAGCTCCAGCAGCTCGCGCTTGACCTGGCTCTTGCTTGGCCCGAAATCCTCGGACTCCTCGTAGTCGTCGTCTAAGGGGTCGATTGGATGTACTCCACTATCAGTTGCGGCGTGCGCAGGCCGCGAAACTCGTTCACGTCGAGGCGGTAGGCCAGCTTCACCCGACTCACCGCATTGCCCAGGGCGGGTTGGTTGAAGGCGATACCGTCGATGGCATCGCCCCCGGCCAGAGTCCCCAGCCGCAATTTGAGATGCGACTCCCCCACCACCCGCTGCTGCAGCAACCGGAACTCCCCTTCGAACAGGGGCTCCGGAAAACCCTGGCCCCAGGGTCCGGCATCCCGCAACAGCTGGGCCAGATCGAGACACAGCTCCTCCTCTCGCAGCTCGCCGTCGGTCAACAGGGTCCCCTGCAGCATGGCGGGCTCGACACTGCTGGACACTTCGCTCTCGTAGGCCGCCTTGAAGGCTTCGAAATTCGCCCGCTCCAGGCTCAAGCCCGCGGCCATGGCATGGCCGCCGAATCGCTGCACCAGACCCGGATGGCGGCTGGCGATACGTTCCAGCAGATCGCGCATGTGCAGGCCACTGATCGAGCGGGCGGAGCCCTTGAGCACGTCCTCGCCGCCGTCGGCAAAGGCGATCACCGGGCGATGATACTGGTCCTTGATGCGCGAGGCCAGGATACCGACCACGCCCTGATGCCACTCCGGATCATAGAGACAGAGCCCGTCCGGCAGCTCGCCCTCGCTCAGCCGGTGCAGGCGCTCCAGGCTCCGCTCGGCCTGTTGTCGCATCTCCTGCTCGATGGCCCGCCGGGAGCGGTTCAGCCGATCGAGTTCCTCTGCCATCTCCGCTGCCGCCTGCGGCGAGTCGGTCAACAGGCACTCGATGCCCAGGCCCATGTCTTCGAGACGTCCGGCCGCATTCAGGCGTGGCCCGACCACAAAACCGATATCTGAGGCCACCGCCCGTGACAGGGATCGGTTCGCCACTTCGAGCAGGGCGCGAATGCCTGGACGGCAGCGCCCGGCCCGAATCCGTCTCAATCCCTGAGAGACCAGAATCCGGTTGTTCCGGTCCAGCGGCACCAGGTCGGCCACGGTGCCTACCGCTACCAGATCGAGCCAATCGGCGGGACTGGGGTCGGGCAATCCCCGCCGCTCGAACCAGCCGTCGCTTTTGAGCCGCTTTTGCAATGCCACCATGAGATAGAACAGCACCCCCACACCGGCCAGGTGCTTGCTCGGAAAATCGTCTCCGGGCTGGTTGGGATTGACGATGGCGGCGGCAGCCGGCAGCCGTTCGGCCGGCAGGTGGTGATCGGTGACAAGCACGGGTATCTCCAGCTCGGACGCCCGCGCAACCCCCACGATGCTGGAGATGCCGTTGTCGACGGTGATGATGAGACCGGGTGTCCGTTCGGCCGCCACCTCGACCAGCTCAGGCGTCAGGCCGTAGCCGAAATCGAAGCGGTTCGGCACCAGATAGTCCACCGCCTGGGCTCCGCAGGCGCTCAGGGCCAGCATCGCCAGCGCGGTGCTGGTGGCGCCATCCGCGTCGTAGTCCCCGACGATCAGCACAGACTCCCCGGCTACGATCTTTTCGGCCAGCAGTGCGGCCGCCTGCCCGACCCCTTTGAGCCGGCTTATCGGCCACAGCCGGGCCAGTGAGAGATCGAGTTCCGCGGTGCTGGCGACACCACGCGCGGCATAGATCCGCTGCAACACCGGATGCAGATTGTCGGCATCCAGATCCCGGGTCGAAGGAGGACGCGCCTGAACCCTCACCGACGCCGCAACCGCCACAGCTTGAGGCCGGCCACAGCCGGCAATGAGACAACGAAAACAACTTTATTGGCGAACCGCACCCAATACCCCCTGGAAACTTATGGCCGTTGACCCCATCTAATCAGGTGCCCAATTATAGCGGGCAGGTTGTTTCCGTTAACCCGCGCTTGGAGCCTGTCGGCAAACGCTCCATGGATACTATGAACCAAAACACGTCACCACGCCCAACCCCGCTGATCCTCTTCATCACAGCGCTGCTACTGCTCAGCGCGCTGCCGTTACGGGCCGAGGTGGCGGCCAGACTCTCGTCACCGACCACCGGTATCGATCAGCCCGTTCAGCTGACCCTCGAGATGAAAGGGGAGGAGAGCGGCACACCTGACCTGTCGGTGCTGGATAAGGAGTTCGAGATTCTGGGACGGGCCACTCAGCAGAGCGTCTCCATCATCAACGGCTCAGTCTCCTCCAAACGCTCCCTGATCCTGACCCTGCTGCCAAGACGCGAGGGCAGCCTGACCATCCCGGCGATCACCATCGGCGATCAGGTGACCGCCCCGCTCACGCTCGAAGTCGCACACCAGGCCAGCGCCACTGGCGCGACTCAGCAGAAACTGGCCCGGGTGGAGATGAGCCTGGATAAGACATCCGCTTATCCGGAAGAGGAGGTGATCCTCACCCTCAAGCTCTTCCAGGCCGCCGGAGTGCGTGGCGAACATCTCGACCAGCCGGTCCCCTCCTTGGGCGACACCCGGCTGCAGTTGCTCGACGAGTCCAGCTACGGCGTCGAGCGCGACGGTCAGCCCTATCGCGTGCTGGAGCGCAACTACGGGCTCTACGCCTACCAGACCGGCAGCCTGAAGATCGCCCCGGTGAGCTTCCGTGGCCGCAGCGGCGGCGGTTCCATCTTCAGTCTGCTCGACGCCCCTTTCAACGCCCAGCCGCAGACCAGCCGTATCGTGCGCGCCGAATCGGATCCGGTCACTCTCGAGGTCAAGCCAGTGCCCGCGGCATTCACAGGTGACCACTGGCTGCCGGCGAAAAGCATACAGCTGGCGGAGACCGGCATCGACAGCAACGGCCCGATCGTCGCCGGCAAGCCGTTGACCCGTCGTATCATGCTGATCGCGGATGGACTGCTCTCTTCCCAGCTGCCGGTAATCACTCCGCAGGCGCCGGATGGCGTCAAGGTCTATGAGGATCAGCCGCAGCTGCAGGACACGCCACGTCGAACCGGTGTCAGCAGCAGCCGTGAGAGTGTGGTCACCCTGATCCCCACCCGGGCCGGTGAGTTCACCCTGCCGGGCATAGAGATCCCCTGGTGGAATACGGAGACCGGCAAGCAGGAGATCGCCAGGCTCCCCGCACTGACACTGCAGGTGGCGCCCGGGGCCGTTGGCGAACCGCCACCTGCGGTCGCCACACCCGCCCAGGCCCAGGCTGAGGCGTCCTCCCCCAATCCCTCACCGCAGACCGCGACGACAGCGGCAGTAGCGGAATCGGATGAGATCCATTGGCTGGTCTGGCTGTTGGTGGCGGCCTGGTTCGCCACGCTGGCGGGGTGGTGGATATCACACCGTCGCCACCGCTCGTCGCCTCCCGCGACAGAACCGACCGAAGTGCCGCCCTCCGCCGACGAACGGGCGCTGGCGACCGCCATCGATGCTCTGGTGTCCGCATACCGCGACAAAGAGACCGAAGCGGCGCGCAGCGCCTGGCTGCAGTGGGCTCAGTGCCAGTGGCCCAAGCATCCGCCCAACAACCTCACGCGGCTCGCCGCGCGCTGTGAGCCGCATGTGGCGGAGGCGGTCATCGCACTGGAAAAGGCGCTCTACAGTCCCGGTATCGAAACCGGCTGGGCCGAGGCATTCGATCCCACCCAGCTGAGGGCAGCGTCGGAACAAACCCCGACCCCTCGGCCGGTCGATGAAGCGCTGTTACCGTTGAATCCCTGAAATAGAACGGGTGTCGAGGCTAGTCCCAGTCCCCGTAGTCGAAGGTGATCTCCTCGTGGGCGTCGATATCCCTCAAGGCATAGAGATCGAAACCGTCGAACTCGGCATTCCCTTCTTCATGGTGATTCAGATAGCGCAGCAGGTTGCGTCCACTGCGCCCGACAGGCGGTTGACCCTCCTCGAAAACCCACAGGACATAGGTGCCGTCCCGCTTGGCGGTAGGCCCCTGGTAAGTGCCGATATATTCGCCTTTGGGAATGTCGATCTTAGCGAACAGACCGTTGCCGTGTATCGGCGAGGGCGCGCGGTAGACGATATTGCCGAGTCGCTGCTTAATTGTTTTTGCCATGATTGATCCCTTGTTTCCTGTTCTCCTGCGCATCCGGTACGGGACAGCTGTCACCGTAGACAGCCATGATTGCGCGCAACTCTTTGAGCACCGTCTGGCGTGCCAAATCGTCCAACACGCTAAGTTCAGGCAAGATTTCACCCCGCTCCAACAAACGGATGTCCTCCCTCACCGAGCGGCAGCCTTTCTGACAAAGAATCTCGATACACTCTTCAATCTGTGTGCTACGCATGACGTCGACAGTTCCCGGGCAGCGTTGGTGTATTAGAATTTAATCATGTGCCTATACCGTACCGGGAACCATAGCGGGATTCAAATTTCTAACAGGATTCAATAGGATTGCCTAGGGCCTGTGAACACAAACCCGATAGGCCCGAAAACAGACATTACCTCCAAGAAGGAACCACTATGGCCTGGATCAAACGCTTGCTGATACCTTTTCTTGTTCTCGTCCACACTCTGGCCTATGCCGAGTGGGGTGAGGGTTGGGACCCGATCGATCCACCGATCGCCACTTCAGTGCCGGATGGTAAAGTCGAAGTGGTGGAGTTCTTCTGGTATGGCTGCCCCCACTGTTTCACCCTGGAACCGCAACTCGATGCCTGGCTGGAAAAGAAACCGGAGAATGTGGTCTTCAAGCGGGTTCCGAGCCCTCTGAATCCCAGTTGGACGGTGCACTCCCAGTTCTTCTACGCCGCCGAGGCGCTGGGCGCGGCCGATAAACTGCACAAACCGCTGTTCGAGGCCATTCACGTCCAAAAGCGCAAACTCTTCGACAAGCAATCACTCATCGACTTCGCCGTGGAACAGGGCGTCGACCGTCAGAAGTTCAGCGACGCCTGGAATTCGTTCGGTGTCTACGTCAAGGTACAACAGGCGCGCAAGCTGGCCCAGCGCTACGGTATCACCGGGGTGCCGGCGGTCGGCATCAACGGCAAATACAAGACCAGTGGCAGTCTGGCCGGCACCTACAGCAAGATGCTCGAAATCGTCGACGAACTGATCGCCAAAGAGTCCGCTGCTACCCCATAAGCTGTCACGGGGCCCTGCGCTGACTGGCCAGCCAGGACCCCTTGCGCTGCAGAAATTGGAAATAGAGGCTGTCGAAGTCGGCCACCACCGAACGCCTCAGGCTGGGTCGGGCCAGCAATATGTTGGCCCATCTCGCCACAGGCGGCGGAGTGTCCGCAGTCACTTCGGGCCTGACGGTCGCCAATATCTCCATGCGCATGAAGAAAGGGGCATAGGCGGCATCCACCAGAGAGAAGCCGCCATCTCCGAACAGACCTTGCTCCAGAGGCGACTTCAGGCGCTCCATCAACCGCTTCAATTCGGCCAGGGCTTCAATGAAAAGCGCTTCATCCGAGGCCATGCCAACGGCATGCTGTTGTCTCAGTAGTGCCGAACCAAACTCTATCCAGGCTTTGTGCTGAGCCCGCATTAGCGGATTTTCCGGATGAAAGTGTGGAGGATAGACCTCGTCCAGATAGTCGAGGATCACGGCCGACTCGAACAATACCTCGTCACCGATCTGCAGCAGGGGCACCTGACCAAAGGGAGAGCGACGCTTGAACCAGGCCGGAGGCGCATCCAGATCGATGTATTCCAACTCATAGCCCACGCCTTTCTCTTCCAGCGTGATGACTGCCCGCTGCACGTAGGGACAGAGCTTGAAACTGACAAGCTTGAGCGTCATCGGCCGTACTCGCACGTCATGTGAAGGAATCCGATTCCACCGCACAGGAATGCATTGCCTGAGATCGCATTGTCAGAGCGAGATAAAAAGCCCAGTTGGACACAAGGATTTTTAAAAATTACAATCATATTCGCTTTTTTGATCAGTTAGTTACGGGCTTTTCTCATGTTCAGTGACGAGCTCGATGCCCAAGGGCCTGAGATATCAGTTGGATTTACATTTTGTCTGCAGGCGGTTATTTTGTGACAGAGTTAACATATTCAGGCGGGTTGGCAAAGCTCAAGGATGTTGATGCTCAGACGCGACTGGCTGAGGGTAGGTCGTGATTCAGACTCACCTCGGCCTGTTCGCTTCCTGCCCCTCTTTCACGGACATGGAGCGTCTCCGATCGAACCGTCCCCATGCAGATTTTTAAACCAATCCTGTGTGTACGCACCCAGGATAGTTTCTGTACACTGAGCGAAAAATCGAATTTGGACGATAATCACTACACGACTATGCTGTCAGATAAGCTGAACGCATTGTAACTGAACGTATTTTCGAGATGGCGAACATCAACCGCATCGGCCTAAGGGTTCCGGATCAACAACCGCCCAGAGGCAAACCTTTTTTCCTCAACGACAAGGAGCTATCCAGCTGGGCAGAGCATTTGCCGCTCGCCAATGTGGGCGAAACCTCCAAGCAGATATTCAAAGCGCTGCGTGAATTCAACCGTACCCTGATACCCAGCAGGCGCCGGCTGCAGAGCGTGGATTTCTTCCGCCAACCCCTGAGTTACATCGCCGCCAATCTCAGTAAACACTACATGGGCAGTGGCTTCCCCCTGAGTGAGAAGGCGTACAAGATCGCCGTCCTGAACCGGGAACTCCACAGTGGCATGGCCACCGCCTACAAATCAGCCATCGTCGATATCCTGGTTGAGAGCCAGGGCAAACCCGATCGCAAACAGCTGGTAAACGCCATTCATTACTGCATGAGCTACCTCTCGCGGGTGATACTGCTTTCAGCACTGGTCTACGATCCCTACCCAAAACGGATCTGGCGCGAACTGCACATACTGCATCGTCTTGCCTTGCGCTACGGAGTGGAATCGATACAGGTCGAGGACCCAACAGAAAGTCACGACAAACCCTATACCATCGATGAATCCTATCGTCGTTGCATCCTCTTCTCGCTCGCCTCCCCCTATAAGATGCGACAGAAGGACAATCTGCTGATCTTCGATACTCTGCTCGGATGGAGCCATCTGGCGAAGCTCTACAGCAATGAGGATGCTCCGGAGGAGACCACGATCATCATCCGCCAGGACAGCGACCTGGCACCCAGCCATGAAACTGCCGTAGCGGAGGCCGACAACAAGTACCTGCTGAGATTGGATGCCAACGATCTGATTGTCCAGCTGCGGGACCAGTTCAGCGAAAACCCATCGGCGAACAGTCGATTGCCGGGAATCAAGGCCATGGACACCGGCCTGGTTCGACAGCTGATCAAGCTCTGGTCAAAGGCGCAGAAGCGCGCTTTCGTGCGCACCAAACTCAATTTCGAGCTCAGAATCGCGGTCGGCCTGCGGTCGATACACAAGTTGATCTCACTCGGCAGCGAACCGGTAAAAGCACCAGAAAAACAGGAAGATGACGGCACCTGGATCGAGACTGCCTTCGCCGAAGGAAACCACCTGAAGATATCACCCCATTTCTCACTGATGCCGATGGAAGGCAACACCTACAATCCGAGACGCGGGGATTTCGAAGAGTTCGGCCCCAATTCCAGGGATTTCGATACCTTGGAAGAGCCGGTGTCCCAGATCTGGGATGAAGAACCGAGCAAACTGGCAGAGCCCGCCACCAACACCTTCAAGACCATCAACGAAAGCGCTGGCGGCTACTGTCTCGACTGGTCGGGAGATCAGATTCCCAAGATTCAGGTGGGTGAATTGATCGGCGTTCAGTCAGCCATGTCTGCCAACCAATTCGGTGTCGGCATGGTGCGCTGGATGAGGCGAACGCCCGACGATCGCATGCAGGTGGGTGTTCAGATGATCGCACCCAATGCCATGGCGGTCTCTGCTCGGGAGGAACAAAACAAGAAGGGACAGCCCCACGACTGCCTGCTGCTGCCGGAAGTCGGCACTTCGGGTCAACCCACCAGCTTTATCTGCCCCTCCTTCCCCTTCAAACTGGGTAACCATCTGCTGATCAACGAAGGCGAGAACCTGCGCGAGATCAAGCTGACACGCCTGCTCGAAGCCAGCGGCAGTGTCTCCCAATTCCAGTTTGTCTATCTGGACCACAGGGACCAGCCGGAGCAGGACGATGCGGAGGATGGATTCGGCGAAGACACCGACTTCGACAACCTTTGGTCCACACTCTGATGGCATGCGCCTTCCGCGGAGACGGGAAGACGCCGCATCCTGATCAAAAGCCTGCTTTTTCGTACCAGCGCTTGGCCTCTTCCGGGTCCTTCTCGACACCCCGCCCCTCTTCATAGAGCATTCCGAGCGTGGTCTGGGATCCAGCCAGTCCCTGCTCGGCGGCCTTCCTGAACCATTCCACCGCTTTGGGTAGATTCTGCTCCACGCACTCGCCCTCGAGATACATGAAACCCAATCCATGCTGTGCCATTGGGTGCCCTGCTTCGGCGGCGGCCTTCATGAATTTGTAGGCCATCAGCTCATTGACCACCATGCCAAGACCGCCCTGGGCCATGATCGCCATGCGATACTGCGCCTCACTGTCACCCGCTTCGGCGAGGGGAGAGAGCAGCGACGCCGCACGCGAAAAGTTCTTGCCCTCGAAGGCGGCAATACCACTGCTCAAATCGAAGTCCATATTGTCATCTTTGGATGTCATGACGCTAACCACTCTCTTACTTGAAATGATTGCCCGGTAAAGTGTACGCGGGATACTGCCGGTGACGGCCGAGTGCAGGTATGGGATGCGCCAACGAGGCGATGCTTCCCGCGAACCAGGAACCGTCTGGATTGCGGATTCACACCTTCAGCGGGGTCAGAATTCGCACCTGGCGTCCGTTCCCGTCCAGCTCCAGCAGACGAATCGCCATTGCCGCAAAAGGCGGATACGATTCCGACAGCTGCGTCGGCTTGTCATCAGACGGCTGGCCGATCATCTCCCATATTTCCGAGAGTTATAACACTCATGGATTATGGAACTTCCTTCCGCTTGCTGGGGAATAGCAAATGTCTATGCCGGGCCTGACAGGATAGCGCAATCCAACAGCGGCCGACAGTCTCCCATCTGTCACCACAGCTGCTACTATTTAGCCAGTGACATGAATATAACGACCCCCCGCGATTTCACCCCTCATCAAGCAAATAGATGGCTGAACTAACGACCATGCAGAAGTTGTCCGCCTCACTCCTCCACCTGGTATTGCTCCTATTTTGTCTCAGCGCCGCAGCATCGACAGGCGAGCCTCCGGCCGCTCCGGATCTGACTGAACAGCGCGAGCTTTTCTTACACGCTGAACAGACGCTCGAAAACGGAGACATAAGCGAATTTCAAAAGCTCAAGCATCAGCTCACCGCGTACCCCCTCTACCCTTATCTGGAGTATCGGGAGATCCTCAGCACCCTGGAGCAGCAGACCCCTGACAGCATTCGGGCGGCCTTGAGTGTACTGGAGGAAACCCCGTTGCAGTCCCAACTCCGGGATCGCTGGCTGGCACTGCTGGCGGATGAAGGGCTCTGGCACAGCTATCTCAGCTTCTCCCAACCCGGCGGCAGTATCGAACGACAGTGCAATCGCCTTCAGGCGTTGATCGAAACCGGTAAGCGCCAACAGGCCTTCAACTCGGTGCCGAAGCTGTGGCTCAGCGGTACCTCGCGACCCGCGGCCTGCGATCCTGTATTCGACCGTTGGATCGATGCGGGAATGCTCACGCAAGAGCTGGTCTGGCAACGGGTGGCGTTGGCGATGAAAAAAGGCAAGACGCGCCTTGCCACCTATCTCAAACGCTTCCTCCCCGCTGACGAGAGCGCCTGGGTCGAGAAATGGGTGAAGCTCTACAACGATCCCAGCCGGGTCATCGTTTTGTCTTCCGGGTCCGCCCATATCATGCTGGACGATATGGCGACACAGGCGGTTCAACGCCTGGCCTGGCGTGACGTGGATGCCGCCTATGACGCCTGGATCAGACTCTCCAAGGACCTGACCTTCTCCGATTGGCAACACCTGCAGGTAGCCCGCAGCCTGATGGGCCAGCTCTCGAGGCAGGAGTCCAGCCTGCAGAGCCACCAGATCACCGCCCTGCTGCCCAAAGCATATCTCCACCTCGACGCCACATTGGCCGAAAAGCAGTTGCAACACGCCCTGCAGATCGGTGACTGGCAGCAGGTACTGCTGACGGTGAACGGTCTGCCGAAAAAAGAGCAGCAGCACGAACGCTGGCGCTACTGGAAAGCCCGCGCCCTGATCAGTCTGGGCAGCACCGGGGAAGGCGAATCGATCCTGCAGGCATTGTCCGGGGATCGCAGCTACTATGGCTTCCTCGCTGCTCAGCGTCTGGGGGACCAGCCGAAGCTACTGCATGAAAGGCTCGACGCAGACACTGCCCTGATACAACGCCTGCAGCAGATCCCGGCACTCAAGCGAGCCCGTGAACTGCATCACCTGGGACGTTCACTGGAGGCACGACGGGAGTGGAATCTCGCCCTCCAGGGGAGAGCCGACGACGAATTACGCGCCGCCGCCCGTCTGGCGGAGCGTTGGGGCTGGCCGTCACAGGTCATTCTTACCCTGACCAGGCTCAGGCAGTGGAATGACCTTGAATTGCGCTTCCCGCTGACCCATCACCATGAAATCGCCAGCCTGGCCCAGGGTGTCGGCATCGACAAAGCCTGGGTCTACGCCATCCTGAGACAGGAGAGCGCATTCATGCAGGATGCCAAGTCCCCGGTAGGTGCCCGCGGTTTGATGCAATTGATGCCGAAAACCGCTGAGCACATGGCCAGGGATTTCCAGCTTGCGTTGACCGATCCCGATGAACTCTACCAGCCAGAGCTGAATCTTAAACTGGGAACCGGCTATCTCAATAAAATATTCCGGCGTCTGCAGGAAAATCCCGTCCTGGCAACGGCTGCCTACAATGCGGGACCCTGGCGGGTCGAGAGCTGGCTGCCGAAACAGACACAGGCCGCCGACATCTGGATCGAAACCGTGCCTTATCGGGAGACGCGTGAATACCTCAAGCGTGTTCTCGCCTACACTGTCATCTACAACTATCGCCTGGGGGAGGACCCGACCCGTTCACAGACTCAATGGCTGAGGCCGATCGAGGCAGCGCACGAGGATAAGAAAACCGAACCGGTTTCCGGAGTCTGACGCGGGCATCGACTGGATGGTCAAGACGGCGAGTGACTGGAATTCCTGCTTAGACTAAGTCAGCTGTCGTGGTGCCGGAAGGGTCATTGGCTTTCTTGCCGCTCAGCTTTTGCTTCACGCGCCCGATCAGCTCGGGATCGGTCACCACCTCGAAGAAGGGTTCGTCCTCGACTTCCTCTGCAGCGGTGAGCTTGCCCTGAATCCAGCATTTGAGTCTGGCTTCCCTGACCACCAGCCAATGGGAGCCGCCAAGTCTGTCCATGAAGCGTCCCACATGATAGTGATGGGCTTCGCCGGAACGACTGTACAGACGCACTTTGTGCAGCACCATTTCCGATTTCAACTTGGCGAATGCCGGCGGATCCAGATCGATACCGTTCACGTTGTAACGCAGGAGACCACCGTGCTTGCCGGTTTGATCGCTCTCCTTGCGCATGACTTCGACACGGTGTCGCCGACTGCGGCGCCAACTGGTGTCCTTGCGAAGCTCGCTGGAACAGGAAGACAGGCGGTCGGCCTGATTGATGGCGGGTGAGATCATGATCTTGCGGCGCTCGTCATAGAGATAAGCCGGCGCATCCGCACAGAAAGCGATACCCAGTCCGAGCTCGAGTTTGGGAAGATCGTAAGCCCGATTCTGGCTGTTTTGTGCCTCCATGACCGAGAGGATCTTTCGCGCCAGGCCACAGGCATTGGCAACCGTCATCGACTGCGTGCCGACCCCACCTGTCTCGAGCACTGTCAGTATGAGGGCATCGCCCTCAACGAACACCTTCTGAGCACCGAAACGCTCAAGCAGCTTGGTGATCGGTCCGAAGAAATTCATGCTGAAATGGGTTGCCGGATTGAGCCGCTTCTCCACCAGCTGATGCGTGATCTCGGTGGAGCCTCGCACATCGGCCTTGAGCACAACGTGCGCCTTGATCTTTAGCGACTCGTCATCCTGATCCCGCCCGAGACGGAATTCGTAAAGACTGCCGTTGTCACGGGAGAGTTTGATATTTTCAGCGTCCTGCAGTATGCGCAGGCGACTCATCTGCTGATAACTGTAGTAGGCCAGCTTCAGGTCGCGCCTGAAGGTCAGGAAATCCTTCACATAGCGTGTGGCATAATCCTGCTGCTTGTTGACCGGCATACGCCGGATGTAATTCAACACCACATCCAGAGCCTTGATGACGGCGGCGCCCTTGTCCGGAGTCGATGCCAGACGTTTGCTGATCGCCTTTTTTGGCATCTGTTCGGCCAGATAGAGGTAGATCTCCTTGATCGTCACCTGTCCGTTCAGCTGTCGAAACAACCTGGGTGTACGATAGGCAGCGATGGCCCTGCGAGTGATACCCGTGCGCTCCAACCGCTTGTGAACCTCCGCCTGGAGTTTCTCCTGCAGTTTGTCGCACTCCGGGTTTTGCCAGGGACTCGTTCCGGTCGCCTCCCCGCGTGAAAACCAGCCTGATTCACTGCCTTGCCTGCGCATCAGAATATCCGCGTTTGTCGGCATGTCGAGCCAGGAGACGTTTATGGTTTTGAACTCCTCTTCACTGAGACTCCGCTCAAGCAGTCTCTGCCCCTCGAGGAACTCAGAGAATCCGCTGTGGAGTTCCCGGTTGCGGATCTGGAACGGCTGATTGCCCGCATGGCCACTCACCTTGGCATCCTGACGATCGACCGCCTTGGTCCAGATCGGCAGATAGTTCTGAAACACCTCGGTGACGATGCGATTGGTCAAATCGAAATAGTTCTCATCCGAGCGGTCGACGCACAGGATGGGATAGTGATTCATCAAATACTCTTCACTCGACAAATCGGGAAGGTGGAGAAGCGGATTGAAAAGCAACTGCTTGGGCACGCTCCAGGAGCGACCGACGACCGACTTGCGCAGTTTGCGTAACTCCTTGGACTCCAGCCGCATCACGACTTTGAAGATCCGGCGCAGGGCGCGATAACGGATCCCGGGTTCGAGCCGTGCCAGGTTGGCGATGCGCTCATGCAACTCCAGGGAGCGGCCGCTGTTGGCACCGGAGGGAGAGTCGGCATCCTGTTGTAACTTGGTACGCAGCCGCGCCACCGCATCCACCGGCGACTCCAGCAACATTTTCAGCAGCACCATGTGCAGGAGTTGCAAAAGTTCCTTCATGGAGGCGTTTTCGTGCACCTGTTCGAGGGTGCCTCGCGTGATCTCCCTGTAGACCTCGCGAAAGGCGTCGAAATCGCTGTTGGAGGGAGACTTGCCCATACGGGCCCAGCCATGCTTGACCAGGTCCTCATGCACAATCATGTCGGAGAGATCGGCCAGAATGTTACGGAACTTGTGGCTCAGGGCCACATCGATGCGTTGATTGTCGATACCGATCTGAAACTGGTTCAAACGCACATTCGGCGCAACGCTGGCTCGCAGCGGCGCGATAAACTCCTCAGCTTCCGGTGTGCGGTGTAACAGTTTGTTGATCCTCGTACTCACGTCTCACCCGTATGCCCAAGTTACGGCTCGATTTCAATCGGTCCGGATAGTGATCGGGTTTGATAAACTTCAAAGCTAGACAGAGGTTTAGCCAATTCAAGCATAGTTGAATCCCCCCCTTTTGGAAAAGTATCCATGAGGAATGGCCTTCGGTTGTGAGAGAAAGTGTGATCAAGGTTATGAAATGGCCGCGGCCAGACAGGATCAGGCACCAAGCGGCCTGCGAGAGTGCTGTCTCGTACTAAACGCGAACTAGCAGCGAGACATCATGCCGTTGACCGCCTGGCGTGCGGCACTGGCACGCCCTTGTCAAGCTGCACAACAACGCAGACGATAGTCTGGCGCCTCCCCCGGAGGGAGGCTCACATAAGTATGAGAGCGTACCTGTGGGTGGCTGGGTTTCAGCGTGCCAGCATGGTGGCCAGCAGCTGATCCTCCAGTTCGATGCGTACGGCCAACTCCTCGCCAAGCCGCGAGAGGTCCTCCGGCAGATGCTCCAGCCCCAGTTCATGGTCCGAAATGTCGTACTTGTCGTTGAAGGCGACAGCGGCTTCGCTGGCGATGACGAAGTCGGGATAGATCTCTTCGGCCACACGGATCACGCCGGTACGGCGTTCATTCCCCTCGCTGATGCGCCCGAAAACCTCGAAATGACCGAACGCGGTGTAGTCGATGAGGACCTGACAGAATGCCTGTAACAATGAGTCGAGCGAAGAGGAACGTCGATAGGGTTCCAGACCGGCAACCTGACAAAACAGCACCAGCATCTCCTGACGCTCTTTCAACAGCTTTTCAATCAGATCCTTCGTATTGGTTCTACGTTCTTCGGGTCTGGATTGTTGAGAACTCATGCAAGCCTTCCCCCATGTTTTCTTTTAATTATCATGTGTCGCAGCAGCCTCGAACCGGGGCCTCCGAAGATCCCGATTCGGGTAGACGTCAAACCCCCTGTATCAGTAGTGGGTAAAGCTAACCACCATTAGCTGCTTCTGGCAAGAGTCGATTGGAGGGCCATGGATCGTCTATCATAGCAGCATGCAACCGAAAAGCCCCCTGGACAGGACACAACCGTCAAGGCTTCAGCATCGCCCCTCCGGCATCGCCAACGCCATTTTTCGCAGCCTGCTCATGTTCTGGCTGCTACTATCGATCCCTTGCGCACTGACAGCCGCCACCCCTTCGACCATCATGAGTCAGGCCATGTTGGCGATGATGGACGCCATGGGAGACCTGGCGCACCGGTTCAAGGGCAGTGGCAACTGGTCGCTGGGAAGCGGGTATACGCCCTACAGTTCGCTCTCCGGCTATCCACGCTATCTCAACTCGATGCCCGGCGGGGGATTACCCGGTGGGGGATGGCCCTACGGCATGCCGCTGCAGTCGCCGGTACCCGGACTGGGAGGTTTTCCCGCACAGGGGGGATTGCCCCTGAATACGCTTCCCTATCAATCCGTGCCCAGCGTATCGCTGGTAGACGGTATCTGGGTCGGTCGTGGCGGCGAAATCGTGCTGGTCATGTACGGTCACTTCAGGATCTACGCCACGGCGGAAATCTATCGGGACGGGCGTTTTGAGATCGTTGGAGATCGCCTGATCATGTACGATCCGGAGAGCGACCGCCGCATGGTGTTCGAATACTACCTCGAAGACGGTCAGATGCTCCTGCGCAATGAAGCAGGCACCACCCTGTTGTTCAAGCAACTGCCGATACCCATCCCGCCCTACAACCTGTTCGCCAATCCCGGCTCAACCTTTCAATAGTTTGCGGCCGATCGCCATCAGGAACAGAGCGGGGATGCAGCGTAACTGCGCAACTGGCAGCCTGTGCACCAGTCCCACCCCAACAGACAAAGGAACGATGGACTCGAGTGAAGAAAACAATGAGCGAACCCGTCTGATCCCGGCGCTCCGACACCGGCAGCCTTCAGGTGGAAATCCGGAGCTGTCGACAGTGCAGCAGGATCAACCGCCGGGACTGATCGCACCGTAATGCCATCGACCGGATATCGAGGTCCCCGAGACAGGGACCTTCGATCTGTTGCCAGCGCTCGATTTCACGTTCAGAATTTCTGTCCGAGAAACTGCTAAATGAATTTTGCTTCGACGGTCGTCTATGAATAGGGTCTGCATACTCGGTGGAACCGGCTTTGTTGGACAGCATCTGGTCGCCACACTCAGCCAACGCGGCATCGCCTGCCGCGTGCTCAGCCGGCATCCCCAACGTCACGCGGGATTACGGGTCAATCCGGGTCTCGAACTGGTCAAAGTCCCCCAGCTGAACAGCGACACCCTGAGGTTCCAGTTCCGGGATTGCGGGGCGGTGATCAATCTCATCGGCATTCTCAACGAAAGCCGGGACACGACCTTCCGGAAGGTCCATGTGGAACTGGTCGACACGCTGGTCGATGCGGCCATCAAGTCGGGTGTGGAGCGTCTCCTGCACATGAGTGCGCTGCATGCCGATGCCGCTCGCGGGACCAGCGAATACCTGCGCAGCAAGGGCGAAGGGGAGAATCGCGCCCACACCCACGGTGGCAGTGCCCTCAAGGTCACCAGTTTCCGCCCGTCGGTGATCTTTGGCGATGGTGACAGTTTCTTCAACCGTTTTGCCGGCCTGCTCCGCCTCTCGCCGCCGCTCTTTCCGCTGGCCTGCCCCGAGTCACGATTCGCCCCGGTGTGGGTGAATGACGTCAGCGAGGCCTTTGCCCGCTGTCTGCTCGATGATCACACGGTCGGCCAGCACTACGACCTGTGCGGACCCCAGGTCTATACCTTGCGTGAACTGGTCACCTACACGGCCGAGACGGCCGGTCTGCGCCGCCTGGTACTCCCTCTCGGTAACGGCATTTCCCGAATCCAGGCCAGGGTTCTGGGACTGCTGCCCGGTCGCCCCTTCACGCTCGACAACTACCTCTCTCTGCAGACCGACAGCATCTGTGATTCAAACGGTTTCGACCTGCTGGGTATCGCGCCACAGGCCCTGGAGAGCATCGTCCCCCGTTACCTCGCCCAGCAAAGCTATCGCGGCAGGTTCGACCGCTACCGGCGACAGATCTCGGGCGGAAGCTGATCACAAAACCACCTGCCTGGGCGTGACAAGCGCCTGTTTGGGATTGATAGTTGTCGAAATATAAGTATATTTTGATATAGTATTGTTTCGTTTATTGCTGTTGCTTTAAAATTCGTCCATGCAGTACCTGGCCTTCATAATCCTCTCCCTGCTCGCTTCCCTGGCCAACGCAGAGCCCCCCGCCGTGGACTGGTCCGATGTCTCCGAGTCGGCACGCATCAAACACAGCCCCATTCTGGTTGTCTTCAGCGCGGAAACCTGCGGCTACTGCGTGAAACTCAAGCATGAGGTGATCGAGCCGCTCTCCCACGACCCGAAAGCGAGCCGCAATCTGCTGATCCGTGAGTTCGACATCAACGCCGGAGGCAAGATCGTCGATTTCAACGGAGAGCCCATCCGCAGCCGTCAGTTCAAACGACGCTACGGCATCTTCGCCACGCCGACTCTGCTGATACTCGATGCCGAGGGGCGCCCGCTCACCGACCCTCTGGTGGGCTACAATTCAGCTAACGAATACCGGGAACTGTTGCACGCCTCCCTGGTCGATTCGTACCGGGCGCTCAAATAGCCGGAGAAGGATTCTCGTGCTGACTCAGTGGCTGAGCGCCGAGCCAGCTCCAGTCCGTCTCAACCTGAGCCCGAGTGCATGAATCCCTCCCGCCTGATACGAATTGTCCATGTGTTGATACTGATGGCCGGCCCTGTCGCCGCCGAACCCGTTACCCTGCGCCAAGCGGTGGATCTGAGGCAACTTGGCGAGCACGCCGAGAAGCGTGGCATACCGATTCTTCTGATGGTGTCCCAGTACCACTGCGGTTTCTGTGAACGCATGAAGCAGGAGGTGCTCCATCCCATGCTGCTCAGCGGCGACTACAGCGACCAGGTGCTGATGCGGGAGCTGCTGATCGATCCGGGTGAGTCGCTAACCAATTTCGCAGGCCGCCCCGAGGCGGCGGAGAGCTTCAGCAGCCGATATAAGGTCCGCGTGACGCCGACCCTGCTGTTCCTGGACGGCAAGGGCAACGAAATGGCCGAACGGATACGCGGCATCAATACCGTCGACTATCTGCTCTTCTATATCGAGGATGCCATCGAAACGGCCACCCGCAAGATGGCTGATCGTTGAAGCGGGGAAACGTGAGACCGCGGCAACGGATTACAGGCGCTCGCAAAAATCGCGCAGGCTGAATCCCTGCAGGTTCATCTCCAATCCCTTCAACAGGCCGAGCACCTTGAAGCGCTCACCCATTTCAGAAGGTAGCGTCAGGCGCTTCACACCCTGCATCAGCGCCATATGCCGCGTCACATCCGTGGGATCCGAATCGGCCAGCAGGCCATCGAGTCCGTTAGCAAGCAGAAAATGGGCCTGGGTGGTGTAGCCCCCCAGATGGAAGCCAAATTCCACGGCGCAACGGGCTGCGGCGGTGAAGTCCACATGGGCGGTGATGTCCTGCAGACCGATCCAACGGAAGGGATCATCGTGCGCCCGATGGCGGTAGTGACACATCAGCGTGCCGCGACTGCGTTGAGGGTGGTAGTACTCGCGTGCGCAGTAGCCGTAGTCGACCAGAATCACGGCACCGCGCTGCAGCGAATCGGCAAGCGCCGCCAACCAGGCCGATTGGCGTAGATTGACTTCGGAGACATAGCCCTCGGAGAGCCGGCCCGCCGATAAAAACACCTGTTCCACGGCCTCGCTGAGCCTGGGAGTCTCCGCCTCGAGGAAGTGTTCGCTAAAGCCCTGCTCCGAGTAGACGACGAAGGACTCTTCGATCGTCTCAGCGCCGACACGAAACCGACTCACGGGCATGGCGTCGAGCAGTTCATTGGCAACGATGAAGCCGACAAAGGATTCCGGCAGGTGCTGTAGCCAGACCACGCGCTCCAGCAGGTGGGGTACCTGCTGCTGCAGGGTCTCTCTCTGTCGCATCTGCAGTTCGGGACTGAGCTCGAGTATGGCGTAGCGTTGCGGCAGCATGTCGAGTCGCTCCAACTCCGCCAGCATATCCGCCGCCATGCGGCCGGAACCGGCGCCGAACTCCAGCACCTCCCCGCCGTCAAGTCGCTCCAGTACCTCTACCGCCTGCCTGGCCATACACTGGGCAAACAGAGGAGACACCTCCGGGGCGGTGACGAAATCTCCCGCTTCACCGAACTTGCGGCTGCCGGCCACGTAATAGCCCAGACCCGGCGCGTAGAGCGCCATCTCCATGAAATGGTCGAAGGGAATGCCGTGGGGCGTCTGATCGATCGCGCGACGGATCTGCTTCATCAAGCGATCGCTCACCGCCAGCGCCATCTCGTCAGGCAATGGCAGTTGCTGTACGGTAGCGGGCTTGGCAGCACTGAAACAGTCCGGCATGGGTTCAGATTCTCCTGTGAATGCTGGGGCCTGTGAACAGGCCCGGTGTACAACCTCTGACTCGTCGATTAAGGTAAATATCCATGACCGCCAGAGGTTGGCATTCTACCCCATTCAATCGGACCGGCGCAGAGACTTTCCCCACCTCTTCCGAGACTTCACCGATCCGTAGCTGCAAAGAGAGTATGGCGTGACACAAAGCGAGACAGATCTGAACGGCCGCTGCGCCTTGATCACCGGCGCGGCCCATCGTATCGGTGCCGCGATTGCCCGTACGCTGCACGCACAGGGCGTGGACCTGATCATCCACTACCGCCGCTCGGCCGCACAGGCCGAAGCCCTGCGGGATGAGCTGGTAGCCGTTCGCGGCGATTCGGTACGTCTGTTGCCGGCTGACCTCCACAACACCGATAGCTACGGCCGCTTGATCGACAGTGCCCGGGATTTCCGCGGCCGTCTCGACCTGCTGGTCAACAATGCCTCCAGTTTCTATCCCACGCCGCTGGAGGAAGCGACTGTAGAACAGTGGGACGATCTGCTCGGCAGCAACCTGAAGGCCCCCTTCTTTCTCTCCCGGGCCGCCGCTCCGCTGCTGCGTGCCCACCATGGCGCGATCATCAACCTCATTGACATCCATGCCGAACGGCCTCTGAAGGGCTATCCCATCTACTCGGTGGCCAAGGCCGGCAACGCCATGCTGGTAAGGTCACTCGCCCGCGAACTGGGCCCGGAGATCCGGGTCAACGGTATCGCTCCCGGAGCCATCCTGTGGCCGGAACAGGGCGTATCCGAGGATGAGCAGCGGATGATTCTCGAACGTACCGCCCTGAAGCGACCGGGTACACCCGAGGACATAGCCCGAACCCTGCTGTTCCTGTACAGGGACGCCCCTTACGTCACCGGGCAGATCATTGCCGTCGATGGCGGTCGCACACTGCAGCAATAGCCATGAGCGACAAACCGGAAAACCCACCCGGAACCGATCACGCCTCCCCCTATCCGGTCAGTCGCCTGGCTCCCGCATTCGGCCTGGTCGACCTGGCACGGGAGATCGCCCTGGCCGATGAGATGCTGGCCAACCGGGCCGAAGCCCAGCTGAAAGTGATCGCGGAGCAGGTCAGGGTCCTGCAGCAGCAGGCGCGCAAGATACTGCAACAGACCCGGCACGATCAGCAGCTGCATCGGGCACGCTGCAACTTCCGCAAACGGCCGGGGCAGATCTATCACCTCTACCACAACAGCCGTGAGGAGCCGATCCTTTCGATGCTCTCCCCGCAGGATTGGCGGGGCCGGCCTCCCGACCGCTTCATTGGCAGCTTCCGGCTCGAGCACGACCGCTCATGGACGCCGACGGATCAGCCGGCAAAACGCAGCGAACAGGACCCTTTGCAGGCCATTCATGACTTGCTGCAGACGCACCCCGAAAACGACTGACCCGGCAACTCGATATAGCGTGTTCATCCGCACTGTACCTGGAGTAAAATTGATATCAACGGTCAGCCCGCTATGTGGCTCCGCTACGATGTGTGGCAACAACAACAAGTGAGTAATCATGGCTGAAGTCACTCCCGGTCTGACATTCAGACAAAGCGTCGACCAGATGGTCGACAGGGCCCTCTCCCATATTGAACTGGATCCGGGGATCGCGCATGCGATCAAGTGCTGTACCTCGGTGCTGCAGGTCACCTTCCCGGTGGAGATTCGCGGCAAGATCGAAGTCTTCACCGGCTGGCGCGCCGTACACAGCATCCATCGCCTTCCCGCCAAAGGCGGACTGCGCTACTCGGAAACGGTCGATCAACCGGAGGTCGAAGCGCTGGCGGCGCTGATGACTTACAAGTGCGCCATTGTCGACGTCCCTTTCGGAGGGTCCAAGGGCGGGCTCTATATCAATCCCGACAACTACTCTCGGGACGAATTGAAAATCATCACCCGTCGCTTCACCCGCGAGCTGGCCGCCGCCGGATTCATCAACCCCGCCACCAACGTGCCGGCTCCGGACGTGGGTACGGGCCAACGTGAGATGGCCTGGATCGCCGACACCTACAAGCACCTCTTTCCCGAGGACATCAACGCGCTGGCCTGCGTCACCGGCAAGCCGGTGGCGCACGGCGGCGTCAATGGCCGTACCGAGGCCACCGGACGTGGCGTGCAGTATGCCCTGCAGGAGTTCTTCCGTCACAAGGAGGAGGTCAACGCCACCGGACTCGACGGCGGCCTCGAGGGCAAGCGCATCGTTGTCCAGGGACTGGGCAATGTGGGATACCACGCCACCAAGTTTCTGGCAGAGGAGGACGGCGCAAAAATCGTCGCCATCATCGAACGCGACGGCGCCATCTACAACCCGGAGGGCATACATGTCGAGGAGGCCTACTACTACCGTACCGCGCATGGCGGTCTCAAGGGGTTCACCGGCGGTGAATTCATCGAGGACGGCCCATCGGCCCTGGAGCTGGAGTGCGACATCCTCATTCCGGCAGCCATCGAAGGCGTGATCACAGAGCGCAACGCACCCAATATCCGCGCCAAGCTGATCGCCGAGGCGGCCAACGGCCCCATCACCTTCGAAGCCGACCGCATTCTGCACGACCGCGGCATCACCATCCTGCCGGACGCCTATGTCAACGCCGGCGGCGTGGTGGTCTCCTATTTCGAGTGGATCAGGAACCTGAGCCACATGCGCTTCGGGCGCATCGAGCGCCGGCTCGACGAATCGCGCGGCCGCAGCGTGATCCGGGCGTTGGAGGAGACCAGCGGCAGGCAGGTACCGGACTGGGTCCGCGACAACCTCGCCCGGGGCGCCGACGAGCTCGACCTGGTTCGTTCCGGTCTCGACGACAGCATGCGCCAGGCGATGCAGGAGATCATCGACGTGCGTAGCCGTAAACCCGATATCGAAGACTACCGTACCGCCGCATATGTGATCGCCCTGCAGAAGCTCTCGCGCTCCTATCTTGATATTGGCGTGTGAGCGCTTCCCTGCCCCGCCAGTGCCCCGGAGTCGATCCCCGGTGGTAGCTGACGACGGATCCGAACATTCCTATCATTCATGGGGGGAGATGCCCAATGGCGTCACACGCCACCCCGGTGCTTGGTTTTTCGTAACCGATCAGTCATTTCTATGGACCTTGCAGGATCGATAAAACATATTTAACGCGCCACGAGTCAATGCTCTATCCGATTGAATCAAATCGAAAAATCAGCATATCCTTTTTCCGCCAGGGTAGCTCGTGGCGTCGGATTCATGCCAACTGCATGCCATCACCCCAAGAACCGGTCCCTCACTACTTGATAGGGACGCCCCGTCGACTAGGGTTTGAGTATCCGTTCACGACATGACGCGCGTTGCCGACGACACCAAAAAGTTTCCGGTGCTGAGCGAGTTCCCCAACACCCCTTGCACCGGAGATGCGTAAGGCCCTCGTAACGCCACCTTGCTCGTGGCCGGCTGATCCGTTCACATGACATCTTCAGAGGAGGAAGAGATGGGAATGCTAGACAAACTTTTCGGCAGAGGCGAAGTCTATCCCCCGCTGCCTTCGGACACTCAGGCCATGGCCAGGCTCGACGAGGTCCATGCAGAACTGGAATCGCTCACCCAGCGAGTGCGCGACCACCTGGAGATCGTGCCGGCAGCGCACGAGGCTTACGTCTTCATGGGCAAGCCCCCCAAACGTTTCGGTATCGCCTGGATCCATGACGGCAAGGTCAGCAGCCTGAAGGAGCTGATCACCGAGAATCAGCTGACACCGGCCATGGTGGAACAGTTGATCGAAGAACTGCGTCAGGCCTATACCCATGCCCGCGACGCCCCACGATATACCACCCACATCGGTGACAAGGACGTGGTCGTGATCCCTTCCGAGGGGCTGAAGCACGAGGTACATGACATCCTCGAGCACACCATTCACTAGTCGCCATTTACAGGTATTTTCAACCGCCCCACAGATACTCTCCCGAGTTCGGGACCACAAGACGCCAGACGACCGTGCACGGTAGGGCAAGGCCCCACCCTCTCGGATCACGATGGAAACTGCCTGCTGATTGCATCACTGGCCCGGATGGAGAGTAGGGTGGGGCCCTGCCCCACCAAAATCCCTTTTAAGCGGTTCAAATCCGTCGAATCCTCTCCTGGAGCCGCGGGCGGTGATCAGCCCGGCGGCCAACCCATGGCGCGGCCACCGAGCAGATG
Organism: Sedimenticolaceae bacterium; assembly: GCA_050300835.1. Taxonomy (GTDB): domain Bacteria; phylum Pseudomonadota; class Gammaproteobacteria; order Chromatiales; family Chromatiaceae; genus Thiodiazotropha. The sequence goes on from JBNKYJ010000067.1 coordinate 30,964, forward strand.
CAGATGGATATGGAACACGGACTGACCCGCCAACTCGTTGCAGTTGATCACGGTACGATAGCCTGGACCGTCGATCCCCTCGTCCCGCGCCACCTGTCGCGCCGCCAGATAGAGCTTGCCGACCAGGTCGGCATCCGCGGCGGAGAGATCGTTCAGGGTCGAGATATGGCGCTTGGGCACGATCAGTACATGGGTCGGCGCCTGCGGATTGATGTCCCGGAAGGCGAGCACATGATCGTCTTCGTAGACAGTGTCCGGCTTGATCTCGCCACTGACGAATTTACAGAATAGGCAGTCGCTCATGTTCCCTCCTCTGTGTGCATGCATGCGATTGTTCAGTTATAGCCGACAGTGGCCCGATCCATTCAGACTCAAATCACGAGGAAACCGCCGAACAGGCGGCCGGGCGCGATGCGCAGATTCAAGGCGCGGAACACGACTCGCTAGATCTCGGATCGACCGCGAAAGGCATGTGCCAGCGTGGCCCCATCCACATATTCCAGCTCCCCGCCCATGGGCACGCCCTGGGCGATACGGGTGGTGCGGATGTTCCTGGCGCGAGCCATGTCGTGAATGTATTGCGCCGTCGCCTCCCCTTCCACGGTGGGATTGGTGGCGAGGATGATCTCTTTCACCTCGCCCTCGGCCAGGCGCTGATCGAGCTGATCGAGACCGATCTCCCGCGGTCCGATGCCGTCCAGCGGTGAAAGGTGGCCGCCGAGCACGAAATAACCACCGCTGTAGTCGATGGCCTGTTCGATGATCGCCAGGTCCGCAGGGGTCTCGACCACACACAGCAGTGACGGGTCGCGATGGGTGTTGGCGCAGATGGAGCAGAGATCGTTCTCGCTGAGTGTCCGGCAGCGCTTGCAGTGGCCGATGTTATCCATCGCTTCGGCCAGCATCCTCGCCAGCTGGCGTCCTCCCTCGCGGTCACGCTCCAGCAGGTGATAGGCCATGCGTTGGGCGCTCTTGGCGCCCACGCCGGGCAGACAACGCAAGGCGGAGATCAGCTGTTGCAGCAGGGGTGGATGACTCACCGGTAAAACACTTTTGGAAGCATTCGATGCGATCGTCGCTCAGAACGGGAGTTTCATGCCCGGGGGCAGATTGAGGCCGGCGGTCAGACCCGCCATGCTCTCCTGCATCTTCTGACTGACCCGCGTGGCGGCATCGTTGACCGCGGCCGCCACCAGATCCTCCAGCATCTCCTTGTCGTCGCCCATCAGGGAGTCGTCGATCTCGACCCGCCGTACCTCGTGCTTGCCGTTCATGGTCACCTTGACCAGGCCGCCGCCGGACTCGCCGGTCACCTCCTCCTGCGCCAGCCGCTCCTGCGCCTGCTGCATCTCGGCCTGCATCTTCTGGGCCTGCTTCATCAGGTTGCCTATACCACCTTTCATGCACTTTTCCTCGTCATAGCGTATTGGGTTCCGAGCCTGGCGGAAGCGCGCCATCCGCTCCGGATGAATGATCCCCTATCGACACCAGCAGGCGCCAGGGGCCGTAATATCGCAGCATCTCAATCCAACGGTCGTATCGAGTCCGACACCAGATGCGCCGAGAAGTGTTCCTCCATCTCGCGCACCAGCGGGTCGTTGGCCATTTCGGCCTGCGCCTGGCGCTGGCGCTCCTGCTGCTCGCGCGACTGCCGCATGGCCGGGGTCTCGCTCTCGGGTACCGCCTCGGTAATTCTCAGCTTCACCGCCTGCCCCAGGGCCTGGGCGACACCCGCCTGCAGGCGTGTCTCGGCCTGGCCCACGCGCAGGTGACGATGGGCCTCGTCCAGCAGCAGGCTGAGGGTCTCACCGTCCCAGCCCTGGAACACACAGTGATTGGCCAGCTGGCTGGTGATGCCGCCCAGCTTCAAACCGGCCACGAAACTGTCCCAGCGCGCGGGATCGGTTGCAGGCTTGGCGGCAGACGCGCTAACGGACACCTCCGCTTCGACCACCGACTGGGTCGACCGGGACGGCTCCGTGCTGACGCTGGGCGCTGCCGGAGCGGCAGCGGGTTTGCTCACAGCGGATCGCACGTCCTTGCCGCCGAGAGGGGGAGTCCTGTCGCTCGCCGGCGCCTCGCCCTGCACAGGCCTGAAGGCCAGCATACGCAGCAACAGCATCTCGAAACCACTGCGGGGATCGGGGGCCAGGTGGAGTTCGCGCTGCCCCGTGAGACCGATCTGGTAGAAGAGCTGCACGTCCTCCGGTGCCAGCTGTTCGGCGAAGCGGGCCAGTCGCTCGGCATCGAAGGCCTCGTCCGGCTCGCAGCCCGGTACCAGCTGCAACAGCGCGACCTGGTGCAACATGGCGAGCAGCTCCTGGGTGGCGGTGGCGAAATCGATCGCCAGCTGGCTCATCTCGGCCACCCCCTGCAGTAATGCGGCGCCGTCCTGGGCCGCCAGGGCTTCGAGCAAGCGATAGATCTGATCGGCGGCGACGGTGCCGATCATCGACCTCACCTCGCCCCCCTTCACCTGTCCACCGCCAAAGGCAATCGCCTGATCGAGCAGACTGAGTCCGTCGCGCATGCTGCCGTCGGCGCCCCGGGCCAGCAGCGAGAGGGACTCGTCGTCGAAGGGGATCTTCTCCTGCTGCAGGATGCGACGCAGCTGAGACTCGATCTGCTCCCGCGAGAGCCGCTTCAGGTTGAACTGCAGACAGCGCGAGAGCACCGTCACCGGCACCTTCTGCGGGTCGGTGGTGGCGAGAATGAACTTCACATGCGGTGGCGGCTCCTCCAGGGTCTTCAGCAGCGCATTGAAACTGCTGGCGGAGAACATGTGCACCTCATCGATCAGATAGACCTTGTAGCGGCCGCGCACCGGGGCATAGGGGACGTTCTCCAGCAGCTCCCGGGTCTGGTCGACCTTGGTGCGTGAGGCGGCATCCACCTCGAGCAGGTCGACGAAGCGCCCTTCGTCGATCTCCCGGCAGGCGTCGCAGACCCCGCAGGGCGTGGCGCCGACCCCCTGTTCACAGTTGAGGGACTTGGCGAAGATGCGCGCCAGGGTGGTCTTGCCCACACCGCGGGTGCCGGTGAAGAGATAGGCGTGGTGCAGGCGGTCGTGGTCGAGCGCATTGCTCAATGCCTTGACCACGTGCTCCTGGCCCACCAGCTGGCTGAACAGCTGCGGCCGCCATTTGCGGGCAAGTACCTGATAGGACATATACCGGTTCGTCAATTCTACGCTAACAGAGGGATGGCAGTTTAACGCGAAACGGGGGTGGAATCACTGCCACCAACGGCCTCAGCCCGGCTCATCGCTGTCTGAAGTTAAAGATTTCGAGCCCGCGGGCGATAGAGCATGAGAGGGGCGGTTCTGCGCCATGCTGCCAACCGGGTTCCAGGATTTCCCGGGAACCGCGGCAATCCGCAGAGACCCGCACCGTTGAAGCCGAGAATGCCGGGAAGGATCGGGCACCTCACAGGAAGCATTCAAGCCATAGGAACTGGCGATGACACGGAACGTTGAGCACGACTCCCATCGACTGATCGAGCCGCTGACAGCGGACACCGCACCCCGTGCCACCTCAGGCATGTCGCTCGAAACCGCCTTCCTGGTCGGTCAGTGCGGTCTCCACTTCGAGACCCAGGACCGGGTCAGGGAGCTGAAAGCCCACTTCTCCCACGCTGTCATGCGTACTCCAGGGGATCTGCGCCTGCATGTACAACGGCTGCTCCTGCATGCCGATACCCATGATCCGGCCATTCTGGGCGCCCTCTGCGATCTGTACCAAGTGCTGAAGGACCGGGGCGCCCCCTTGCGTCGGCGCATGTTGGCCCTGGCCAGACCCTTGCTGTGCCGTATCGACCACCAGGCATTACGACAGCGGCTCGAGAAGGGCGCACAGGTTCACGCCCCAACCCCGTCACGGACTCAGGAAGCCGTGCTCGATGCCGGTATCACCGGAACCACACGACTGATCGACAAACGGTCACCACAACAGCTTCCCGGGGAAGACCCACTCGACAGCGCGCGACAACAGCTCGAATACGGCCAGGCGGAACTGGCCCGGGAAACCCTGGAGCGGGCTGTGCTGATGGATCCCGCCCGCCTGGATCTGCATCTCGCACTGCTGGAGATCTACCGTCACCTGCGCGACCGACACCATGTCGAGGCGGTATGGCAGTCGCTGCAGGGTATACACAACCCTGCCGCAACCGAATGGCGACGACTGCTCAATCAATTGGAGGAACAGGCATGAACGCCATCGCCGAACCCACCACCTCACCGGTCCGGATCGGTGCCATCGCCATGGACCAGCGGCAACGCTATACCCTGCGCATGCTCTTCAGCAGCAAGTGCAACAACCGCTATCAGCTGGTGGAGGAGTCGTCGGCGCAGATCTGCCTGCTTGATCTGGACAGTTACGGCGGTGAGCAGCTGTGGCAGGAGTTCCGTCAGCGTCACCCCCAGCAACCGCTGATCCTGGTCTCCTTGCGGGAGCAAGCGGTTGCGGATCCGCATACCCTCTTCGTACGCAAGCCGATCCCGGTGCAGAGCCTGATCGATGCCATCGAACGGCAGTGCCATCGGCTGTCGAGGGTAACAGACGCCACCACGGCGCTCTCCTACGAGCCTGAGCAGGCACCACCCGAGGTCGAGCCATACGTGGCCCAGATGCCGCGATCGCGTGCAACGGCACACAGAGCGGCTTCGATCATGAGCGCTGCCACGGAGCAGACCTTTGTCGGCATGGCCCCCGATATCGATCCCCAGGACCCCGCCCAGACCGGCAAGGTCTACTACAACCCTGAACACTATCTGCAGGGGCATCTGCAACAGGCCCTGAATCTGGCGATACGCCATAACCGCAATGTGGCCATCGAAGGGCCCTGGCCGACGATGGAACTGCTGATAGAGGAGCACTTGGTACGCGTCGATGTCGAGGAGCGCCACCTGCGACCCCATTGTACGCTCCCCGATGCCACGCTGGAGCTGAGGCTGCGGCAGTTTGACGACGGCAGCCAGCTCGATGACGCCAGCCAGACCTACTCCCTGCCGGCTCTGTTCTGGAAAGTGGCGCTCTGGGCCTCTCGCGGACGGCTTCCCATGGGCACCAGCCTCAGCCAGCCGATCTACCTGCGCCGCTGGCCCAATTTCACCCGTCTGGAAGTGACGCCCTACGCCCTGGCCATCGCCGCACTCTGGTCCGAACAACCCCGTTCGCTGATCGATACCGCGAAACATCTGCGGATCCCGCAGCGCTACGTCTTTGCCTTCTATAGCGCCGCCAAATCGCTGCAGCTGGCGGGAGAGACCCGGCGCGCTGCAGATACCCTCATCGCCCCGGAGGCAATCGTCGCCTCACACCAGCGGGGTCTCTTCGGCAGACTGCTGAACCGACTCAGAGCAGGAGCGAAAGCATGAACGACTTCAAGATCATCTTCAGTGGTCCGGTGGGCGCCGGCAAGACCACCGCCATCGGGGCCATCAGCGACACGGCACCGGTCACCACCGATGAAATGGCGAGTGACATGACCCGCTCGCAAAAGCCGGGAACCACCGTGGCCATGGACTACGGCATGCTCAAACTGGGTGACAATGAGCGCATTCATCTCTACGGAACTCCCGGCCAGGAGCGCTTCAACTTCATGTGGGAGATTCTCACCCAGGGGGGCATAGGCCTGATCCTGCTGGTCAACAACAGCCGTCCCGACCCGTTCGGTGACATGCAGTTCTTTCTCAATGCGTTCAAGGGCTTCATCGACGGCAGCAAACTGGTCATCGGCGTGACGCAGATGGATATCGTCAACAAACCGACCATCGATGACTACCACCTTCAGCTGGAGAACAGTGGCGCCAAGATACCGGTCTTCGAGGTGGATGCACGCGACAAGCGGGAAGTCTCACTGCTGGTGGAAGCGCTGCTCTACTCCATCGACCCCGGGCTGGACAGCTGAGCCGTGAGCGCCTACCACCTCATCGCAGACCACTACGTACTGCCGACACCGGCCGGTGCCTACACGGCGGTGGCACATCGGGGTGACGACCCGGTACACCAGTTGTTATGCGCCCTGTTGCGCCATGAGACCACCCCCCTGCTGACCCAGCAGGCGCTGGAACGCTGGACCGATCAGCCTGAGCTGGAGGCCCAGGAAAGTCTCTACCTGGCACAAAGCCATAGCTGGATCGAAGGCTTCACACAACCCAGACAGACGCCAGGCGGCGCCCTCGAGACCCTGCTGCCTGACCTGCTGCCCGGCCTGGCCGACAGCGGCAAGGTCTTGCTGGCAGACGGTCACGGCTTCTGTGTGGCGTGCGCTGGATTCACCCATGAGGCGGGCGTGGAGCTCTCCGCACTCAGCGCCGACATCGCCTCGCTGGACGACCGTCACGGCGGTTTGCTGCACCGAAACCTGCATCTCTCCAGCGCGGCATGGGCGCTGGTCGATGCGGCGGGTAACAGCCAGATCGGCTGCTGGCCGCTCTACATCGATGCGCTGCGTTTCACCCTCGTGCTGCAGGGGAGGCCGTGTTTCAATCAGCCCGCCTTTACCGAGCTGGTATGGGCCCTGAGCACACGCTATGCACAAGAAGAACAGGAATAACGCCCCCGTCCGACTCACACAGACATCAGGGACGCAATACAACGACAGGGAGATTCAGCATGGAAGAGATGGAGTTATCACGGCTGACTGCATACGCCAAAGCCTTCACCGGACTCTCGCCGGAAAAAGAGGCGCTGCTGATCGAGGCCGGTCCCGACATCGAGTCGGGACTGCCCGAGGTGACGCAACACTTCTACGACACCCTGCAGACCATCGAGCGTACCGCGCCTTATATCGAGGGGCGGCTGGAGCAGCTCAAGTTGACCCACCTGGCCTGGCTGCAGGGACTCTTCTCCGGTCCCTTCGACGCCGACTACACCCAGGCCATGTACCGGGTGGGCGCGGTACACGTGAAAGTCGGTCTGCCGGTGGAGTTCATGTCGGGCGGCATGAGTCTCATCACGCAGGAGCTCATCGAGCTCATCGGCAGAACCTATGGCGAAGATGCGTCGCGCTGCCGCGCTGTATTGAAGGCCCTCAACGGCGTGATGGGCTTCTCCCTGCTGATCATGCAGCAGTCCTACCAGAACGCCTCCCTCGCTGCCGAGCTGGAACGCTTCCTGTCCATCACCGGGATGAGCCGGAACTTGTTCGAGAACCTCGCCGGCGCCTATCGCCGCTGACTTTCATACCCATTGCCAGGAGACTCCCATGCGCGCAGACATGCTCGATTCCGTCCTCAGTGAACTCAACGGCACTTCCGCCGACATCGAGGCCTCGGCCGTGATCTCGACCGATGGCCTGATCATGGCCTCTCAGCTGCCCCAATCCCTCGACGAAGACCGGGTCGGCGCCATGAGTGCGGCCATGCTCTCACTCGGCGACCGTACCGCCCAGGAGCTGGCCAGGGGCGAGCTGGAGCAGGTGCTGGTCAAGGGCGCCGGCGGTTATGTGCTGATGGCCCATGCCGGTCCCGAGGCGGTGGTGACCGTGCTGGCCAAGCCGAACGCCAAGCTGGGACTCATCTTTCTCGACGTCAAACGGGCGGCGGAGGGCATCGAGAAACTGATCTGAAACGGAGGCAACAACACAGGTGTGATCCTGTGCGAGAACGCATTCAATCAAATCCTACAGCAGGTATTGATCAGCAAACCACCGGTTTGGTGGCGGCCTTAAGCCACTTGGGTCGCGCGGATGGATTCCAGCAGTTCCTGAAATTCGTCGTCGTCCGGATTCTCTCCGCCCACGCACCAGGAGTGGATGATCGGATCGGGAAACTCCAGCAGCTGGTGAAAATGGCGCTGCAGGCGGGGGCTGAGGCCGGGATAGAGCTGGTCGACAAAGGCCTCCAGCAGGACGTCGAGTTCGAGCATACCGCGACGGCACTGCCAGCGCAGCCGTTCGATGTTTCTGAGGTCTTCGTCAGAGATGATCTTCATGCTATTTCCGGGTCAATGTAGCGGACCGGGTACCTTTGGGTTCCGAACGCACGCCAATTGCTGTTTCCCTTCTGCAAATAGATTCGGCGCTGTCTCGCCCGCAGTCACTCGATCGATTCAAAGTGTTCAACAATCCGTTGAATTTAGCATAAATGTAATATATCGAAAAATCATCCGTACGCCTTCAGGTCCATCTGAGGAACGCGCTTCAGATGGCATCCTTCAACATGATCGCCTTGATATGGCCGATCGCCTTGGTCGGATTGAGCCCCTTGGGACAGGCCTCCACACAGTTCATGATGGTGTGGCAGCGAAACAGCTTGTAGGGACCTTCCAGACTGTTGAGACGCTCCTCCTTGGCCTGGTCGCGGCTGTCGGCCAGGAAGCGACAGGCGCTGAGCAGGGCCTGGGGCCCGAGAAACTTCTCCGGATTCCACCAGAAGGAGGGACAGGCGGTGGAGCAGCAGCCGCACATGATGCACTCATAGAGGCCGTCAAGCTCGTCGCGCTCCTCAGGCGACTGCAGGATCTCGGTCTCCGGCAGCGGTTCCTTGCGGATCAGCCAGGGATCGACCTGCTTGTACTGGGCGTAGAACTGGCTCATGTCGACCACCAGATCGCGGATCACCGGACGTCCCGGGAAAGGGCGCACCACCACCGGCTCCTTGAGTTCGGTGAGCGGCGTGATACAGGCCAGTTTGTTGCTGCCGTTGACATTGACGCCGTCGGAGCCGCAGACCCCCTCGCCGCAGGAGTGGCGGAAGGTAAAGGACTCGTCCTGGGCCTGGATCGCCAGCAGGGCGTCGCGCAGCATCATGCCCTGGCGTGCCTCGACCTCGAAATCCTGCATGCGGGGCGCTTCGTCGGTCTCGGGGTTGTAGCGGTAGACACTAAATTTCATGTCAAAACCTCGTTGCTTTTTTAGTTTTGAGTTTTGAGTTATTAGTTTTGAGTTGTGGTGTTCGCTGCGCGAACAACTTTTCTACAAAGATCGTGCATGTAGTGCACTCCACAACTTAAAACTCATAACTCAAAACTCTTTAGTAAACTCGTTCCTTGGGCGGGAAGCTCTCCACCGTCAACGGCTGCGTGCGCACGCCCTTATAGTCGAGGCGATCGGCCTCGCGCCAGTAGAGGGTGTGCTTCATCCAGTTGGCGTCGTCGCGCTTCGGATAGTCAGGGCGCGAATGGGCGCCACGGCTCTCCTTGCGGTGCAGTGCGGAGACCGCGATGGAGAGCCCCACATCGATCATGTTCTCCAGCTCCAGCGCCTCGGTGCGATTGGTGTTGAAGGTGTTGGAGTGGTCGGTGAGCCGCACGTCGGCCAGCTTCTCGCGAATCTGCAGCGCCTTCTCCACGCCCTCCTGCATCATCTCCTCGACGCGGAAGACGCCGGCGTGGTCCTCCATGGTCTTGCGGAACTCCTTGCGCAGTTCGCTGACGGTGATGCCGTCGCCCTTGGCGTCCCACTTCTGCAGCCGCGCCATGGCCGACTCCACGCTCGCCTCGTCCAGCGGGCGGTGGTTGGGATTGTCGCTCACGAAGTCGATGATGTTCTTGCCGGCGAGGCGGCCGAACACCAGGATGTCGAGCAGCGAGTTGCCGCCCAGGCGGTTGGCGCCGTGCACCGAGGCGCAGGCACACTCGCCGGCGGCGTAGAGGCCCGGCAGCGGATCGCCGTTGTCGTCGGCGCTGGGCATCACGCGGCCGAAGCGGTCGGTGGGGATGCCGCCCATGAGGTAGTGGGCGGTGGGAAAGACGGGAATCGGATCCTTCACCGGATCGACCCCGGCGAAGATCTTCGAGCTTTCGCGGATACCGGGCAGGCGCTTGGCGATCACCGCCTCGTCCAGGTGGTTGACCTTGAGCATCACGTGGTCGGCCTCGGGACCGCAGCCCCGGCCCTCGCGCACCTCGGTGATGATGGAGCGGGCCACCACGTCGCGGCTGGCCAGGTCCTTGGCGTTGGGGGCGTACTTCTCCATGAAGCGCTCGCCGTCCTTGTTGATCAGG
>JBNKYJ010000068.1:0-20878 GCA_050300835.1 Sedimenticolaceae bacterium
AACCATGTCTACGACCAGGAGAACACCAAGGGCTCCGGCAGCGGCAAGACCGAAAAGGACATGTCTCCCAAGGAAAACGACAAACCGACGGAGAACCAGGGCGACGACAGCAACCAGCAGCAGAGCGGCTCCGGCAGCGCCGCCACGCAGCCGCCACCGCTCACCCCGGACGAGGCCGAGACCCTCAACATCCAGTGGCAGCAACGCCTGGCCGGCGCCGCCCAGCAGGCGATGCAGGTGGGCAAGCTCGACGGCGCCATGGCGCGCATGGTCGACCACCTGTTGCAACCCCAGCTGCCCTGGCGCCTGCTGCTGGCCCGCTACATGACGGCGGTGGCCCGTGACGATTTCAGCTACATGCGCCCCTCGCGCCGCGAGGGGGAGTTCATCCTGCCCAGCCTGCGCAGCAACCAGGTGGAACTGGTGGTGGCGCTGGACACCAGCGGCTCGATCCAGGACCAGGAGATGGGCGAATTCCTGGCCGAGATCAACGCCCTCAAGGGGCAGATGCGGGCGCGGGTCACCCTGCTGGCCTGCGACTCGGCGATCGCCGAGGGAGCACCCTGGATCTACGAGGCGTGGGAGGAGTTCGATCTGCCGGCAAAGATCACCGGCGGTGGCGGCACCAGCTTCGAACCCGTTTTCGACTGGGTTTGCGATCAGGGTGTGCGCCCCGACCTGCTGGTCTACTTCACCGACGCCGAGGGGGCCTTCCCGAAACGGGAACCCGACTACCCGGTCATCTGGCTGGTGAAGGGCAAGGAGAAGACGCCCTGGGGTCAGCGCATTCAGCTCAATTGAAAGCCCGGACTATGCCCCCGATCCGTTGTTTATAACGCAAAGGGCGCTATGAAGCGCAAAGCACGCCAGGTGATTCAAGGCAGTCAACTTGGCGATGCTTGCGTCTTGCGGTCGAATCACCCCGTAGGGTGGGGCCCTGCCCCACCGCATCATCTCTCGATACAAAGGACATAACGCAAAGCACGCAATGAAGCGCAAAGCACGCCAAGTGGTCCAATGTGGCCAACGTGGCGCTGTTTACGCCACATGCGGTCGAATCGCCCTGTAGGGTGGGGGACCTGCCCTACCGGATCGTCTCTCGACAAACCGTGTTTGGTGGGGCAGGGCCCCACCCTACGCCTGGTCGTCAGGGGAAGACTGCATCGGAAAACGCTGGAACCCGCCTTGATTGTCCTTGGCGCCCTTTGCGCTTCATTGCGTACTGTGCGTTATATCCTAAAGCGGCTTTTTCAAGGTAAAGGCACCACGCAGGTCGCCGACCTGGAAGCCACGTGCCCGGTCCTCGGGATAGAGCTCGTCGAGCTTGGCCGCCACCGGCTCGGCGATATCGGCACCGTGGCACTTGGTGCAGACCTCGGCGGTGGGGATCGCCTTCATCATGCGAAACACCTGGCGGCCATTCTCCTCGACCACCTCGGCCTTGACCAACGCCATCGGGTCCTCACCGGCCGCCTTGCGGCTCTCGAACTCATTCAGCGCCGCTGTCTCCCAGGCATCGGGGGCATTCTTCGGATTGCGCAGCTTCAGGCTGGTGCGGGCAACCTGCCATCCGCTCATCTGGGAGTGGGCCTCCGCCAGCTGCGGGGCCACCGTGTTGCAGACCTTGATGGCGTTCACCGGTCCGCCCTGCTTCATGCCTTTTTGCAACTCACCCTTCAGATCTCCCATGAAAGCCTTGATAATCCCTTTGCCTTCATCGATGTTTGCCTGCATGGCCTCGTCCGCAACGACGGCTGCGACTGGCGAAAGGCCGGCGATAAGCACTACAGCGCTCAGTTTCATTGCGATGTTCTCCTTGAAATCGATTGCTCGGTTTGATGGTCGTTCTGGCCTCAGGTTGAAGCCAGGGCGTAGATTAAAACAAAGGTCTAGACTTAACCAAGGCCGGTACAGCGGCTTTCTCAAATTTGCGCCTGAAACGGAACTAACCGCTTGAAAAAAGATCTTTTGAAGACATGAAACTGCTGCCGTATCGCCTGATTCAACGACTCCCCCCCCTTATCTTCTGCCTGATTTTGACCGTCGGTGGCAACCTGCATGCGGAGGAGATCAATCTGCCTGAGCTGGGCTCCCCGTCCGATCAGTATCTCTCCCCCTCGGCCGAGAAGCAGCTGGGCCGGGAGTTCATGCTCAGCGTAAAAAATAATGCCAAGGTGCTGGATGATCCGCTGATCGAGGAGTATGTGCAGGATCTGGGCAATCGTCTGCTGAAAAACAGTGACGCCGCCGGCCAGGGTTTCACTTTTTTCGTGCTCGATGAGCCGAGTATCAACGCCTTTGCCGGACCCGGCGGCTATATCGGCATCCACAGCGGCCTGATTCTATCCACCCAGAGCGAAAGCGAACTGGCCTCGGTCATCGCCCACGAAATCGCCCATGTGACGCAAAAACATCTGTTGCGGGCCTTCGATGCGGCCAACCAGTTGAGCGGCAAGACCGCGGCCCTGCTGCTGGCCTCGATCCTGGTCGGCGTCGCCGGTGGGGCCGATGCCGGTATGGCCATGGCCACCGGCGCCCAGGCCAGCGCGATCCAGGAGCAGATCAACTTCACCCGCAACAATGAGGAGGAGGCCGACAGCGTGGGTATCCAGCTGTTGGCCGATGCCGATTTCGATCCCCGCGCCATGCCGGTCTTTTTCGAACGTCTGACCCATGCCAGCCGGCTCTATGAGTCGGGTATTCCCGAAATGCTGCGCACCCATCCGGTCACCACCAACCGCATCGCGGACGCCCTCGGCCGCGCGGAACAGCACAGCTACCGTCAGTACACCGGCAGCTTGAGCTATTACCTGATCCGGGAGGCGTTGCGAGTCCGGCAGTTCAAGGAGCCGGAGCAGGCGATCAAGCACTTCGCCACCGGACTCGACGAGGGACGCCACCTCAACGAAGAGGCCCATGAATACGGCTATGCCCTGGCGCTGATGCGCAATCACGAGTACACCAAGGCCAAGGGCATCATCGACAAGCTGCTGAAAGGAAATCCGGAACAGATCGAGTATGTGCTTACCAGCGCGGAGTTGGCGCGACTCCGGGGTCACCCGGAGAAGGGGCTTCGCACGCTCGATACCTACTACACCCTGATGCCGGAAAGCTATCCCCTGGCGGTGGCCTACATCAAGAGCCTGATCGAGGCGGGCAGCTATGACAAGGCACGCCAGGTGGCGGTGCGGGCCATCAGCCTGCGGGCCGACAACCCACGTCTCTATCGACTGGTCGGTCGGGCCGAGGAATTGGCGGGCAATCAGTCCGAGTCACATCGCATGCTGGCGGAGGCCTACGTGGCCGAAGGTCAGCTGATGCCGGCCATCCGGCAGTTGGAGATCGCCCAGCGTGAGGCCGACAAGGCCGATTTCCAGCAGGTATCACGCATCGAATCCCGCCTCACACGACTTCGTGATGCGCTCAAACAGCAGGAGAAGAGAGAGGCCCGGTAAAACGATACTGACAAGCGGTCTGAAAATCGCCCTGACCACGTTCCGGTAAACCCCAACACACCACACCACTTACCCAATGGAGGGGTATTGATGGCTAGTTGATAAATCACAAATTACTAATAAATAGAACATTTTTTACTTGCCATCGGCGTCTGTTTCGGTATTCTTACTGCTACCTGTTTAGGTATATAAAGCGTGCAGAGACGGACGAAGAGAGACAACAGGGAAACAAGCTGCTGCACTAGAGAATAATCAGAGTCCAGGAGGATTGGCCAAGGCGGCCGCAACTTTTTCGGTGGATCCGTGTTCTAACTCGCATCGCTGCTGATATCAGCGGCCGAGAGAGGACTCGCTGCCGATTAACCAGCGACCCCAACAATAAACTTGCACGCTACCCTGACTATTTTGTGCTGACTGCCATTGCCATCGGCCGGCATGTCCGCACTTCGATAGCGGGAGGATGGAATTGACCAACCGGCTCAGTTTCATTGGCAACACTCAACTTTCAATACACCTTCTCAGTCTGGAGAGAATGAATGAGCACTGAAATGAAACGCAGGATCTTCCTCAAGAGGTCACTCGCCGCCAGCGCGGTCGGTATTGCCGCCGGTGCAGGCTTGCTGGCGCCCCAGCAGCTTCTTGCCGCCTGGAACAAGGCCGCTTTCGAAGCCAAGGAGATGCCCAATGCGCTCAACGCGCTGCTGGGCAGCTCCGACATGACGGAATCGGGCGATATCGACGTCAAGGCCCCGGACATCGCCGAAAACGGCGCCGTGGTGCCCGTCACCGTCAGCACCTCGATCGCCGATGCGGAGTCGATCTCCATCATCGCTTCCAACAATCCCTCGCCCCTGGTCGCGAGTTTCATCCTCGGCAAAGGAACAGCCGGCTTCGCCTCCACCCGTATCAAGATGGGTAAGACCGGTGACGTGGTTGCCGTCGTCAAGGCCGGCGGCAAGCTCTACAGCGCCAAGAAAGAGGTCAAGGTCACCATCGGCGGTTGTGGCGGTTGATCCGTTTCAACGGATAGCAAGCCCAACGTCTTCAAGATTCACGAGGTAAACACTATGGCTAACACGATCAAGATCCGCGCCAAAGAGAAGGGTGGGGAAACCACCGTCAAGGCACTCATTACACACCCCATGGAGACCGGTGCCCGCAAGGATTCCAAAACCGGCAAGCTGATTCCCGCCCATTTCATCCAGGAAGTGGTGTGCAAGCACAACGGCACTACCGTGATGACCGCTGAGTGGAGCGGCGGCGTCTCCAAGAATCCTTACATCTCCTTCAAGTTCTCCGGAGCGGCCAAGGGCGATGAGCTGGAGCTGTCCTGGGTCGATAACAAGGGCGAGAGCGACAGCAAGTCTGCACAGATCAAATAATCACTGTTCGATCGTCGGCTCAGGTCCGGCCTGAAGCAAGCTGACAGCCGATCGATACTCTGAATCGAGGGCGCTATCCAGCGCCCTTTTTTTTCGCCCCAACCGCTTCCCCATCCGGCTTGCGGACAATGAGATCAACACAGCACCAACCTCAGGCCACCGCTTCAGCGGGCCCGGCCGCCACCCGGTTGCGTCCAGCGGCCTTGGCCACATAGAGCGCCTTGTCGGCCAACGCCACCAGGCGTGCCGTCGTGATCCCATCGTCTTCACACACGGCCAGGCCGATGCTTACCGTCTGTCGTCCCGTCTCCTCGAAGGTGTGGACCGAGATGGCCTGACGGATACGCTCCGCCAAGATATCCACCTGTTGCAGACCGGTGTTGGGACAGATGATGAGAAACTCCTCGCCACCCCAACGGCCGAAGATGTCGGTCTTGCGCAGATGCTGACGCACCAGGCCGACAAATTCGATCAGCACACGGTCACCGGTGGGATGACCGAAACGGTCGTTGACCTCTTTGAAGTAGTCCAGGTCGATGACCATGATGCTGAAGCGCTCCCCATAGCGCCGATAGTGATCCAGCAGACGCATCAATTCCTGATCCAGATAGTGTCGGCTTCCGACGCCTGTCAGGGCATCGGTACGGGTCAGCTCGAGCAGTACTTGATTGTGACGCTGCAGCATGCGCTGGCGGTAGAGCAGAAACACCAGCAGCAGACCGATGAAGACCAGCACCTGCCAGTAGGAGGTAAGGTCCATCGCCTTTTCGTACTTGACCGAGATCCAGCGGTTGAGAATATCCTGCCCCTGCCGTTCAGTGATCGACGCCACCGCCTTTTCGAAGGCGGAAAACAGCAGTGGCTCGTCGTTACGGACACCCACTCCCAGCTCCCAGGTCTCATCGAATTTACCCGCAATCTTGAGTTCGGGATAGCTCTGCTGCAGCTCATACCCCACGGTCGCGAGGGTACCGATGAAACCGTAAATCTCACCGTGCTCCACCTTATCGAGTCCGTCCACCACCGAATCGACGTCAACGATCTGAAGCCGGGGATATTTGCTTCGCAGCAGTTCGACGAAAGCATAGTCGCGAACCACGCCCAGCCGCTTGTCGGTCAACAAGGTGATGTTGGCCACGAACGGTTCCCGGTCACGGGTCGCCAGCACCAGCGGAAAGTGCAGATAGGGTTTGGTGAAGGCCATGTATTCGAGCCGCTCGGGGGTCGGCATGACGAGTGAGAAGATGTCGCACTGACGCGCCTTGGCCAGTTTCATGCTTTGGGTCCATGTGGTGGTCGCAACCAGCTCGATGGGAATTCCGAGAAACTTCTCCATCAGCGCCATGTATTCCGCAGCGATGCCGACATGGACGCCCCCCTCGATCTTCTCCAGCGGTAACCAGTCGGGATCGACACACATGGTCACCCGCCCTTTGCGTTGCAGAAAATCCCGCTCCTCACTGCTCAGGCTGGGTGTCTCCGCAGCGCTCTCACCTGCCAGCGGCAGCACCGAAGGATTCACCTCCTTGGCCTGAAGTGCAGAGCAGCACAGCAGCAGGAGCAACACGATCAGGGTATGCCACCCCTTCCGGCTGAGATGCAGAGAGAGGACCTTCAGGGGATTCACGACTCGGCCGGCCGTACAACAGGAAACAACAAACCGCACCTGACGGAGGTAACAAAGGATTGCAATGGGGCCTCACGCTGTCGCTGCGAAACACTCGGAGGCGATACGTATGACATGGTCACTTCGATTCAGGCTTTTCTTTGCCGGCGGCATCATCTTCGAGGAGTTTCGCCCACTCCTCCTCCAGCGAACCGGATTCGGGTTCAGACTCGACTTCCGCACGCTCCTGGTTGTGTGCGGATGGTGCAGATTCGGGCAGCTCGATATCCACCTGCTCAAGCTCGTCCAGCAGAGATTCCGCTGAGTCGGCGAACGGTATTTCCGGTTCCGTTTTATCCTCATCATGCTGAGTCATCTCGTCAGCAATTTCCATCACCTCGTCGATGATTTCAGAAACTTCCTCATCCAGGGTGCTGCTCGCCTCCGCCGCATTGTCGAGCAGTTGGTCAGGATCGTCCGACTCAGACTCTGCAGCCACCGCCGTCGCCGCGAGTTCGGGTATATCCAAATCACCCCTGCCCTCATCGGACTGCGGTTCCGCCGCCAGCTCAGGCGCTTCACTTTCGCCCGCCGGCTCCTCCGCCGACTCGGCAGACGGTCGGGTCAGTGGCTTATCGGCACCGCCGGAAAACATCGATGAGTACTCATTGAGCATCCGCCCCATCGTATCCATGGTCACGCGCAGTTCGTCGGAAAGACGTTTATTCTCGTCCCGCAACTGCTGTAACTCCTCTTCGTCTCCGCCCTCGTCCGAAACTGTCGTCGGGATTGCGGCCTCCTGCACCGGCTTCAGACCCTGATAGGCGAGCACCAGATTCTCCTCATCCACGTCGACCTGCTGCAGGTGGACCTGATCGTCCTTCATATAGCCGTTGATGAGATTCTGAAACAGCTGCATCTCCGCCTGAGTGATGTTGTGCAGGGTCTGCTCCAACTCGTTACCCGTCAGCCCGTACCGTTCACCGAGCAGCGTCTTCAGCCGTTCGCTGCGTGGTGGATTGTCGTTCTGCACCCGCTCCGCCAGATGATGAGCCGCCTTGCGGATACGCTCCTTGCGCGCGATGGTGAAATAGCCCAGCAGACCACAGAGGACGGCCAGACCGAGCATCACCTCGATCATGATGAGGACAGTCAACTGGCTCAGTTCGATCATGCCGGTTTCTCCTCAGCCTCCGGGGCTTCGATCTCCTCGGATGGGTTGCCCGACTCTTCCTCATCCTCATCGACCAGTTGAACCATATTGCGCCGGCTGCGCCGACGCAGCCACCAGAAGAGCACGCCTGCGGCCAGCAGTAAGACGAGGTTGAAGACGCCGAACCAGATGGCGGCGCCTGCCCAGCCACTCTCATCGACAACCGGCTCCGGAGGCGGTGGCGGGGCCGGCTCGGGCCCTGGCGCCGGTTGGGGAGCCGCCACCGGCTCTGGCGGCGGTGGCGGGGCCCCCAGGCCTTCCACCTCGGCGGGTGCCTCGGAATAGTGTATGGGCTCACCGTTCAGCGCCTTGGCATCGGCTTCGATCACCACCTGGCGCGGTCCGGAAAAGGCCATCAAATCGATGGCTCCGCTGTAGATACCCTCAGCGCTATCGAGCGCAACGGCCTCGCGTTGGCCCGCCTCGTCTTGCAGCCAGATCCTGGCCTGCAGGCTGAGCGGATCGATCAACTCGCCATCGGCACCGGCTTCGAGCCGAAGATGGCGACCCGAGTCGTTCGGTGTCAACTGCAGGCTGACCGGCGGAACCACCTCGAAGGTCATGCGTTTTTCACGCACGAAGGTGCGGCCTTCGGCCTCGATAACCAGCTCGCCGCGGCCGCTGTGGAGCGATTCTCCGCCGAACCGCATGGAGAAGCGACCGTCGCCCGCCGCCTCATCCTCGCTGCCGCCGTCATCCAGTAGGGGCTTGGGCTCCTGCTCGCCATCGACATCCTGCTGTCGCGACACCACCTCCACCACCTGCAGGAAGGCCTGCTTGGTGATCAGTTTGCCGTGGTCGGTGAAACTTACCTCGAAGGGGAGGGTCTGCCCGAGCATCAACCGATTGGGCAGATCGCTGGTGCGCATCTTCAGATCGGTCACCACCATGACCCGGTTTTCGGGATCGAGCTCGGCACGTATCTTCCACTCGCCGGACTCGGGGTCGGCGATGGTCAGCATGTCGTAACCCTGATCACGATGCCACTCCACGTTCGCCGGCTTGCTCTCGGCACCAAAGGCCTTGCCGCTCGGGGGCACCACCTCGGTCGGCTGTGCATCGGGTTTATGGAAAACCAGGACCGTGGCTTCGGTGATACTGTCGTCGATGCTGAATTTGTTGTCCCTGAGCGGCACGGTGTCCGGCTTGCCGACCTTTTCGAAAATGCGCAGAAAGACCCGCTGCAGCTGATCCGCATTCTCCACCTGCTCGTACCAGCCACCGGTGTTATCGGCCAGTTCACGCATCAGTTGGTGATCCGCGTTCTTTGACAGCGCGATGGTGTAGACCCGGGTATCGAGCGCTTTCAGCCGCGGCAAGACCTGTTGCAGGATACGTCCCCGGGATGCCTCGTTTTTGGCGCTGTCCTTGGAGATATCGACCATACCGTCGGTCAACAGAATGACGCTGCGCCGATAAGCTGGGGCGGGAACTTCCCAATCCGCGGTGGCACGGGCCAGGGCGTCTTCGATGTTGGTGAACTGGCCGGGAGAACCTATTGATTCGGAGCTTTTTCGCGCCTTCGCTTTCCAGGCCGCGTCGACCTGTCCGAGCGGTATCTGCATGTTGACATAGCGGCCGAAGGTCCAGACCCCGGCACGGGTTTCCGCCGGCAACAGACCGACCAGCAACCGCAGCGCGGGGCGCCGGAGGTTCTTCGGATCGTTCTGCTTCATGCTGCCGGAAACATCGATCAGGATACGGACGTCGGCCAGCTCTTCCTGCGCCTGCAGCAATGACGTGCCGAACAACAGCAACGCCGTCAGCAGGAGCCTAACCGCGAAATAGCCTTTGAACATCCTCGAACCGTTCCCAGCCAATGAGAGGCATATCATGAAAATAGCTTCATAAACCTTTAGCGGCGGGGCGGTTTAGCACTTTAATTCCGCCCTTGGGCGGTCTCCGGTTCAGGGTTCGGACCGATAGGGCGAAGCGGCCTCGTCGGGTTGCGTACGAAACCTTTTGTAAGACCACTGATACTGTTCCGGAATTTCACGAATCACCGACTCAAGCCCCCGGTTCAGGGCCTCCGCTGCGCGTTGCGGGTCTTCGTCGTCGAGGCCGGCAGGCGCAGCCTGGTAGCGGAGGTGATAGCCCGCACCAGACGGCAGACGCTGCGCAAAGGCGAACACGATCTTGGCGCCGGTCTTTCTCGCCAGGCGCTGGATCAGCAGCATGGTCAGGGCTGGCTGTCCGAAGTAAGGAGCGAACACCGCAGCGCGACTCGATTTCGGCTGCTGGTCGGGCAGGATGCAGGTGGCGCCTCCCTGTTGCAGGGCCTGATAGAGGCGTTTGACCCCCCGGGTGTTGGTCGCAACCAGGGTAGAGCCGCTGCGCTCGCGGGCCTGCTTGATCAGCGCCTCCAGCTGGGGCTTCCTCGGGGGACGGTAGAGCGAGGTGACCCGCTCGCTGGCCGGCAACACCACACCGATGATCTCCCAACAACCCAGGTGGGGTGCCAGTATGATCAATCCCTGCCCCGGCGCGCGCCGCAGATGCTCCTCTCCGCTCACCTGCCGCACCAGAGCAGTCACTTTCTCCACGGGTTGAAACCAGATCGCGGAGAGCTCCATCAGACTGCAACCCATCTCTTGCAGGGTCCGTCGACACAGTACGGCGCGCTGAGCCTCGTCGAGCTCCGGAAAACAGAGCGCCAGATTGATGCGCACGGTGCGCCGTTCGCGATTGGGCAGCAACCAATAGAGGAGACCGATAAAGCGTCCGACGGCGTGTAACCAGGACAGGGGCAGAAATCCCAGGCGTTGCCACAGAGCGATGAAGAAACGAATCAACATGGCGTGATTCTACAGACTCTTCTCAAGCATATTAAGCCGGCATCACCTCAGCCCGGCATATCCGAGGAGATCGCAGCTTCTTATCTCTGATTACACTAGCTTATTATTATTTCTCGTTTGCCAGCAGAGCGATTTCTTTGTATTAATCATTCGACCATCTACCATGAAATAAAACACCTTCAAACAACCGAGACCAAAACGATGAGCGACGCCCATGAGCCACACAGTCTGACCCCGCAACAGGCCGAAAAAATGATAGAAGACGATCCGCGCGCAGTTCTGGTCGATATCCGGTCGAGCATGGAATTCCTCTTCGTCGGTCATCCCAAGGGTGCCGTGCACATCCCATGGATCGATGAACCGGACTGGACGGTGAATCCCCATTTCGTCACCGATATCCGTAAGCTGCTGCTGGGCGGCACGGTCTGCACCATCGATGAGGGCTGTGCGCCGGTGATCCTGATCTGCCGCAGCGGCAAGCGTTCCCTGGAGGCCGGCAAGGCGCTGCTGGATGCCGGCTTCGTTCGTGTCTACCACGTCGACGAAGGGTTCGAAGGCGAGCTGGACGAAAATCACCAGCGCAGCACGCTGGGCGGCTGGCGTTTTCACGGCCTGCCCTGGGAGCAGTGTTAGCGGTGCATCACTCATTGCGCCGAGAAGGGGTAGCCTGGATGGAGCGAAGCGGAATCCAGGATGAAAACACAGACGACCCCACCCCGGATTCCGCTTCGCTCCATCCGGGCTACAGGCTAAGTCACTCAGCGTCGTGCAGCGGTTGATGCCGAACCGGAGCCACGCGGACTGAGCGCAATACCACCCGACCGTCCCTGAAGCACCGACAGCGCTCAAGGTTGGTCAACTCCCGCCGCCGCAGTGAATATGGAGAAATTCGCCGCTTTTGTGTTTCTCGGCATCGGCCTGGTCTACAGCGATCTCGAGTCGGAACAGCTTTTTTACAGTCTGGTGCTGCCCGGCGTGGTCATCGCCAGCCTGCTCTACCTGTTCTGGTACAGGGCCTTTCTCGCCTTGACCGGGGCCGCGCTCTGCTACCACTTCATGGACCTCGGCAGCCAGTCGCCGATACGCGGCGGTCTGTTGCCGATACTCTTCGCGCTCTGCTGCGTTCTGTTTCTGCTCTGGTCGGGACTGGGTACCCTGACAGGCGGCAGCGATGGCGGCGACTTCGGTGATTTCGGAGGCGACGGTGGCGGAGACGCAGGCGGTGGTGGCGACTGAACGCCGGAAACTCCTGTTAGCTCGATAATCGGTGCGGCAAGCCGCACCCTACACCCGGATGAAACAGTAGGGTGCGGCTTGCCGCACCGAACAGGGCTCGAGAATCAATTCTTGATCCCCACCCCTCTCGCCAACAGCACCAGGCTGAAGACCGTCAAGCCGACGATGAAGACGAGAATGATCGTCAGCGCCACCGCGATGTCGATATCCGAGACACCGAGGATGCCGAAGCGGAAGGCGTTGATCATGTAGAGCACCGGGTTGCCCAGCGAGACGCTCTGCCAGAACGTCGGCAACAGGCTGATGGAGTAGAAGACACCGCCGAGATAGGTCAGCGGCGTCAGCACGAAGGTCGGGACGATCGAGATGTCGTCGAAGGTGGTGGCGTATACCGCGTTGATGAAACCGGCCAGGGCAAACAGGATCGAGGTCAACACGAAGACCAGCAGGGTCACCGCGTAGCTGTTGATCTGCAGATCGGTGAAGAACATCGAGATGATCGTCACCAGGATGCCGACCAGGGTACCCCGCGCCACGCCGCCGACCACATAACCGCTCAGAATCACCCAGTTGGGAACCGGCGCGATCAGCAGTTCCTCGATGTAGTGCTGCAGCTTGGTGCTGAAGAAGGAGGAGACCACGTTGGCGTAGGAGTTCTGGATCACCGACATCAGGATGAGTCCCGGCACGATGAAGTCGATGTAGCTGTAGCCCTCCATCTCGCCGATACGATCGCCGATCAGCTTGCCGAAGATGATGAAGTAGAGGGTGGTGGTGATGGCCGGCGGCAGCAGCGTCTGCATCCAGATACGCGTGAACCGCAGCACCTCCTTGGTGACGATGGTCTGAAAGGCGATGCCGTAGAGGCGCCAGGCACTCATGAGGCCAGCTCCCGCTTGGCGCTGTCGACCAGGTCGATGAAGAGCTGCTCCAGCCGGTTCTGTTTGTTGCGCATGCTCAGCACCGCAATGCCCTGTCGCGAGAGCGCGGCGAAGAGGTCGTTCATCGACTGCTCCCGCAGCACCTCCACCTCCAGGGTCTCGGCGTCCACCAGTGTCACACCGTAACCGGGCACCTCGGGCACCGCGCTCAGGGGCTTGTCCAGATTGAGCACGAAGAGTTCGGTGTTGAGCTGGCTCAGCAGACGCGCCATGCTGGTCTGCTCGATGATGCGGCCATGATCGATGATGGCGATGTTACGGCACAGGCTCTCCGCCTCCTCCAGATAGTGGGTGGTGAGGATGATGGTGGTGCCCTGGCGGTTGATCTCGCGCAAAAAAAGCCACATGGAGCGACGGATCTCGATATCGACCCCGGCGGTCGGCTCGTCGAGAATCAGCAGGCGCGGCTGGTGCACCAGGGCGCGGGCGATCATCAGGCGGCGTTTCATGCCGCCGGAGAGCCAGCGCGCCTGGGTATGGCGCTTGTCCCACAGATCGAGCTGTTTGAGGTAGGTCTCCGCCCGTTCGAAAGCGAGCTTGCGTGGAATGCCGTAGTAGCCGGCCTGGTTGACCAGGATCTCCATCACCGGCTCCCACATGTTGAAGTTGAACCCTTGCGGCACCAGGCCGATCTGGCGCTTGGCGGCCTCCCGTTCGCTGTCCAGATCGTGGCCATAGATGGCGACGCGACCCGCGCTCTTGTTGATCAGCGAGGCGATGATGCTGATCGCCGTCGACTTGCCCGCTCCGTTGGGACCCAGCAGGGCAAAGAAGTCGCCCGCCTCAACCCTCAGGCTGATGCCTTTGAGGGCCTCGAAGCCGTTGCGGTAGGTCTTGTGGAGATTTTCGATTAGCAGTGCGCTCACGGGCTTACAACACGAATGTCCAAAGCCCTCTATTGTAGCGGCTCGGGAATCGACAATACATGCCGGCATCCGGGACGCTCCGGATCCAGGGGAACTAAGTCAGGGGTCGTCGCCCGATGCCCAAAGGGGATCGGTGTTTCAGCCCAGGGCGGCGTAAGGCATCACTGCTGTGACTCAGTGATGCCAAAGAGGCCGGCGATCACTTTCAACGCGGTGAGTTCCTGTTCGCTGACCGGATCACCCACCAAGCCAAGGAAGCGTCCGGATGAGCGTGCGACGTGGTGTCCCAGATCGTAGAGTTGCTGTTTCAGCTTCAATGACAGGTCGGATGGCAGGCGGCTGTCCAGCACCCTGTCGATACGTTTCAGCTCCTGCAGGTAATCGACGGGATTCTCGGTCAGCTGCCTGAGGGTATCGATGATCGAGAGCCTGGCCCGAACCATGACCGCGAGCAGGTCACTGTAGGGTTCACTGCTCAGCAGTGATTCGAAGCCTTTGATTTCGCGTTTGTCGATGGTGCCATCCGCGGCCGAGACCAGGAGGAAGACGAGCACGGGCGCCCGGGCGATCACCTTCGCCTCGCTTTCGCCGACATGGCTCAAGATAGCGTCTGACACGGCTTTTCCCGTCCGGAAAGTTGCCAACAGCCTGTATATCGGCAGCGGAGAGGGAAATTTGAGCGGGAGGCAGGCGTATCGGGATGCGGCAAGCCTCAGACATAGACCTGGGATCGACAAGACGACGACTCGTAGCTCAACTCCCGCCGTTCGTCCCCGAAACGATGTTCGATGGTGAAACCGAGGCTGCGCAAGTCGGCGCGCAGCACCGCACTGCAGTCGTCATGCCGCCACTGCAGGGTCAACTGATGGGGCTCCGCCGACGCGACACTGAGCTGTCCCCGAAAGGCGGGTGAACTGTTGCGCAGACGGATCATCTCCAGCTGATCCTGCACCAGAGGCCAATGCATCCGCTGTTCGATGTCGTCGAGGCTGAGATTGGTGCGGTTGATCTCCTTGTGTCCGGCCGGCCCACCACGGTCGACGGCCTCGTAATCGTTTTTGCCGGCGAAGAGGTCGAGATACCAGATCTGGGGAATACCCGGCATGAAGAGCTGGATCGCCCGCGCCAGTCTCAGCTTGCGCTCGTCTTCGCCAAGGGCACTGAAAAAGGTGGCGTTGACCTGGTAATAGGAGATCTTCTTGCCGTCGGCACCGTAGAGGTTCTTCACCAGCCCGCCGTGATCGAGGATGCGCTCCATGACCGCTTCGATCTCCGTGTCGTCGAGCAGCAGTTTGCGGCTGGCGCCGTCGGTCTTGATACCCTGCAGGTCGAGCACCGGAATACCGTCATGGCAGCCCAGCATGTTGATGGTCTGCAGGCCCTTGCGCCGGATATCGTCGATCCAGTCGAGCAGGTGGACACAGGTGCCCCGCTCCAGGGCGTCGATCACCAGTCCGGGAAAGAAGAAATCGTAGATGGGATAGCCCTTGGCCGCCACCTGCTCGTGCAGACCGGTGCCGTACTGGGCGTGCACCTCGGGAAAGATGGTGAGGTCATAACGCCTGGCGATCGCTTTCAATCGCTCCAGGTAGGCCCAGGTTCCGGGCTGGTTGAAGAAATTGGCCTCACCCGGCTCCTTGTGCAGATAGGCAAAGGCGTCGAGGCGGATGATCTCGGCACCGTAGCGCTTCAGTTTCTTGAGGGTCTCCTCATAGAACGCCCAGACCTGTTCCGAGCGGGCGTTGAGATCCATCTGACCCAGATAGGTGCGCTTCCTTTCCAGCGCCGGCAGAATTTTGCTCTTGTAATGGGCATAGCCGTCCAGGTGCATCCGTTCAGGTTCCCTGCCGGCCGCGATGTTCTCGTTCACCAGCGTGGCGATCACACGGGCAGCCTCACGACTCACCCCTTGAATGCCCGAGAAATCCTGTGCCGTCACTTCACCGTAGCCGACCTGTTGATAGAAGGTGTTCCAATAGGGTCGTTGTGAACCGTCGGGAAAGGCGACTTTGAGGATCGGCAGACCCGGCTTGCGCATGAACAGCTTGTTCAGGTACTCCGGCCTGGGCACGATGTAGCCCTTCTCCCCCATCTCGCCGTGGTCGCGCCAGAAGGCGTTCCAGTCGACGAAGAAGTGCCGGTATTCGGAGGCATCGCCCTTTTTCAGCAGATCCCTGAACTGGGGCGATGCCACCGAGAGGTGGTTGAGGATGAGGTCGAACTTGAAGGTGATGCCCAGCGCCTTCAGCGCCTCGACGTCGCTCTCCGAAACCAGTTCCCGGTTCAGATCGTAGTCGATGATCGAGAAGCCGCGGTCCAGGTCGCTGTTGAAAAAGGTGGGCAGAATATAGAACAGCGAGAAGGCGTCCTTGAATTCGGGACGACGCAACAGTCGCACGATATCGGACAGTTTGCCCCCGATACTGTCGGGGTAGGCGTTCAGCATGACTCCGGAAGGCAACGCCTGCCGTGTCGGGTCGTTAAATGACTTCTGCATCTCAAACTCGGGTCGTTTTTCTTATGTCGCTGTCTCTGCAGCGATTTCGGCCAACCGCGATTATATCGGTTGAGTCCAGCGGCACAAGGAAGGCAGACCCGTCTCCCTATCTCTCTAAACTCGTAATCGATAATTCGGCAGAAAAAGCGCTTTTTTGACCCGGTTTAGGTTGAAAATCGGGAATTCAGGCGGAATTGAGGGGTTTGCGGAATGAAATTCCCGAGCCGCCGTAACACCGCACGACAGGCAATTCGATGCCGTCTCTCCACGGCGTGAGCAGCCAGCCGCGTGGCCAGCCTGTCGCCGGCATCATTTACCGTACCTGGTGGCGGCCGTCACCTGTTCAGACGCGCCTGCACATCCATCCACAATGCCTGGTAGGCACTGGCGGCGAAGCTGTGGGGTGCGAAGGCCTCCACCGGCATACGGTGAATGCCCATCTTCTCCACGTCGCTGGCGTAGGGTATCTGGGCCTTGAGCAGTTCCTCGCGCTCATCGGGGAGATCACGCATGACATCGAGATGCATGCGCTTTCTGCGGTCGACCATGGAGAAGAAGGGCATCAGCTCCAGGCCGGTGATGCGGTGCCCTTCGAGGAAGTCGAGCAGCTGTTGATAGGTACGCAGGGAGAGTGTGGTGGGGATCAGCGGCAGCAGCAGACCCTCGGCGGCGCGGAAGATATTCTCCGAGACCAGTGAGATGCTGGGCGGGCAATCGAGAAACACATAGTCATAGGCCTGGGAGAGCGGTCGCAGCAGCTTGAGCAACTGTTTGGTCGGCTTCTTCGCGTCCTCCAGACGCAGGTCCATGTTGCGGTAGGAGAAGTCGGCCGGCAGCATATCGAGGTTCTCGAAGTCGGTCGCCTTGACCACCTCGTCCAGATCGAGCTTGCCGGCGATCATTTTCTTGCTGCCGCCCTTCACTTTCGGCTTGATGCGGAAGTAGAAGGTGGCGGCCGCCTGCGGATCGAGGTCCCAGATCAGGGTGCGGTAGCCCTGCTTCGCCGCCAGGTAGGCCAGATTGACGGCGGTCGCCGTCTTGCCGACGCCACCCTTGATGTTGTAGACACCGATGATATGCATCACAAGCTCCCGTCGAACAGCTTCTGGAAGGCCTGGCGATTCGGCGTGCTGCTGAAAGCTGCGAAGAGACCGGCGAACTCCTCTCTGGCCCGGGCCTGGCGTTCCAGCAATTTACCCACCAGTATGCCCATGGCCATGAGGGCGCTGGCGGGCGCGCCCTCCTTCATCATCTGCTTGCCGAAGGTCTCGAGGGATTCGGCCTGTACCTGCAGATCCTGAAACTCGCCCAGGTTGTCGAGCAGGATCTTCATCTCCTTGATCAGCGCCCGTATCTCCGGTTTCGGATAGAGGCTCTGGAAGAACTCCATCATGTAGCGGAGCTTCTTACAGTCCTTGCGCAGGTTGTGCAGCAATTCAGGCTTCGAATCGGGTTTGATCACCTCGCCGTCCTTGATCACTTTGAGGTAGAGCTTGCGGATACGCTGATCGGAGAGTTCCGCGATCGGGCGCAGGGCGTTGGGCGCCTTGGGCTTCTTCGGCAGCGGCTGGTTGAGCCAGGTACGCCAGGATTTCATCAGCTTGCGGAAGTGAGGCGAATTGATCTTCTTGACCAGTGTCTTCTGCGCCTCTTCGTGGTGGTTGACGAGATAGTCGTGAAAGGGGTCGAGATCGGCCTGGATCTGCGCCGGCAGGCTGGCCTTGTATTCGGGAAACTGCAGCAGATAGACGTCCATGTCCCGGGTCGGGCCGGTGACCTTGCCCAGCCAGCCGAAGCCATCCTTGAAGACAGCCAGCTCCTTGGGATCGAAGACGCTCTTGATCTGCGTCATCGCCGAACGGGTGCGCCGGGTGGCCACCCGCAGGTCGTGGAGGAATTCGCTGTCGAGGTTGGCCTTGGTGCCGTCGACGTTGGCCTCCAGGGTGTCGAGCAGGCTGAGCATGATCTTCCTGGCGGTGGCGTCGGCGCGGGCATCCGGATCGAGCATGTAGTTGAGTTTGGGGCTGTAGTCCCCCGGCTTGCGGCCGATGCCGGCCAGCGCGTCCTCGTACAGGGTGCGCTCCGCCGGGATCAGCTTGAGCTTTTCCAGCTGGGCATGCAGGGCCTCGAAGTGCGCGTCGTAGCCCTTGAGCGGCCTCAGCAGCACACGCCCTTCCAGCTCGCCGCTGAGCTTGCCGTCGATGGATGTAAAGCGGTGCTCCTGCAGCACCACGCGAACCACCGTCTTCTCCTCGTCGTCGAGCACGCGCAGGGTACGTCGCTGCTGGGTGATGCTGACCAATGGCAGCAGCGCCCGCATCTCCAGCACCGGGCTCAGACGTTCCCGCAGCGGACCCGCGGGCAGCTCCCCGCTGAAGCCGGGGGTCGCGTCGCTCAGCTCGCACTCCTGATACTCACCGCTCCTGCGGTCCACCCAGCAGATCCGGTTGATCTCATCGCGCTCCTGCACCAGCTCGCCGCCGGCCTGCCAGACGCGCCAGTCGAAGCTGTCGAAGAAGGTCTGTCCGGCCTCCGACAGCGCCTCCTCGCGCAGGCTGTTCGATTCCGCCAGTTGATGCCTCAGGCCATCCAGGTCGAGCCCGTCCGGCAGCAGATAGGAGATGGATTGTGGTGCCATGCGCTTCTCACTCAAACCGAGAGGGGAAGGTTAACCGACCTGCTGGGCAGTGACAAATTCATGAAGTTTCAGCATTTTTATTTCGTATGGGGAGCAGTGAAACGATCCCCGGCATACCCGCTGTCCGCATCCTCACCCCGACACCGAGGCAAGCAGCTGTTTCGCGTGCAAGCCGGGGGGCTCCGCTCAGACGTCGCTCCACATGCGCAACAGATTGGCATAGGACTTGTCGACCAGACCGGTGGTCGACTCCCCGGGCGCCTGCTCCAACAGCTGTTCGCGCGCCAGGTCGAGTTCGTAGAGCAGCTCCCGCCGGGCGGGATCGCGCACATAGCTCTGGATCCAGGCCAGGGCCACCAGCCGCTCGCCCTGCGTCACCTCCGCCACATGGTGCAGGCTGGAGGAGGGATAGATCACCGCGCTGCCCGCCTTCAGCTTGACCCGCTTCTCGCCGAAGGTGGTGCGCACCACCAGCTCGCCGCCTTCGTAGCCCTCCGGCTCGCGCAGGAAGATGGTCATGGAGACGTCGCTGCGGAAGCGCTGACCGCTCAAACCCATCAGCGGATCGTCCACATGGTCCCCGTAGGTCATGCCCGGCTGATAGCGGGCGAAGATGGGATCGGCCATACGGTAGGGCAGCACCGCCGAGCGGAAGGTGGGATTGTGGGCCAGGGCGCTGGTGAGAATGCGGATCAGCAGCTCCATCTGCTGCGGCTCCCCCTTCAACTCCTCGTTGTTCTTCACCCGGCTGGCCGCCTTGCCGGCGGTCAGTTTGCCGTCGACGAAGGTGGACTTGGCCAGTATCTCGTCGATCTTGCTCAATTGGGCGGGCTGCAACAGGCCCTCGATCTCTACCAGCATGGTGGCTTCTCCTGCTTGTTATTCATCAACCTGATTATCCGTTTCACTCAGCCAAAGGATCAGTAATTATCACTAGTTTTGAGTGTTGAGTTGAGGTGTTCGCTGCGCTCACGAGTTTGATATCCCCTCTCCCTGGCCCTCTCCCGCGAGGGGAGAGGGGAAGCGCTTTTCGAGTGCATCGAACGCTTCCTGTCAACTCGTGGTATCAAGTCGTTTGTTCGCTCCGGCTCTGATCCATGTGTCCCCTCTCCCCTCGTGGGAGACGGCCAGGGAGAGGGGGGGGGACCCGATAACCCGTGAGCGCAACGAACACCTCAACTCAAAACTCTTCAAACCGCGCTTCGATTTCCGAACCCGCCGTCAGCAAGGCTGGTCATGGCGGCTAGTCAGATCCATCAAAGCACCGCAGGGCCTGCTCCAGATCGGCCTCCCGAATGGGATAGGTCAGTACCGCATGCACCGGATAGCGGGTCTTGACCTTTTCCAGATGGGCCAGATACGCGGTGTCGAGAAACACCACCACCCTGGCCTCCACGTTGTAACGCTGCAGCGTGGCCAGCAGCGATTCCAGATTACTGACCCGGTCGCGAAACTGCGGATCGGCATAGAACTCCGCCACCACCACCTGCGGCCGGTGGGATTTCAGCCAGGCCTGCGCCTTGCGCACCGAGTTGACCATCTCCACCCGATAGCCCAGTCGCTGGTAGAGCGGCACGAAATTGGGGTAGCCCCCCAGCTCCACCAGCGCGAGTAATTCCCGATCGTCCATATGCTTGATTTTGCCTCTCTGTCACCGGATCATGCAGTGACACGATATCCCCCACTGGCAGCCTGCACAGCGGAACAGAGCGTATCCGGTGGCTGTTTCGAATTGTTGAATCGAAGAAGTCTGTTTGATCATGCAACTAAATCTGATTATCGACGACTGGTCAATGAACCTGGAGATTCCGGAGGACTACCTGGAGTCCATGCAGGAGTCCTTCGAGCGGATGGACAAGGACATGGACAAGGGTTGGCAGATGGGTCAGCACTGGGTGCGCGATCCGGACCGTACGCAACGCTGCCAGCTGGTCGCCGGCAAGCTGCTGACCGCGTTGGAGACCCACAACGAGAGCCTGGCGATGATGATGGGCGGCTACATCGCTTCGCGCATGCCGGGAGTCAAGCAGGTGGTCATCGACAACAGCGGTCAACCGGAAGAGACCAGCTTCAGCGACTGATACGTCTCACCGTTCCCGGCCTTTCGAGATCCATAGGATGGGACTTGCCGCACCGCCATTCTGCGCTGTACGCAAGCCTATGTTCGGTCGGCTTCGAGTATGATTTCGCAGGGTTTCCCGTCAATTGGGTTTACGGTGGGGGGGAGGCCCACCCCCCCCAGTTTCCGC
>JBNKYJ010000069.1:0-19498 GCA_050300835.1 Sedimenticolaceae bacterium
GATGGCGGCAATGAAGTACGGCATCGCCACGGCCTGGGATTTGTATTTGAACGTCATCGTCGTCTCCTCTCGTTTACTTACGGCCCAGACCGATCAGCCCTGGATGTTCGGCGGCCAGTCCGCCGCGTTGATCTCGGAGGCGTAGATCAGAAACTCCGCCAGCGCCGAGAGCTCTTCGTCACTCAAGTTGAACTGCGGCATGCTGCGACGTCCAGGAATGCCCTCCTTCGGGCGGCCTTTGATAAAGCCCATGATCGCCTCCTTGCTGTTGCCGAACCGCTTGTAGACATTACCCAGCTCGGGCGCGAAGTAGGCCCCCTCACCCAGCAGCGTGTGACAACCGATGCAGTCGTTCTCCTCCCACAATGCCTTTCCCTGCGCGATCAACTGACCCCGCTCCGTGTTCATATCCAGCAGCTCGCGCTTGTCACGGTCCGGCAACGTCAGATGAGTGTCAAAGGTCAATGCCAGAAAAAGCAAAAAGAAAAAGGCGGTGCCGCCGTAAAAAATGTTACGCGACATCTCCTTTGTGAAGGTCTGTGCCATCGCTCTCCTCCCACAGTTTGGTGTGTGCTCGAGCCTATTAGAGATCAGACCGTTTTTTGAACCTTGACTTTGGTCAAATGGGTGGAGGCGTTGGCAAAACGACGTCAGTCGGATGCCGGAAAAACACGTTGATAGAGCAGGTAACTGGCAAATGCCAGCAGCGGCAAAAGGATCAGCAGCAGAGGCAACAGGAAGACGCTGGTGACCGTCAGCAGAGTGAGCATCAGGGCCCAGATCGCACAGGGTATAAAGTTGGAAAACACCGCGCGAACGCTGGCATGGACAGCCTGAATCAATGTTGCCCGCCGCTCGAACAGCAACGGCACGGAGAAAGCCGCAACGCAAAAAATCACCGATGCCAGAAAGCCGCCCATGAGCGAACCCCAGAACCAGAATCCGACAACGGAGCGGTCAGCGACGGCGATCCATAGCCATAGTGCTTCCCTTTCGGCGCCGCCAAGCGTAAAGCTGTAGAGCACACCCGCATCGGTCAACCAGATGAGAAAGACGAAACTGCAGAACAGGGCGATGATCCAGAGCGTATGCGGCGCCCGCAGAAAGCCGATAAAGGGTGTGGTCAGTTTGACCTTGCCCCCCTGTTGAGTGATTTTCGCAATGTGGAAAAAGCCTCCGAGCATTGCAGGTGCCGTCAGCATGAAGCCTCCCGCCAAGGGTAGCGACATGGGGGTGAAACCGAGATGGGTGACAGCCATGAGCAGCACGAAACCGATACAGACCGCGACCAGTGCATAAGCGAGGCTTGGCCCGGGAGTGGCACGAAACAGCCGCCAACCACTTACGATCACCTGTTTCAGATCGGCCATCGAGAGCCGCATCGGCACCAATGGATCGTTGCTCATCTCACCTCACGCCTTTGACATGGGGTATGACCGATATCGCTTTCCCAGCGTTAGCAACGTCTTCATCTCGGCAACACAAGCGCCACCACGATAGAAGCCGCAGCGAGGATGGCGAAAAAGAGGATGAATCTGAATCTTGCGCCGAGTCTGAAGCCGCGCTTCTGGAAATGTGAAGGCGCGCCGCACTGTGGGCAAACAGCACTCTCGTCCGAGACTGTCGCGCCGCAATAGAGGCAGTTGACCGTACCCATGGCGTGTTCCGCCGAGACCGGTCGGCTCAGCGAACCCCCTTGTCACGCAGAAACTGGCTGTATTTCTGGTCCGTACCGGCGATATGGTTGATCAGCCAGGTCTTGAGAAACCCTGTCAGTTCGTCGACGGTGGCTTCGCGATCCTTCTCGTAGGCATCCATGTAGGTGCCCACTTTGGCGATCATCTCCTCATGCTGCTGCTTATGCGGCGCGTAGTCCGGATAGCCATTCTCCTGCATCAGTTTCTCTTCCCGCGCGAAGTGGTACTTGGTGTAGTCCACCAGTTCGCTCAAGGCCTGCCTCTCGAAGGTCTCGCCGGTCGGATAGAGCACGGAAGTCTGCAGATTGTTGATCAGGGTCAACAGCTTCTTGTGATCCTGATCGATGGCCTCGATACCCACGCTCAGGTTGTCGTCCCAGGCGACAAACTTCCTGGCGGTCAGCTTTTTATGGATGACCGGCAGCGCGATGAGAATCGCTATCATTATCCAGGGTATAGGATTGTCGATACCGAAAAGAAATCCGATACCGATGACCAGAAATGCCAGAACGATAAACAGGGAGAGTCCGAAAGTCTGTAGGCTCTTACGCATGGCGGGCATCCCGAAGCAGGTGTCGACGAATGAGCGAAAAATCGGTTCTGAAGACCTGGCTCACTGCTGGAAGAGAGTTCCATACCGACTTCCAGCAACCAGCGTCGATCCACAGGCCTTTACCTTGTCGGAAACGACTATCTGACAAAACCACATTTTTTGATTTGACTTTTGTCAAGGTTGATTCCCGAGGGCTAGAGCCTAATTTGTCGTGCGACTATCGACACACGAGGGAGGATTTCTCCAATGACTAGAAGTTCCAGGCCACGCGCGCACACCATGCTCAAGGGAAGTGCGTTATCACTGGCAATCAGCATGACCATCGGTGGTATTGGGTTTTCCGCCCAGGCCGCCACCCCTACGCTGAGCGATGCGGATTTCGAGACGGCCAAGACAATCTATTTTCAACGTTGCGCGGGTTGCCACGGTACTCTGCGTAAAGGTGCAACGGGAAAGAATCTGGAGCCCAAAAATACCCAAAAGCTCGGCCAGGAGAGACTCGAAAAGATCATCCACTTCGGTACCGAAGGCGGCATGAACAACTTCGACGATATCCTGAGCGGTGATGAAATCAAGTTGATGGCCACCTACATCCAAATGGAACCGCCAATTCCGCCTGAGATGCCCCTGGCATTGATGAAGGAGCGGCACAAGGTGTTCGTCGAACCGAAAGACTATCCGACAAAACCCATGCATGGGCGGAATTGGGAGAATTTCTTCCTGGTCATCGAGCGCGATGTCGGTAAGATCGCGGTAGTCGACGGTGACAAGAAGGATATCGTTGCCCATATTCCGACCGGCTATGCGGTACACGTCCTCAAGGCCGTGGAGCATCACGAAGGAATGCACGTCGATAACCCGGGCCGCTTCTGGTACGTCATGGGCCGTGACGGCATGATGACCAAGGTTGACCTGTGGCAGACACCCGAGAAGATGAAGGTAGCCCAGACCCAGGTCGCCTACGATGCACGTGACGTCGCCGTATCCGGTGATGGCAAATACGTCATCGGCGGTGGTTACTGGCCGCCGCACTTCGTCATCCTCGACGCAAAGACCATGGAGCCTCTGAAAGTGGTTTCGGCACGCGGTGTCAACATTGACGGAGAGTATGTCAACGAGTCCCGCGTCGCGGCCGTGTACGACACACCACACGCGCCCTCCTGGCTGGTCTCCATGAAAGAACTGGGACAGATGTGGCAGGTCGACTATACCGACCTGGACAACCTCAAAGTCACCAAGATGGATACCGCGAAGTACCTGCATGACGGTTTCTTCGATCCGACCGGTCGTTACTTCCAGATCGCGGCCAACGCCTCTGACAAGATGGTCGTGGTGGATACCGAGAACCAGAAACTGGAGGCCATGATCGACACCGACAAGAAACCTCACCCCGGACCCGGCGCCAACTGGATCGATCCCAAGTGCGGTCCTGTCGGCGGCACCACCCACCTCGGTGTCGGCAAGGTCACGGTCTGGGGCAACGATCCTGCCGGTCACAAGGACCAGGCCTGGAAGGTCTGCTACGAAGTCGAAACCGACGGCCCGGGCGTCTTTATCAGAACCCACCCGAAGAGCGACTACGTCTGGGCTGACCAGACCAAGCATCCCGAACCCGAGGTGCAACAGTCGATTCAGGTCATCTCCAAGGATACCCATGAGATCGTCAAGACCATCCGTTTGACCGAAAAGCCCGGCTATGCCGCCGTGCACATCGAGTTCAACAACGATGGTTCCGAGGTATGGACTTCCGTCTGGAACCGTAAGGACAGCAAGGAACCCAACGGTGAAATCATCATCTTCGATGCCAAGACCCTGGAGGAGAAGGGACGCGTCAAAGGTCTGTATGCACCCACCGGCAAGTTCAACGTGCATAACCGCGTCAATCACGTCACCTGACGAAATGCCGCGTCCAAGCATGTAACAGCACACAGGGCGGGTTCGAGTTCTTCCACTCCAATCCGCCCTGTCAGCATAGGCCGATCACACACCGCCACGTCCGCCGGCGTATCGACTATCCAATGTGGAGTGATGGGGTAAGCAATGCATCATCAGTCACTGTTCAAAAGCCTGATTTCACGCAAAGTCGCATTTGGCGCGACCCTGGGAGGCGCTGTCCTCTTCATGGTCATCGGTGTGATTCTCTGGGGCGGGTTCAATACCGCCATGGAAGCGACCAACACGATGGAGTTCTGCATCTCATGCCATGAGATGGAAGAGAACGTCTATCAGGAATACAAGGGCACGGTGCATGACGGCAACCGCAGCGGCGTGCGCGCCGGCTGCCCCGATTGTCACGTTCCCCGTCCCTGGGTGCACAAGATCGTAAGGAAGATCAAAGCGAGTAACGAGGTCTGGCACAAACTGGTGGGCACCGTCAATACACCTGAAAAATTCAACCAACATCGATTGACCATGGCCAGGCGCGTATGGACGGCCATGAAAGAGACCGATTCGCGCGAATGCCGCAACTGCCACGACTGGGACACCATGAATCCGGAGCGGCAGAAACCGCGTGCGCGAAACCAGCATATTTTCGCCATGGAGAACGGCAATACCTGCATCGACTGTCACAAGGGCATCGCCCACAACCCGGTTCACAAGCAGCTCAGCGAGGAGGAACTGGAAACGTGGGCCAAACCTGTCGAAGCCTACAAGACCGGGATACCCGAATCGTTCAAGCAGGGCCTGGCGCGGGCCGAGGCGGCCGAAGCGGCGGCCGAGGCGGCTCGACAGGAGGAAACGCAGAAGGAACGTGAACGCCGCAAGGCACAGGCGCTTGCGATGCAGCAGAAGATCGATGCCGCAGTGGCCCAGGCCTTGGCGGCAGCCGGCTCGGGAGGTGCGCCGGGCAAAGCACCGAAGGCGGCGGCCAGCCACGGCTTCGGAGTCGATTGGAGTGGTTCACCGGAGCGCCGCATCACCCTCTTCTACCCGGGACAGACCTCGATGGAGTGGGCGCTGGTGGGGAAATTTCACGGCGGCGCCCGCCCCTTCCGGGCCGGCGATCGCTGTATGACCTGTCACGACAAGGAAACGGCGGACATGGGCAAGAAGATGGTCACCGGCGTCAAGGCGGAACCGACGCCGCCCGAGGGCAAGCGCGGGTCCATCCCCGTCACCGTCCAGGCGGCGCATGACGAAACCCACCTCTATCTGCGCTTCCAGTGGGAAGACACGGAGCATGTGCCGGTTCCCTTCGTCGAAGGCGGCAAGATGGATCCCGACAACCAGGTCAAGCTGGCCTTGATGCTGGCCACCGACGAGGTCGAGTATGCATCGCAGGCGGGCTGCTGGGGCACTTGTCACGAGGATCTGCGCACCATGCCCGGTCACCCCGAGGATCCCGCCGCATCCGGACTTCCCCTTGACTTCTCGAAGGGCGTAACGAAATACATCAAGGAGTCCCGCACCAATGTCGAGGAGAAGGGGCGTCGCGGCAAGAAACTCGGCGGCTGGGACCAACTCAAGGATGAAGGCAGTCTGCAGGCTGAGGCGAAAGCCCATCACTATATGGACCTGATCCGCTGG
The DNA here is from genome assembly GCA_050300835.1 of Sedimenticolaceae bacterium. Lineage (GTDB taxonomy): Bacteria > Pseudomonadota > Gammaproteobacteria > Chromatiales > Chromatiaceae > Thiodiazotropha. The sequence goes on from JBNKYJ010000069.1 coordinate 5,779, forward strand.
AACAGCAGCGGCAAGGTCGAAAACGGCCATGTGCTGGAACAGCGCATGATGAACGACAGCGCCGCCATCGAGGCGCAGGGTTGGCTCGAGGCGGGCGTCTGGAGCGTGGTGGTGAAACGGCCGCTCAAATCCGATTCCGCTGGCGATATCAATATCGATACAGGGATGCTCTACAATTTCGGATTCGCCATTCATGACGACTACACCAGCGCGCGTTTCCATCACGTCTCCCTGGGCTACAAGCTGGGACTCGACAACCCGGAAGCCGAAGTCAATGCAGTCAAAGCCGAAGTCAGGACAGCTTCCACACCGGCAGCGGCGCCCGCCTCAGCAACCGCGGCACCCTCGGCAGCTGTCGGCGGTGCGGTCGATGAAGGCGTTGACTGGTCGAAGTCGGGCGAACGCCAGATCACTATCTTCTATCCCGGGCAGACATCAATGGAGTGGACCCTGGTGGGCAAATTTCACGGCGGCGCCCGTCCCTTCAGGGCCGGTGACCGTTGTATCACTTGCCATGACAAGGAGACCGCCGACATGGGTAAGAAGATGGTGACTGGCGAGAAGGCCGAACCGACGCCGCCGCAAGGCAAGCGCGGTTCCATCCCGGTCACCGTGCAGGCGACCCACGATGCCGACAATCTCTATCTGCGCTTTCAGTGGGAAGGCACGGATCACGTCCCGCTACCCTTTGTCGATGGCGGCAAGATGGATCCGGACAATCAGGTCAAGCTCGCCTTCATGCTGGCGACCGACGAGGTCGAATACGCCTCGCAGGCCGGTTGCTGGGGAACCTGCCATGAAGACCTGCGCACCATGCCGGGACATCCGGACGATCCTGCATCTTCCGCTCTCTCACTCGACTTCAGTCAGGGTGTTACCAAGTACATCAAGGAATCCCGCACCAGCGTGGAGGAGAAAGGGCGTCGCGGCAAGAATCTGGGCGGCTGGGACAAGCTCAAGGACGATGCCGCCCTTCAGGCCGAAATGGCTGCGCATAACTTCATGGACATTGTGCGCATCAACAGCGGCTCGGGAGCGGTCGAAAACGGCCATGTGCTCGAACAGCGCGTTATGGCCGGAGAGATGGCACTGCAAGGCAGCATTCGTGAAGAAGCCGGTTTCTGGACCGCCATCTTCAAGCGTCCGTTGAAATCGGATGCACCGGATGATGTGAGTATCGAACCGGAAAAACTCTACAATTTCGGCTTTGCCATACACGACGACTATACCCAGGCCCGTTTTCATCATGTTTCTCTGGGATACAAGCTGGGGCTCGACAACGGTGAAGCCGAAATCAATGCAGTCGCTCAATAAACCGTTGACCGAGCCGGTCAACGTGGTTGCGAACTATCAGTGATCCCGGCAAGCCGGCGGTTTCGTGCAAATCCCGGTTGCCGGGTCGGGAGATCGACCATGCTGCGTAACTATTCACAGAGCCTTATCGTCACCCTGTTTCTGATCCTGTCCGGCACAGCTCCGTTGCTTGCCGGCGAAACGGTCACCGTTGTCGTCAAGGACTATAAATTTCAGCCCGATGACCTGACCGTGAAAGTCGGCACCACGGTTCGCTGGGAGAACCGTGAATCGCGCCAGTATCACAGCGTCAGGTTCGAGGCATTGGGTGATCCGGAGGGTGACTACTTCTTCCCTGGCGAACACCGGGAACGAACCTTCACCCAGCCGGGCGCCTACGACTATATCTGTGAGCCCCATTTTGAAAGCCACAACATGAAAGGCGTGGTGCATGTTGTCGAATAGTCCTGGCTAGGAGATGACGTATCGATGAACTGTCGATTCACTTTCACACGACGCACGCCACTGTCCGTGCCTTTTGGCTGGCTGCCGCCAATCCTGATCATCGCTTTTTTAGGGTACGTCACGCCGTCACTGTCTGATGAAGGACCGGTGCTATCGAACCTCCCCGCAAGCCTGGGTCAGTGGTACAAACCGCTGAACAAGCGACAGGTCTGGTTACACACCATGTTTGCATTGCGCCGGGAACTGCAGGCCATCGAAGCGTACGCCGCAGAGGGCGAACGGGAGTTGCTTCTCAAGTGGAGCCGGAAATTTGCAAAGCATCTCAGGTCGATACCCGAAATGGTTCCGGAATGGCATGACGCCATCGAATGGGACGAACTCGAGCAGTTGGAACTTGCCGTGGCGGAGGGGACGCTGGCGGAAGTCAGGCAGCATACGGACAGGATTCGCCGCGACTGTCGAAGCTGCCACCGGGAGTACCGTGTCCTTGCGGCCCTGCGTTACCGGTCACCTGATTTCTCTGGCCTGACGGTGGAAGACAGTGACGGCCGGAGCGTCGAGTTTTCCTCACATATGGATACACTCTCCCTGACGCTCAACCGCATCAAGATCGCCAGCGAGGACACACGCTGGAACGCCGCAATCAAGGCCGCTGCCCGATTGAGAACCGAACTACAGCAACTCGCGGCAACCTGCCCTGTGTGTCACAGTGATGCCGCGCCAAGTGAACGGATACTCGGCAAGGACAGTTTCACGGTTCTGAACGAATTGGAGAACGCCATCGAGCAGCGGGAACCGAAGCAGACCGGAAGGAGACTGGGGCAGGCCGCTGTCGATATCTGCGCGCGATGTCATGCAACACACCGTACGCTGAGCGAGATGAAGCAGCTGCTGTTCGATTGAGTTGTCTACGACACAAACCGGTATCACCATGCACCCTAAGCTGACGATTATTCTGTTGTGTACCCTGGCGTTGGGCAGTGGCCCCACTCCAGCCGACGACACTGATCGACTACTGCGAAAGGCCGCCCGCTACTTCGCGCCCCTGCCGGAGCAGATGCCGGGCAGCGAACACGACACCCCTGCCCGTATCGATCTGGGCAGGACGCTCTATTTCGATCCGCGTCTGTCGATCAACGACACCCAGGCCTGCGCCAACTGCCATCCGCTCAACGATGGCAGACCAGGCGCCGACAATCTGCCCACATCGCCCGGGGCCCGCGGCGAATTGGGTGATCGAAATGCACCCACCGTACTCAATGCGGGATGGCAGAGCGCTCAGTTCTGGGATGCCCGTGCGGTGGACCTTGCCGATCAGGCGGGCCAACCCATACTCAACCCGATCGAGATGGGCATGCCTGACGAACAGTCGGTGCTGGACAAGCTTTCCGCCCTGCCCGAATACGTCAAGGCATTCGACCAGGCCTTTCCCGATGCCGAACCCTCACTCACCTACACCAACCTGACCGAGGCGATCGCTGCCTTTGAGCGTACGCTGCGCAGCGAATCCCGCTTCGACGATTTCCTGCGGGGCGATAAAGATGCGCTGAGTGAACGGGAACTCTCGGGCCTGCGTCTGTTCATGCGGAAAAACTGTGTGCGTTGCCACGACGGTCCCCTGCTGGGCGGCAGCCTGAATGAAAAGCTGGGGGTTTACGGCGACTTTCACAATCTCGAGGATCCTGGGCGCTTCCGGGTCACCGGCGACGAAGCCGATCGTATGGTTTTCAAGGTGGCCTCACTGCGCAACGTGGCGATCACGGCCCCCTGGTTTCACGACGGTTCCGCGAATGACCTGGCGGAAGTCGTTTCGATCATGGCGCGGATCCAACTCGACACGGAACTGAGCGCGGATGAGGCCGAAGCGATTGTCGCCTTCCTCTCCGCATTGACCGGCAAGTCGTTCGACGACGAGCGGAAGGCGTCGGATCAATGAACTCTCGGTCGCTCATCGGTCAATATCGCTCCGGGCTCTGAAAACGGCGCCAGACGCTCCATGAAATCGATCATGCCCATGATCGGCGTGCCACGGAAAAACTGGGTCACCGGCCGGTCCATCCAGATCCGGTCGGCATAGAGGTTGATACTGTGGGGAGTGTCCCCATAACCGTCTTGGTCGCGATCGAATCCTTCATAGTCGTCCCAGAGATTACCATTCCAGTCGTTGTATCGGGCACTGGTCACATGACTGACGGCGATAGTGGTTAGATTTTCCAGAAAACGGTTGTCATGAATCACATGCCCCCCCTTTTCGCCGTAGAAATACATCGCCACGACGTTGTAGGCGAAAGTGTTGCCTTCCAGGTAGAGAATGTTTTCCGGGAAGATGGGTGAGTTCGCGGTCAAACCGGTGGCATTGTGCAGAATGGTGTTGCCGAGGATATGCACCTGTGAGCTCTCTTTGATGGCCAGCGCCGAACTGCCTGTATTGCGTATTTCGGCAATGTGGTTATTCTCGATTCTCAATCCGTCGGAGTAGATGGCGACAATTCCGGTATCGTTGCGCCCGATGCGGTTATTCCTGATCAGATTGTCAGGAGAATAGATGAACTCCATGCTAATCCGATTGTCATGCAGCCTGTTGCCGATGATCCGGTTGTCGGCCGCATTGGTCAGTAACAGATCGCGGGTATGGTGGATATGGTTGTTCTCGATGAGATTTTCATGACCGTACCAGATCCTCACGCCTTCACCGCGCAAACTCGAGATCTCCTGCTTGGACGAGATCTCGTTGTTGCGCAGGGTGTTGCCGTTGCCTTGCCGGATATGCACTCCGAAAAGGACATCGTCGACGATATTGTCCTCCACCAGCACCTTGTCCGCCTGAATCAACACGCCGGCATCCAGATGATCGAACGATTCGCCCGAACCGGTCAGATGCAGGCCACGGATCGTCGTCCCATCCGCCTTGACGGCCAGGACAGTGCCTTGCCCCTGACCGTCGATGGTCACCTCGCCACCGCCTTCGAGTACGATGGGTTTTGTGATCACCACCGGCCCCGAGTAGACACCGGGCGGTGGTCGCAGCGTCTGGCCGGCTGGTGTCAGGTCGACAAACAACTGCAACGGAGGCAATGACGCCACCTGGGTGGAGAACAGCAGGAGCCAGAGAGCGGCAACGTGACGGCAATTCATGTTCGGCAATTCCACGCTGCGCCTGGATATGACAAATGAAAGGATCGATGACGGATGAGGCTATTTCCCGGCAGCCGGAAGATTCGCCCATCGCATGGCCGGTTCACGCAGCAATCCCCAGAGACCCTGCTTGCCGTCCAGGGCCGCTTGCTGCGCCTTACGCCATTGCCCGGCGAGTGGTGCTCCGTTCTCCAGGGTCACGATCGCGAAACCGTCGGCGACCATGGTGAAATTGAGTGAAGTTCCATTCACGTCACGCACCCATCCCTGTAACCTGCCATAGCGATCGACATCGCCCGCTTCGTATTGCAATTCGACACGCCCCGAACGTTTTACCAGATCGCGAAGGTGGCCGCTGGCCATGATGCCCAGCGAGAGCAGTGTTTCGTGTTGCAGGCCGGTACGTTGCAAATCGACCTTGAACTTCGGATTTTCACGATTCTCCGGGGCATCGATACCATAGAGCTGAAACTTATCCCAATTTCCCGCTGAGCGAACCTCCAGCGTATCGCCATCCTCGATACGCATGTCTGCGGATTCTATCCAGCGCGTTTCGGCCTGTGTCGCAGTCGAAACCAGGATCAGGGCTAGCAGGGGGAACAGGTGGTTCGGCATCATCCGCTTCACTCCTCCGACGGTTCAGTGGCTGGTCCCCGCGGACCGCGTCAGTTTGTTGTGCACGTTGTATTTACCGGACGGCTTTTTCATGGGCAGCCGCTTGACCTCCTCCAACGTCTCGGCGTCGTAGACCACCAGGGCACCCTCTTCATCCCAGACACTGACCAGCGCATAGCGGCCATCCTTGGTGAACTCCACGTGCGCCGATGTCTTGCCGGGTGCGGGATAGAGGGTCTTGACCACCTCCAGGCGCTGTTTGTCGATCACGTGCATGGCGTCCTTGTGTTCGCCGAAGAAGACATCGACCCAGGCATAGGGACTGTTCTCGTGGCTGCGCATGAAGAAACCCGGGCCCAGGGTCGGTATCTCCTTGACCACTTCCCAGGTGTCGGTATCGAGGACCGTGACCTTGTCGGCCTTGATATTGGGCATGGCCATCACCCGTCGATCACCGATGCGCCAGCTGATGCCGGAACTGAGATGCGGCATACCGGGCAGTTCCAGCGCCCCCACCGCCCGCCCCAGGTCGAGATCGACCACCTGCCCTTTACCGTCCCGGGCCGTGCCGGCGATCTGGGTATAGTTCTGGTTGATGAAAAAATCGTCCAGGTAGTCCTTGACCCGGATCCGGCGCACCGGGAAGGGGTCGCTGCCGCCCTGCTCTCCCGAATCCTCTCGATAGTCATGCATCCACTGGCCGAAGCCCTTGGGCGGCGGCGTTTCGTAGCTGATCTCCCAGACTTCGGGAATATCCTTGAGGGCGGCGACGAAGCTCGCGCGCGGATCGGCGGTGTAGACGGCGCTGACCCTCGAGCTGTTGCCCGCGTCGTCCATGACCGGGATCACCTTCAACGGTTTCAGGTCCACGGCATCCAGCACCACCAGCGTGTGCGGCAGGTAGTTGGCCACCATGACGAAGCGGCCGTCGTGGGAGACCGCCAGATTCCGCGTGTTGATGCCCGCCCTCACCTCGGCCGTGTAGGTCAGATTGAAGGTATCGAACTTGCTGATCCAGCCGTCGCGCGAGGCGAAGAAGACATAGCGCCCGCCATCGGCGTACTTGGGTCCGCCATGCAGGGCGTAGCGGGTCTGAAAACGGTGGATCGGCGTGAAGCTGTCGCCGTCCAGCAGGGTCGCGTGGTGATCGCCCAGCTCCACCACGATGAACAGATTGTCGATATCGGCGCTGTAGGCCGGTTTGTCGGGCAGGCTGCCGGGAGCATGATACGCGATGCGGCTGGCAGCGATCTGCGGCATGCCCCACTCGGGGATCCGCTCCAGCGGGGTGTAGACGAAGTCCACCAGCGCCTGGATCTGCTGCGAAGTCAGCAGCGCGTTGAATGGCGGCATCTGGGTCGCGGCACGTCCTTCCGAAACCGTCTTCAGCGCCTGATTCCTGCGCAGCCGATGCAGATTCTCCGGCAGCAGCGCCGGTCCCTGACCGCCCAGCCGGTCCGCGCCATGACACTCCGAACAGTGGGTCTTGTAGAGTGTCTCGACCGCAGCAGCCGGCTCCTTCTCAGCCGCAACCGCGAAAGCCCCAAACGGCAAGAGCGTCAGGAGCAACAGAGTGACTGTGCAGTAAGGTGTGCGTCGCATCGGTGAATCGGTCTCTCAGCCGGCGGCCGTCATGGGAGCAGACGCCGACAGCCCGATCTCCTCATCGGTCAGATAGCAGCCCGGATCCTCCGCCCAGGGATTGCCGGTCAGGCGCCAGGCACGGGTACGGCTGTTACCACCGCAGATGGACCGCTGGCCGCACTCGGCGCAGCGCCCTTCCAGCGGCCGTTCTGCCTGTTTGAGTCCCGCCATGAGGGGATCGGAGAGGTCCTGCCAGATCGCAGAGAAAGGCCGCTCCTTGACACTGCCCAGGGTGTAGTCCCACCACATGGTGTCGGGGTGCACGCGCCCCTCGTTGTCGATATTGGCGATATTCACGCCGCTCGCGTTGCCTCCCCAGCGATTGAGCATCGCCAGCAGCCGTTCAGAATGCCGGGGCAGATGCCGTTGCACCCAATGCAGCAGGTAGACCCCGTCCGCGTCATTGTTGCCGGTAACGAATTCGCGCTGCCTTCCCTCCTCCACGTCCGCCCAACAGGTGGCAAAGAGCAGATCCATCGCCTCCCGGGTCATTCGGTGATGGACATCCTCGCGGCGGTTCTTGTACCCGCGGCCGGCGTAGTTGAGATGGGAGAGATAGAACTTGTCGACCCGTTCCCTCTCCATCAGGCTCAGCAGATCCGGCAGCTCGGCGGCGTTGTCCTGGGTCAGGGTGAAGCGCAGTCCCACCTTGAGGCCGGCCTCCACGCAGAGCCGGATGCCCCGCAGGGAGTCATCGAAGGCGCCCTGCTTGCGCCGAAAACGGTCGTGGGTCTCCCGCATGCCGTCGATGCTGATGCCGACATAGTCGTAACCCACCTCGGCGATCTGCCGAATCGACCGCTCATCGATCAGGGTGCCGTTGCTGGAGAGCCCGACATAGAAACCCTGGGCCTTGGCGCGCCGGGAGATGTCGAAGATATCGGGCCGCATCAGCGGTTCGCCGCCGGAGAGAATCAGCACCGGCACGCCGAAAGCCTTGAGGTCGTCCATGACGTCGAAGACCTGTTGCGTATCGAGTTCGCCGGGGAAGTCCTTGTCGGCCGAAGTGGCGTAGCAGTGCTTGCAGGTCAGGTTACAGCGCCGCACCAGGTTCCAGATCACCACCGGCCCGCTCGGTTTCACGGGCCGTTGCGCCGCGCCATGGGTGGGTGGATGTTGCAGTGCCTGCAGATAGCGACTGATTCGAAACATACCTGTCTCCTAGAGTGCGAGTCGCATGCCGGTCTTCTTCAACACCGCCGAGCTGAAGAGGACCTCGTGGCCCTGGTGAAACGGCTTCAGAATGCGGCCCATCTCCTTCAGCTTCTCCCGCACATCGTCCCGGTCCCGCCCATGCACCATGGCGAACAGGTTATACGGCCAATCGGGCAGGTGGCGCGGCCGTGAGTAGCAGTGGCTGACATAGTCGAGACCGCCGAGCCGGCGTCCCGCCTCGCGCAACTGTGGGTCCGGAATGTTCCACACCGTCATGCCGTTGCCCCGGAAACCGAGCCGGTAGTGGTTGGGCACCAGTCCCGTACGGCGGATCACGCCCTTGCGCTGCATGTCGTGCAGGCGGGTGACCACCTCGCTGGGCCAGCAGCCGATGCGTTCGGCCACCTGCTCGCAGGGATCGAGGGTGACCGGGAGACCTCCCTGGGTTTCGGCGACGATGCGGCGGTCGAGTTGATCGAGAGAATGTCGTTGCGCGGAGTGCTGCGCGGGTATGGAACGGGTGGTGAAGCGGCCGTCCTCCCCTGTCTCGAACCAGAGGCCCAGATAGAATTCCTCTTGCTTCGGAAAGGCGTAGACCTGCAAGCCGGTTTCCGTCTCGATCTGACGGATCACCGTGGCCATGGCGTCAGAGGAGTCGGTAGCCAGCACGAACCACATGTTCAGCCAGTGGTCTCGCCGGTAGTTGTGGGCCACCTCCGGCAGCGCGTTGACCCGCTCCATCACGTCATCGAACGCAGACTCCGGTACCTGCATGGCCGCCAGCACCAGGCTCCCGCCCAGGCGTTCGGCGTTGTAGAGCGGACCGAAGCGTGACAGCCAGCCGTCATCCAGCAATCGCTGGACCGCCTCCATCACCGCGGTCTCGTCGGATTCCAGCACCCGGGCCATATGCCGAAAGGGGCGTCCGGCCAGGTCCACGCCGCCCTGGAAACGGTTGATCAAGCGGCGTTCGAGTCGTGACAGGGGGGCCATGGCATCACTCCGCGGTCAGTGAGAGGAGTCGTGAGGGGTGCACCCGGTCGGTCTCCTCCGCGACATAACGTGCACCGCACTGTTTGAAACGGCGCCGGCTGAAGAGCACCTCGTGCTCGATGTCGTGCAGCGCGCAGTGTTCGACGAGCGCCTGCAGATTGTTCAGCACCCCTTCACGGCTGCGCCCGTGAATCATGCAGAAGAGGTTGTAACGCCAGCGTCCGGGGCGGCGCGGCCGACGGTAGCAGAGGGTCACGCAGGCCTGGCGGCCGATCAGTCGACCGATCGCCGAGACCCGGTTGTCGGGTACGTCCCAGACCACCATGGCATTGGCGCGATATCCCAGCTCGCGATGCCTGACGACCACGCCGAAGCGACGGATATCACCGTTCTCCAGCAACCGCTCCAGGCGGCGGATGACCTCCGCCTCGGCGACACCCAGTTCGTCGGCGATCGCGGCATAGGGATTGGTCACCATCGGCAGACCGCCTTGAACCAATCGCACCAGCTCCCGGTCCAGGGGGTCCACAACCAGCTCCATGGAGGCGTCGATCATACCCATTGCAGCGGAAATCCCAGGTTGATGTGGAAGTCCTCGATCATCGGCAGGTCGATGACCTCCAGCCCGGTGATGCGTTCGATCTCGCGCAGCACGGCTTCCAGTGCGTCCCGATTCGCCGCGGTGACGACGAACCAGAGATTCAGCCGGTGTTCGCGTTCGTAGTTGTGGTTGACCTCGCCGTAGCCGTTGACGACCGTCGCAACCGCCTCGAGACGTTCGGCCGGGACCTCCATCGCCGCCAGGGTGCTGGCGCCGACGCGGTTGGGACGGAACACCGGCCCCACCCGGCTGATCAGGCGATGAGCCTGTAGCTGTTGCAGGGTATGCATCACTTCCTCCTCCGTGCAGCCCACGCGCTCGGCAATCGTGCGGAAGGGTCGTGGGGTGAGTGGAAAACCGTCCTGAAAATCGTTGAGCAGCCTGCGCTCCAGAGGATTCAGGGGGCGGTCCAGGATCGATTCTTTCTGTGCCACCATGTCAGAGACCTATACGATGCGCGCGGGCGCTGAGAAAGATCCCGGAGGGTTTCGCCGCCGGCCAGTCGGCCAGGCGCTCGAAGCTGCCGGTGTCGTAGACCTGCAACCGGTCGATGTCGCGCACCGAGATCCAGACTTCTCCGCCGCGGGGCTCGAACTCCATGTGCAGCACACCCTTGCCCGGTTTCAGGGTCTCGACCAGCTTCAGGTCACGGCTATCGATGATCTGGATGGTGTCGTTGTCGGGAAAGGCGAAGTTGACCCAGATCTGACGTCCGTCCGGCCGCGCCATGACGAACACCGGTTGTCCATGCACGTCGAGCCGGCCGACCTCCTGCCAGGTGTCGGTGTCGACCACCAGGACCTGATGCCGTCCTACCGCGGGGATGAACAGGCGGCGTCCCGCCAGCGCCCACCCCTCCAGGTGGGGCATCTTGTAGACGGGCAGTTTCCGCTCCCCTTTGCCGTAGTCGTTCAGGATGCGCTCGACACCCCGTTCCGGGTACCAGAGATCGAGCAGTGCAAGTCCGTCCTCGCCGTAGAGACCGGCGATGTAGTAGCGGCCGTCCGGCGTGATCAGGGCGTCGTAGGGGTTCTTTCCCACCTCTCGATATTTCTTGATGACGGGATGTGCGGGGTCACTCATATCGACGCTCCAGATCTCACCCGCGTCCCAGAGACTGAAGAGAAAACGGTTGCCGGGGGCATCCACCAGGCCGACCACCTTGGAGCGTTGTCCGTCGCCGTATTCGGCGGGGATGTCCGCCACCGGCTCGAGCGTCCCGGCGTCGAAGATGCGCACCCCGCCCGGTTCGTAGTTGGAAACGGCCACCAGGCGGCCGTCCTGTGAAATGGCGCCGCCGATACTGTTGCCCGACTGCACCACGCGGGCGACCACACGCCGCTCGAGTACATCGACCTTGGTCAGACCGCCATCCCGGCCGAAGACGTAGGCGTAGCGTTCGTCACGGGAGAAGACGGCGGAGGCGTGCGAGAGGTCGCCCAGGCCTTCGATGCGGCCCAGCAGCGTGTTGCCGCTGGTCTCGATGACCTGCAGGCTGCCGTCGGCCCGCTCCACCACCACACCCAGATCGCCGGTGCCGCGCAGTTCGCCGGCCTCCACCGAAACAGTGGAGAACAACATCAACAGCGGAAACATCAGCCAGGGTTTCACTTCACCCCCTCCTTGATCCGTTGCGCCAGCCATGTGGCCTCGCCTTCCGTCATAAAGGGACGCCAGGGAGGCATGGGAGTACCGGTGCGTCCGTAGAGAATCGTCGCCACCAGAAAATCGACTGGCTTGGATTGCAGCACCTCCGGCGTCAGTGCCGGTCCCAAGCCGCCTTTCAGTGTCAGTCCGTGACAGGAGCCGCAGTCGTGCTTGAGCAGATTCAATAACTCGGCCTTGCGCGCCGTGGTGATATCCGCGGCCACCGCTTCAGCCAACACCAGGGCGAGACTAGCGGCTATCCAGGCAGCTCGTTTCATCACGCTCCTCCTCCGGCGCAAACCAGTCGAGACGTTCGGCGAGCACCACGGTCTCGCCCACGACGATGATGACCGGTGAACCCAATCCGGCATCTTTCACGCTCTGGTCGAGGGTTTCCAGGGTGGCGATGACCCGGCGCTGGCGGGGGGTGGTGCCCTCTTGAATCACCGCCGCGGGAGTCGATGGCGCGCGTCCCGCCGCGATCAGCTGCTGGGTAATCAGCGCCAGATTGGACAGCCCCATGTAGACCACCAGGGTGGCGCTGGGATCCGCCAGCTTGTTCCAGTCGAGATCGAGTGCTTCGCCCTCCTGAAAGTGGCCTGTCACAAGGTGTACGCCGCGACTCAATGAACGATGGGTCAGGGGTATCCCCGCATAGGTGGTCACCGCCGAAGCCGCCGTAATGCCGGGCACTACCTCGAAGGGGATACCCAGTGGTTCCAGATACAGAGCCTCCTCGCTGCCGCGTCCGAAAACGAAGGGGTCACCGCCCTTGAGGCGCACGATGGCACGGGACTTCCTGGCCAGGCTGGCCAGCAGAGAATTGATCTCCTGTTGCGGCACGCAGTGCAGACCAGGGGCCTTGCCGACCGCGATGCGGGAGACGCCGGATGGCACCAGATCCATGATCTCCGGTGAGATCAGGCGGTCGTAGACCACCACGTCGGCCGATTGAATCAGCCGTAACGCTTTGACGGTCAACAGGTCGGGATCACCGGGACCCGCCCCCACCAGATAAACAACCCCTTTCGCTTTCATCGTCGTGACCTGTTCTGTTGCGAGAGTGGCGCTTCCGCCAGTCGATAACGGGGGTCACCCCAGGTTTCCGGCAAGGCCTCCTTTCCGAGCGTCTTACCCGACTGACGTCGCTGACTTCGGTCTGGTTGTCACTTTAAATTCCCTCGCCATGTCCACCTTGACTAAGATCAAACCCCCGGAAAGTTCACACGCGGCCGCTGAGCGAACAGGAAACGACAGGGACAGTGCGAGGTTCGGCCACCCGGCGCGATGATACGACCGGAGATCCCGATGCAGCCTGGCATCCGCCCTTTGTCGCTGATGGCAGGATGAACCACTGCCGAAGTTGCGCAGGAGACAGTGGGGGCAGCTCCCACGGCAGGTCTCACCCCGTATCCGGCAACATCGGAAAAGCGATAGGAAACCGGGCGTTGCAATCGAGTCACTTGACCCGGCAGTCCCATCGTGAATGGCTTTACATTGCCGGATTCTCCAACGGTGAGCGGCATCCGACCGTCTCGGATAACGCTCAGAGGATGGCCCTGGATCCTTGATATTCGTCAAATAACAATGCGCGCGCTTGGTTCACTATCGTCGTCACCCCGGGCACATGGGATAGGGACCAAGTCGTGGTCTGACGTATCCAGAAAAGCGACGAAACCAGACCCGCATTGCACCCGGGTCTCGATGGATAGCGACACCAGGCAAAGGCACGCGATGAATATCGATATCAGAACAGCGCATCTGTTTTCGTCACTGAATGACCATCAGGTCAGGCAGGTGATGGAAAGCAGCCACACCAGTACCTTGAAAGACGGTGAGGCACTCTTTGAGACGGGCGATGTCGCGAACCGTTTCTTTCTCGTCATTGGAGGCCAGATCAAACTGTTCAGGGTCTCTTCAAACGGTGATCAGAAAATCATAGACATCATTCAACCCGGAAATACCTTCGCCGAGGCCTTGATGTTCATGGAGCACCCGATCTACCCCGTCAGCGCCGAAGCGCTGGGGCCGGCCCGAATCATCTCGTTCGACAGCAAGCGCTTTCTGCAGATACTCAGTGAATCGTTCGAAGTCTGCTTCAGGATCATGGGCACCATGAGCCAACGCCTTCGCGGGCTGATCAAGGAGATCGACGACTTGACGCTACAGAGC
>JBNKYJ010000070.1:0-19633 GCA_050300835.1 Sedimenticolaceae bacterium
CGCATGTGATAGCATACGCACCTTTTTGGGGCTTCGTTGGGTCTCTGCTTGGGAGCATACAGTCGATGATTTGGCAACGGACGTTAAAGAATGTCATCCGCGCCACCGGCGTGGGTCTGCACACGGGGGAAAAGGTCTACCTCACCCTGCGGCCGGCCGCGCCGGATACGGGCATCGTTTTCCGTCGCGTCGACCTCGATCCAGCGGTCGAGATCCGGGCCTGTGCGGAGAATGTGGGCGACACCCGCCTCTCCAGCACCCTGGTGCAGGATGGGGTGCGGGTCTCCACCGTGGAGCACCTGCTCTCCGCCTTTGCCGGTCTGGGCATCGACAACGCCTATGTGGACGTGAGTGCACCCGAGGTGCCGATCATGGACGGCAGCGCCGGTCCCTTCGTCTTCCTGCTGCAGTCGGCCGGCGTCGAGGAGCAGAACAAGGCGAAGCGCTTTATCCGCATCAAGCGCAAGGTCGAGGTGGTGGAAGGTGACAAACGCGCCTCGTTCGAGCCCTTTGAAGGGTTCAAGGTCACCTTCTCCATCGATTTCGACCATCCCGCATTCAAGGAACGGGCCCAGTTCGCCACCGTGGATTTCTCCTCCACCTCCTTCGTGCGCGAGGTCAGCCGTGCCCGTACCTTCGGTTTCCTGCGCGATATCGAAATGTTGCGCCAGAAGGAGCTGGCCCTGGGCGGCAGTCTCGACAACGCCATCGTGGTGGACGACTACCGGATCATGAACGAGGATGGCTTGCGCTATGAGGACGAGTTCGTCAAGCACAAGATCCTCGACGCCATCGGCGACCTCTACCTGCTGGGTCACAGCCTGATCGGTGCCTTCAGCGGCCACAAGTCGGGGCATGCCCTCAACAACCGTCTGCTGCGGGAGCTGATCAGTCAGGAAGACGCCTGGGAGGAGATCACCTTCGACGAGCCGGAGGATGCGCCGATCTCCTACATGCAGCCCGCTCATGTGACACTGAGCTGAGCGCTGTCTGCCGGCTCAACTGATGACCTGAAGGGTCGCAGCGTACCAACTGCGGCCCTTTTCTATTTACGGTGGTGTCGACTCAAACGTCGCAACGCCTCCTGCAGGGGGCCGGCCTCAAGTGCGTCGGCCGCCTGACGCAAGACATTGGCGCTCTCCGGGCTCAGGTCTGGACGGTGGTGCTTCGAGGGGCGTTTCGCGTCACTCCTGGCGGGCAGGATGCGAGGCCGCAACTGCTCGACCGGCAGACCCTGTTGCCGCAACTGGCGCAGCAACTGTGGTGCCAGGTAGCGCAGTCGGCTGGCCCAGACCGGGGAGTTGACCAGCAGGCTCAGCACTCTGCCGTTGAGCACGGCTGCCAGAAGCTGTTCATCCAAGGGAGATGGCAGCAGGGCGCGGACCTGTTGCGCCAGTTTCTCCTGCAATGCCAGTTGCTTGTGGAGCTGGGTCAGGGTGCCTTGAGCGTTGAGCAGTTTCTGAATTGAACGCATGACGAATTTGATAAAAGTTTAGGAAAAACACCACATTTCGTGCTTTAAATGTTAAAGTTCGTGAACTTTCGACCGAAACAAAAAGTAGCTACTGCTTGTTGATGTTCGTTTATTGATATGAAAATCATATACTTACGCGGAGTTGGACAGACTTGCAGCACAATGATGCGTTGTCTGTACGCCTCAGGAATCGCCCTGGTCGTCGGCCTCTTCGGCCTCGGAATGTTGTGGGCAGGTTATCAGATGGGAGTCTCCGATGCCGAGTTTCCCGAGCACCAGCTGGTGGTCAGCCTGAAGCGGACCTTCGCCGAAGAGCGGCAGCTGTTGGATGACGCACGCGCCGATGCCCAGAGCGAGATCGACGCCATGGCGGTGCGCATGGGCCAGTTGCAGTCCCAGCTGTTGCGGCTCGATGCACTGGGTGAGCGTCTGGTCGAGATCGGACGTCTCGACAAGGGTGAATTCAGTTTCGAGGAACCGCCCGCCCTGGGTGGTCCGGAAGGCATCGAGTCGGCCAGTCAGCAGTCGGCGCTGCCTGACCTGCTGGTGGAGATGCAGAGCCTGGAACAGATGATCGACGACCGCCAGCAGCAGTTGGCACTGGTCGAGGATCTGATCATGAACTCCAACCTGGAGGAATCACTGCATCCGGCAGGACGTCCAATTTCCAAGGGTTGGATCTCCTCCTACTTCGGCATGCGTAACGACCCCTTTACCGGCAAGCGTTCGATGCACAAGGGTATGGATTTCGCGGGCAAGGAGGGCTCCGAGGTGGTGGCGGTGGCCGCCGGCGTGGTGACCTGGGCCGGAGATCGTTACGGCTACGGCGAGATGATCGAAATCAATCACGGCAAGGGCGTCGTGACCCGCTACGGTCACAACGAAAAACTCCTGGTCGAAGTGGGTGACCGCATCAAGCAGGGCCAGGTGATCGCGACCATGGGTTCTTCCGGCCGTTCCACCGGGCCCCATGTCCATTTCGAAGTGATGAAGAACGGCAAAGCGGTCAATCCGACCAAATATATCCAATCAAAAAGGGCGCGCGACGCGGCCTGACGCAGACGCTCTCCTGACTTTTTCGAGAAAGCGGGGCGTGCAGCAAACTGCACGCCCCGTTTCTTCAGCATTCCCCCTGCATGCTGTATGATCCCAGGATTTCGCAGCTCTGACGGAAACCCGTATTCATGGTTAGTAACATCCTCAAGAAGATCTTCGGCAGCCGAAACGAGCGCCTGATCAAACGTCTCTCCAAAACCGTGGCCCAGATCAACCAGTTTGAGCCCGATTTGCAGCAACTCTCCGACGAGGCGCTGAGTGAGAAGACGACCGATTTTCGGCGTCGCCTGGAGCAGGGTGAAACGCTCGACGGTCTGCTGCAGGAGGCCTTCGCCGTGGTCCGCGAGGCGGGACGCCGGGTGATGGAGATGCGCCACTTCGATGTCCAGCTGATCGGCGGCATGGTGCTGCACCAGGGCAAGATCGCGGAGATGCGCACCGGCGAGGGCAAGACCCTGGTGGCGACCCTGGCGGCCTACCTCAACGCGCTCCCCGCCAAGGGTGTGCACGTGGTCACCGTGAACGACTATCTGGCCCGTCGCGACGCCGCCTGGATGGGACGTGTCTACCATTTTCTCGGCCTCACCACCGGTGTCATCAACTCCTCCGGCGGCATGGGGCCCGACAGCGCCTCCTATATGTTCGATCCCGCGTATGACGGCGCGGCGGGCGGCTATCCCCATCTGCGCCCGGTGAGCCGGGCGGAGGCCTATGCGGCCGATATCACCTATGGCACCAACAACGAATACGGCTTCGACTACCTGCGCGACAACATGGCCTTCAGCGCCGATCAACGGGTGCAGCGTCCCCCCTTCTTCGCCATCGTCGACGAGGTCGACTCGATCCTGATCGATGAGGCGCGTACACCGCTCATCATCTCCGGCCCCACCGACGACTCCTCCGAGCTCTACAAGGCGGTGAACGAGATCATCCCGCGTCTGATCCGGCAGCAGCCGATCACCAACGAAGAGGGGCAGCCCGACTTCGGTCCGGGCGATTTCTCGGTGGATGAGAAGGCGCGCCAGGCCTTTCTCAGCGAAGAGGGCCATCAGCACGTCGAGGAGATGCTGACCGAAGCTGGACTGCTGGAGGAGGGGGCCAGTCTCTACGACTCCGCCAACATCCTCCTCATGCACCATGTGATGGCGGCGCTGCGCGCGCATGCGCTGTTCCAGCGGAACGTGGACTATATAGTCAAGGACGATCAGGTGGTGATCGTCGACGAGTTCACCGGCCGCACCATGCCGGGCCGCCGCTGGTCCGACGGCCTGCACCAGGCGGTGGAGGCCAAGGAGGGGGTCAATATCCAGAACGAGAACCAGACCCTCGCCTCGATCACCTTCCAGAACTACTTCCGTCTCTACCAGAAGCTCTCCGGCATGACCGGCACGGCCGACACCGAAGCCTACGAGTTCCAGCAGATCTACGGTCTCGAAGTGGTGGTCATCCCCACCAACATGCCGATGATCCGCAACGACATGGGCGATCTGGTCTACCTGACTCCGGAAGAGAAGTACGAGGCGATCATGGAGGATGTGCGCGACTGCGTGAAACGCGGGCAGCCGGTGCTGGTGGGCACCGCCTCCATAGAGACCTCGGAGTTGATCTCCAGCCTGCTCGACAAGGCCAAGATCGAACACAAGGTGCTCAACGCCAAACACCATGAGCAGGAGGCGGGCATCGTGGCCCAGGCGGGCCGTCCCGGCGCCGTCACCATTGCCACCAACATGGCCGGCCGCGGTACCGACATCGTGCTTGGCGGCAATCTCGATTCCGAGCTGGAGACCCTGAGCAACGACCCGGGCGGGGCACCCATCGACGAACATAAAGCAGCCTGGAAGGGGCGCCATCAGCAGGTGCTGGAGGCGGGCGGACTGCACGTGATCGGCACCGAGCGCCACGAGTCCCGGCGTATCGACAACCAGCTGCGCGGACGCTCAGGACGCCAGGGCGATCCCGGCTCGAGCCGATTCTACCTCTCGCTGCAGGACAATCTGATGCGTATCTTCGCCTCCGACAAGGTCGGTGCCCTGATGCAGAAGCTGGGCATGGAGCGGGGCGAGGCGATCGAGCACCCCTGGGTCTCCCGCGCCATCGAGAACGCCCAGCGCAAGGTGGAGGGCCGCAACTTCGACATCCGCAAACAGCTGCTCGAGTTCGACGACGTGGCCAACGACCAGCGCCGGGTGGTTTACGAACAGCGCAGTGAGCTGATGGAGATCGAAGACATCTCCGAGTCGATCAGGGCGCTGCGCATCGACGTGCTCAACGAGATCTTCCACAGCTACATCCCGCCCCAGAGTATCGAGGAGCAGTGGGACGTACCCGGCCTCGGCGAGGCCCTGGCCGAGACCTTCGGCGGCGACTGGCCGATTCAGCAGTGGCTCGACGCAGATGACGATCTGCATGAGGAGACACTGCTGCAGCGCATTCTCGACACCCTGGTCGATACCTACGCGGCGAAGGAGGCCCTGGTCGGTCCGGACAACATGCGCCACTTCGAAAAGGCGGTGATGCTGCAGACCCTGGACAGCCATTGGAAGGAGCATCTGGCGGCCATGGACTACCTGCGCCAGGGTATCCACCTGCGCGGCTATGCGCAGAAGAATCCGAAGCAGGAGTACAAGCGCGAGGCCTTCGCCATGTTCTCCAACATGCTCGACAGCATCAAACGGGAAGTGGTCGGCGCGCTCTCCAAGGTCCAGGTCCAGCGTCCCGAGGAGATGGTGGTCGAGGAGCCGCAGCCGCGCACCAGCGACTTCGAATTCAAGCACGAGACCTTCGAGGGACTGCCGGAGGAGGCCGCTGCCGACGCGATGCCGTCGCCGGAGCAGGATGAGCAGCATCAGCCCTTCGTGCGCGACGGCCGCAAGATCGGCCGCAACGAACCCTGTCCCTGCGGTTCGGGCAAGAAGTACAAGCACTGCCACGGCCGTCTGAGCTGAAGCATGTCCATGGCGAGCGTTGAAGTCCCCGGTATTCGCCTGGGGGTCGCCGCGGCCGGAATCAAATACGCCGACCGCAAGGACCTGCTGGTGATCGAACTGGCCGCCGGCGGGAGCGCCGCCGCGGTCTTTACGCGTAACGCCTTCTGCGCCGCCCCCGTGCATGTGGCGAGAGGCCATCTGCAGCGGACCGCCCCCCGCTATCTGCTGGTCAACTCCGGCAACGCCAATGCCGGTACCGGCGAACAGGGCCTGCATGACGCCGAGGCTAGCTGCCGCTATCTGGCGGAAACCGCCGGCTGCAGCGCCGAACAGGTGCTGCCCTTTTCCACCGGCGTGATCGGCGCCAATCTGCCGCTCGAACGGATGCATCAGGCGATGCCGGCGGCCATCGGCGACCTGCGTGCCGCAGGCTGGGAAGCGGCGGCAGAGGCCATCATGACCACCGATACCCGGCCCAAGCTCGCCTACCGTCAATTCGAGATCGACGGCGTCAGCGCCCGTGTAGTCGGTATCGCCAAGGGCTCCGGTATGATCCGTCCTGACATGGCGACCATGCTGGCCTACCTGGCCACCGATCTGGCGGTCGAGCCGGTACTTCTGCAGAGCTGCCTGAACCTGGCGGTCGAACCTTCCTTCAACAGCATCACCGTGGACGGCGACACCTCCACCAACGACGCCTGTGTGCTGCTGGCCAGCGGCGCCTCCAGCCTGCCGCCGGTGAGTGACCGCGAGAGCGCAGCCTACCGCCGGCTGGCCGAAGCGGTGACCGCCGTCTGCATGGAACTGTCGCGGGAGATCGTGCGCGACGGCGAGGGGGCCACCAAGCTGGTCGAGGTGGTGGTGGAACAGGCGGCCGATCGGGCCGAGGCCCGTGAAGTGGCCTATACCATCGCCCACTCGCCCCTGGTCAAGACGGCACTCTTCGCCAGCGATCCCAACTGGGGCCGGATCCTTGCCGCCGTCGGCCGCGCCGGTCTGCGGCAGCTGCTCATCGAGCGGGTCGAGATCTGGTTGGACGACGTCTGTATCGTGCGAGACGGCGGACGCGCCCCCGACTACACGGAAGAGGCGGGGCAGGCGGTCATGGACAGGCCGGAGTTCACCATCCGGGTCAGGCTCGGCCGCGGGCAGGCGGAGACCCGGGTGCTGACCTGTGACCTCTCCTACGACTACGTCAAGATCAACGCGGAATACCGTACCTGAACATCGGCTTCCCTCGAGCATGCTGATCCACGTCGCTGCCGCCGCCATCCAGGATGCCGAGGGGCGGGTGCTGATCACCAAAAGGGCGGACCACCTGCACCAGGGGGGACTGTGGGAGTTTCCGGGCGGCAAGCTGGAACCGGGGGAGACACCGGAGCAGGCGCTGGCGCGGGAGCTCAAGGAGGAGCTGGACATCCTCCCACTGGCGACCGAACCCCTGATCCGGATTCACCATCAGTATGAGGATCGCCTGGTAAGGCTCGATTTTTTTCGAGTGAAAGACTATCGGGGGCAGGCTAAGGGCATGGAAGGTCAGCCGTTACGTTGGCTCATCCCAGGGGAGATGCGGCCGGAGACCTTTCCCGCAGCTGACCGTCCCGTCATCACCGCATTGCAACTCCCGGATCGCTATCTGATCACCGGCGCTGACCCGCGGGACCGGGAGCACTTTCTGCGCCGAATCGAGCAGGCGTTGGCAGCGGGCCTGCGGCTGGTTCAGCTGCGTGCCCACGAACTCGACGACCCGCACTATCGCGCATTGTTGCAGGAGGTGCGGGCACGCTGCTCGACGTGCAATGCCAGTGTGTTGATCAATCGCCCTTCGGACACGCTCGCATGGGCTGGGTTGGCCGACGGTCTCCATCTCACGGCGTCACAGCTGATGGCGCTCGCAGAGCGTCCGCCCGAGAGTGGACTGATCGGCGCCTCCTGCCATACGCCACAGGAGTTGGCCCGGGCCGCCAGGCTTCGGCTCGACTATGTGCTGCTGTCGCCGGTGTTGCCGACGGCCAGCCATCCGCAGACCTCGGCCATGGGGTGGGAGCGCTTCAGCGCCTGGGTGGAAGAGGTCAACCTGCCGGTCTACGCGCTGGGCGGTATGCGGCATGATCTGCTGCACCGGGCCAAGCAAGCCGGCGGGCAGGGCATTGCCGCGATCCGGGGTTTCTGGCCCGAGTAGGAACGCCCCGGTCGTGTTCAGTCGTGAAAGCCGTATGCCTCGACCAGCGTGCGCAGGGTCTCGATGTCTTCGCTGCGCTTTTGCAGAAACTCGAAGCCGGAATCGTAGAAGGCGGGATTGATGTCGTTGTCGCTCCAGCGGCAGACGGCACGAAAGCGCATCGGCTTCAGGCTGCCCTCGGTATCGGGCAGGCGCACTTCCAGGGCAAACTCCTGGCCGACGGCGACCGGCTGCTCGCTGATCAGCATCAGCCCCTCCGGGGTGATGTCCACCACATGCCCCAGGGGGCGATCGCCGTCGAGTTCCCATACCCGCAGATAGAAGATCAGGTGACGCCGTTTGATGGTGCGGCGGTCATCCTGTTTGTGGCTGCTGATGTCGCGATTGTGTTCACTCGGGTGTTTCATGTACATGGCGGCTTCTTCATTGTGACTGCGGTGGCGGTGCGGCGGTGACCGTGTCGGAGAGCAGGGCTTCCAGGTCGACACTATCGAAAGCATAGTGCTTGTTGCAGAATTCGCAATCGACCGAGATCTGGCCCTCCTCGTGCAGGATCTGATCCAGTTCGGAACGTTCGAACACGCGCAGGGCGTTGGCGATACGCGCCTCGCTGCAGTGACAGCGAAAGGCGACGGGGGAGGAGTCGAGCAGGCGCACGCCCTGCTCGTGAAACAGTCTGTAGAGCAAGCTCTCCGCATCCAGTGTCAACAGCTCATCGCGGGTCAGCGTGTCGCCGAGCAGGCTGAGTGACTGCCAGGCGGAAACCTCCGCCTCCTGCCCCGGCAGGACCTGCAGCATCAGACCGACGGCGGTCTCGCCGTTGGCGGCCAGCCAGAGCCTGGTGTCGAGCTGTTCGGACTTTTCGAAGTAAGTCTCCAGCGAATCGGCAAGGCGTTGGTTCTGCAATCCCACGATGCCCTGATAGGGGTCGCCCTGCTCCGGTTCGAGTGTGATCACCAATCTTCCGTCACCGTAGAGCGGCGCATCGTCAGCCAGCGGGCGTTTGGAGTTCCAGCGACCCAGGCCCCGAATGGTGCCCCCATGGGTCGCCTGCGCGACCAGGGTGTGCAAAGGGCCCTGGGACTGTATCTGCAGAATCAGCGAGCCGCGGAACTTGATCGTCGCCGAGAGCAGGCTGACGGCGGCAAGGGACTCCCCCAGCTGTTCGGCAATCTGGGACGGATAGTTGCGCTCATGCAGCACGGCGCGGTAGCTGGCATCCAGTTGTACCAGCTCTCCTCGCACTCCGCGGGTTGAAAAGACGAATCGATGCAGGCTGTCTCTGTTGATCATGAGGCGAGATCTGGTCGTTGATTGGCGGAATATCACCGATTGAATGAATTCACTATAATGCTTCGCACGAATGGTGAGTACATTCAAGCCCATGACCTATTCAGGGAAGTTTAGAAGTACAGAACAGGACATTCAAAATGCCGCGATCTAAATTCCTCAGCCATGAGATGCTGCGCAATCCGGAGTTTCAATCGGCACTGGTTCGTCTGGGGATCTGGTTCTTCAGTATCCTCTATATCGGTCTCGGCGCCTGGACCGCCTACTACGATGTCAATGTGCCGCTCTACTATCTGTTGTTCGGCGGCTACTTCATCTTTTTCGTCGTCACCCTGATCAGTGTCTATCGGCGGCCGGTGATGCCGGTACGGCCCTATATCACGCTGCTGATCGACATCAGTGCCGTCAGCCTGGCGATTTTTCTCACCAGCGAGGCGATCAGCCCCTTCTATCTGCTCTATATCTGGATTTTTGTCTCCTACGGCACGCGTTACGGCAAGGTCGTGCTGATGGTGGCCTCGATCCTCAGTGTCGCCGCCTACAATGTGGTTCTGATCGCTCTGAACGAGTGGGGTATACACGCCTTTGAAGCCTTCTTTTTTCTGTTCCTGCTGGTGATGCTGCCGCTCTATCAATACAGTCTGCTGCGCAAACTGCACAAGGCCAGACAGGAGGCGGAGCATGCGAACAAGGCGCGCGGTGACTTTCTGGCCACCATGACCCATGAGTTGCGTACGCCACTGATCGGTATTCTGGGCATGGCCAGATTGATGCAGGGGACACCGCTGGATGCGGAACAGAAGGAGTATCTGCATTCGATTCGCTCATCCGCCCAGTTGTTGCGCGCCCTCATCGGCGACATCCTCGACTTTTCCAAAATAGACGCCAACAAGCTGGAGCTGGTGGACGAAGCCTTCGATATCCGTCGCTTGGTGAGCAGTGTGACCTCCGCGCTGGCGAATGAGGCCCAGGAAAAGCAGCTCGATCTGCGTTGCTGGATCGATCCCCGGCTGCCGCGCATGTTGCAGGGCGACAATTTGCGCATTTCGCAGATCCTCTTCAATCTGCTCGGCAACGCCATCAAATTTACCGAACGCGGCAGTATCATGCTGAGAGTCAGCGCTGTCGACAGCCACGAAAGCCTGGCCCGGCCCCATGTGCTCATCGAGATCGAGGATACCGGCATCGGCATTCCACAGGATAAACTGGACCGGATCTTCGACATGTTCTGGCAACTCGATGCCTCGAACAGCCGGCGTTACGGCGGCACCGGTCTGGGCACCACGGTGGCGCGTGACCTGAGTCGACGCATGGGTGGCGAAATCACCGTTCGCAGCCGGATCGGGGTCGGCTCCACCTTCGCCGTGCGGCTGCCTCTGATCAAGCAGCAGGCAATGGCGCAACCGGTATCCGCCCCGTTGCTGGAAGGCAAGCGCATCCTCATATTCGAGAACAACGAACAGGATATGAACCTGCATCTCAAACTGGCGGAAGAGCTGGGCATGCAGGCCGTTGCCGTGCTTTCCCTGAAAGCGCTCACACCTTATCTGGATCAAAGTTTCGATGTGGTGCTGGTGTGTGACACCCTGGCCGGAATAGCACTGAACCAGGCCCTGAGCCGAATCGAAATTCTGGAGGGCAACCCGACCATACTGCTGGCCGGTTACCGTGGCCGTACCATCGGCATCCCGTCCCCGGTCTCAAGGGTATTGATGAAACCTTTTCTGGCCGACGATCTGTACGAAGCGGTCGTCGATCCGCTGCGCATGCGCGAATCGGAGCGTGCCTCGCTCTCCTCTGCGCTCGGGTATGAAGTGCGGGAATCGAGCGGCATCCAGATCCTGTTGGCCGAGGACAACGCCATTGCCGCCAAGGTGCTCTCAACCCTATTGCTTCAGCGCGGTCATTCGGTACAGGTGGTGAAAGACGGTAAGGAGGCGTTGGAGGCGGTGGCAAAGAACGACTACCATCTGGCCTTTATCGACCTCAGAATGCCACGCATGGACGGTATCGAATTTACCCGCCGTTATCGTGCGACAGAAAGCGCGTCGCTTCATCTGCCGATCTATGCCCTGACCGCCAATACGGCGGAGGACGCGATGAAGCATTGTCTCGATGCCGGCATGGACGGCTTCCTCAACAAGCCCGTGGAGCCCGAGCAGTTGGATGCCATCATCACGCGGCATACCGGCACGGCTCACTATCGACCGTATACCCTGGACTGAAATGAGTGACTTGATCGCACAGGCCACCGCCTTTGCCACCCAGGCCCATGCGCGTATCGATCAGCGCCGTAAATATTCCCATCAGCCCTACGACGTCCACCTGAAGGCGGTGGCGGCACTGGTCAGCGAGGTCTCCGACGACCCCCACATGATTGCCGCCGCATGGCTGCACGACACGGTGGAGGATACGCCGGCGACGGTGCAGGATATCGAGCGGAACTTCGGTGCCGATGTGGCGCAACTGGTTGACGAACTGACCGATGTGAGCCGTCCGGGCGACGGCAACCGCGCCGAACGCAAACGGCTCGATCGTCTGCATATCGCCAGAGCCTCGGTGCGAGCCAAGACCATCAAACTCGCCGACCTGATCGACAACTGCCGGGATATCTGTCAGCACGACAGCCGTTTTGCCCGTGTCTTCCTGACTGAGATGGAGGCGCTACTGGACGTATTGCACGACGGTGACGAGCGACTCTACCGCAGAGCCCGCAAAGTCTGGCGCGGCTGTCATGAGAAGCTCTCCCGGCAGGCGCACCAGGAGAGCGATGAGACGGTGTCGGGCGAGGTGGGTGATTTCGGGGTGACCTATGAGCAGCAGCGGGCCCTGCGTCACTTCAGCGCGGCCTTCAAGGCCGCCGACATTGCCGATCCGCTGCCTTCGTTCGATGCCGCGACTTCGGTCTTCGTCGCCAGCGAAGACATGCAGGCCGGAGGCTGGGTGGTGGCGGGCGTACGCGACCGGGGCCTGGTCAGCGGTTACCTGCAGGTGGACGAGTTGAGCGATGGCAGTTGCCGCGATCACCGACGGGAGTTCGCCCGCGGACAGCTGCTGCACGGTGATGCCAGCCTCTCCGACGTGATTCAGGTACTGACCCGTTACGACTGTTGTTTCGTTACCCTGATGGGCGAGGTGACCGGTTTTATTCTGCGTGCCCACATCCAACGGCCCCTGGTACGCATGTGGCTGTTCGGCATGATCACCATGGTGGAGATGAACCTGGTCGCCAGCCTGCACCGCCGCTTTCCGGATGACGCCTGGCAGTCGTTGCTCAGCGAAGAGCGCCTGCAGAAGGCGAGGGCCTTGCAGGAGGAACGCCTGCGCCGGGGGCAGACGAGCCGTTTGCTGGACTGTCTGCAGTTTTCCGACAAGGCGCGCCTTCTGATCGAGGACGAGCAGTCCCTCGCCCGTCTGGGATTTCCCACCAAAGGCAGCGCCAAGCGCATCATCAAGGCGCTCGAGTCACTGCGCAACAACCTGGCGCATGCACAGGATATCGTCACGCACGACTGGCCCCAGATCGCCCGCATGACCCGGCGCATCGAGGGGCTTGTGTTGTGGCACGGTATCGACGAGGAGTAACCGGCGGGCTAGAGCCCTAGAGCCCCAGGTTGTTCCAGATGGTCTTGCTCGGGCCCGACTGGTTCATGGTATAGAAATGGAGGCCGGGAGCGCCTCCCTCGAGCAGCCGCTGGCAAAGCCTTGTGACCGTCTCGATGCCATAGGCGCGAATCGAATCCAGATCGTCGCCGAATCCCTGCAGACGTTTTCTCAGCCAGCGCGGGATCTCGGCGCCGCAGGCGTCGGAGAAACGTGCCAGCTGGGTGAAGTTGGTGATCGGCATGATGCCGGGGACGATGGGAATCTCGATGCCCAGCGTCCGGCAGTCGTCGACAAACCGGAAGTAGGCGTCCGGATTGTAGAAATACTGTGTAATCGCGCCGTTCGCCCCCGCCTCCACTTTCTGTTTGAAATAGGCCAGGTCCTGCTTGGCGCTGACCGCTTGGGGATGGAATTCAGGGTAGGCGGCGACTTCGATATGGAAGTGGTCGGCGAAGGTGTCGCGAATCAGCTGCACCAGTTGGTTGGCATTGCTGAAATCGCCGTGACCGCTGAGTCCCACGCCTGAGGGCAGATCGCCACGCAGAACCACCAGGCGATCGATTCCCTGATCCCGGTAACGCTCCACAATCTCGATGATCTCCTCACGGGTTCCGCCGATACAGGAGATGTGAGGTGCGGTGACGATCGCTTCGGAACAGAGCCAGTCGACCGTGTCGAAGGTGCGCTGCTGGGTCGAGCCGCCGGCCCCGTAGGTGACGGAAAAGAAGGCTGGGCCGAGGGCCTGCAGGGTCTTCACCGTCTGCTGCATGTTGGCGAACCCCTTCTCCGTCTTTGGCGGAAAGAGTTCGAAGCTGAAAATGTTCTGGTCATCTGTTGGCATGGCTTCGCTCAATCTGATGGGCTGCTTGTGTCCCCAATCCGGCTTCTGTAGCCGGATTGCGAACGGCCGTTACATACTGTCGCGCTCTGTTGGCGAACGGCCCAACTCAGTAGCGGTAGTGATCGGGCTTGTAAGGACCTTCCACCGGCACGCCGATGTAGTCCGCCTGCTCCTGACTGAGCGTGGTCAGGTGGGCGCCGATCTTGGCCAGATGCAGGCGCGCCACTTCCTCATCCAGCTTCTTGGGCAGCACATAGACCTTGTTTTCGTAGTTCTCCCGATGATTGAAGAACTCGATCTGCGCCAGTACCTGGTTGGAGAAGGAGTTGGACATCACGAAGCTGGGGTGGCCGGTGGCACAGCCCAGGTTGACCAGCCGCCCTTCGGCCAGCAGGATGATGCGCTTGCCGTCGGGGAAGACGACGTGGTGCACCTGGGGCTTGATCTCCTCCCAGGGATACTTACGGATGCCGGCGATATCGATCTCGTTGTCGAAGTGGCCGATGTTGCAGACGATGGCCTGGTCCTTCATGGCCGCCATGTGGTCATGGGTGATGATCATCTTGTTACCGGTGGTGGTGACGAAGATGTCGCCGATGAGCGCCGCCTCCTCCATGGTCACCACGCGATAGCCCTCCATCGCCGCCTGCAGGGCACAGATGGGATCGATCTCGGTGACCCAGACGGTGGCGCCGAGACCGCGCAGGGACTGGGCGCAGCCCTTGCCCACATCGCCATAGCCGGCGACCACGGCGATCTTGCCGGCAATCATCACGTCGGTGGCCCGCTTGATGCCATCGACCAGGGACTCGCGGCAGCCGTAGAGATTGTCGAACTTGGACTTGGTGACCGAGTCGTTGACGTTCATGGCCGGGAACAGCAGGGTGCCCTGTTCCATCATCTGATAGAGCCGATGCACGCCGGTGGTGGTCTCTTCGGTGACGCCCCGGATCGATTCCGCCATGCGATGGTAGCGTCGGGGATCTTCGTCGATGCTGCGTTTGAGCACACCGAGAATGACCTGCCACTCCTCCGGATCCTCGGCCTTGGGTTCCGGCACCGCACCGGCGTTGGCGAACTCCACCCCCTTGTGCACCAGCAGGGTGGCGTCACCGCCGTCGTCGAGGATCATGTTGGGCTCCTCTCCGTCTGGCCAGTTGAGCACCTGCTCGGTACACCACCAGTACTCCTCGAGGGACTCGCCCTTCCAGGCGTAGACGGGGATGCCCTGGGCGGCGATCGCGGCGGCGGCGTGGTCCTGGGTGGAGAAGATGTTGCACGAGCACCAGCGGACCTGGGCGCCGAGGGCCACCAGGGTCTCGATCAGCACAGCGGTCTGGATGGTCATGTGCAGGGAGCCGGTGATACGCGCGCCTTTGAGGGGTTGCTCGGTGGCGTACTTCTCGCGCATCGCCATCAGGCCCGGCATTTCGGTCTCGGCGATGGCGATTTCACGGCGGCCGTAGTCGGCCAGGGCGATATCGGCGACTTTGTAGTCATTGAACTCACTCATGGTAATCATCTCCTGAATATCGTGAGTGAGCGCCGTTTTCGTATCGGCCCCTGCCGAGCCTGGCGGATCGTGATCCGTTGCAGCGCTCCTCGGCGGAGGGGGGTTAATTATGAATTATGAATTTTGAATTGTGAATTATTGAGCGCGCTGCGCGCGCGGCCGTTATAAAAAACACGAGCGCAGCGAGCTCTGATTCAATTCAAAATTAAGAATTCAAAACTCAAAATTAAAGTCAAAGTCCGGCGTCGTCGCGCAGTGCCTCCGCCTTGTCGGTCAGTTCCCAGGTGAAGCCTTCGTCTTCGCGCCCGAAGTGGCCATAGGCCGCTGTCTTGCGGTACTCGATCTTGTCGGTGTTGAGCAGGTCGAGCATCTTCAGGATGCCATAGGGCCGCAGGTCGAAGTGTTGGCGTATCAGCTCCACGATCTTCTCGTCGGCGATCTTTCCGGTGCCGAAGGTCTCGACCATGATCGAGGTGGGTTCTGCCACGCCGATGGCGTAGGAGACCTGGATCTCGCCGCGCTCGGCCAGGCCGGCGGCGACGATGTTCTTGGCCACGTAGCGGCCGGCGTAAGCGGCGCTGCGGTCTACTTTTGACGGGTCCTTGCCGGAAAATGCGCCACCACCGTGGCGGGCCATGCCGCCGTAGGTGTCGACGATGATCTTGCGGCCGGTCAGGCCGCAGTCGCCGACCGGGCCGCCGATGACGAAGCTGCCGGTGGGATTGATGTGGATCTTCTCCTGCGGACAGGCGTCGAGCCAGGCCTTGGGCAGCACCGGCTGGATGATATTCTCCATCACCGCCTCGCGCAGGTGGTCGTAGTCGATGTCGGGATCGTGCTGGGTGGAGAGGACCACGGCGCCGATGCCGACCACTTGTCCGTCTTCGTAGCGCAGGGTGACCTGACTCTTGGCGTCGGGGCGCAGCCAGGGCAACACGCCCGACTTGCGGATCTCGGACTGGCGCTGCACCAGCCGGTGGGCGTAGGTGATGGGGGCGGGCATCAACACATCGGTCTCGTTGGTGGCGTAACCGAACATCATGCCCTGGTCGCCGGCGCCCTGCTCCTCGGGGGCGCTGCGGTCGACGCCCTGGGCGATGTCGCCGGACTGTTTGCCGATCAGCGACATCACCGCACAGGTGGAGCCGTCGAATCCCACGTCGGAACTGGTGTAGCCGATGTCGCAGACCACCCCGCGGACCAGTTCGTCGAGATCGACCCAGGCCTCGGTGGTGATCTCGCCGGCGACGATGACGGCACCGGTCTTGATCAGCGTCTCGCAGGCGACGCGCGCCCGCTCCGGATGAGGGTCCTGTTTCAGAATAGAGTCCAGCATGGCGTCCGAGATCTGGTCTGCGACTTTGTCGGGATGGCCTTCGGAGACTGATTCGGAGGTGAAAATGTAGTTGTTTGCCATTAATGTTCCAAAAATGCTGTCGCGTGGTAGGTCTGTGAAATCAGTTTGTTGCAGCGTATGACTATGGGCCGGGGGCCTTGACTCGCGGAAAAACGGATTTTACACATCACCCCGCTTTTTGCATAATGCCCCACCCGAAATCAATGCATAGTATTGAATGGAGCAATAATGGTATCCCTCGAGACCCCCGTTTGCGATTTCGGCGTCCCTGCGCCGGATTTCTCCCTGCCAGGTGTCGACGGCAAGACCTGGACCCTGAAAGCCTGTGCCGGAGAGCGTGGCTTGCTGGTCATGTTCATCTGTAACCACTGTCCCTATGTCAAGGCGGTGCAGCAGCGGATCATACGGGACGTGAAGGATCTCAAGCCCCTGGGCATCAATGCGGTGGCGATCATGTCGAACGATCCGGCCGACTACCCGGAGGACTCCTTCGAGAACATGCAGCGGGTGGCGCGGGAGCTGGGCTACCCCTTCCCCTATCTGCTCGACGAGAGTCAGGCCGTGGCCAAGGCCTATGGCGCCATCTGTACCCCTGATTTCTTTGGGTATAACGCCGACCTGGAGTTGCAGTATCGTGGCCGGCTGGACGCGAGTCGCAAGGAGACGGCGCCCGATGATGTGCGCAGGGATCTCTTCGAGGCCATGAAACAGATCGCGGAGACCGGCCGGGGTCCGCAGGAACAGATCCCCAGCATGGGCTGTTCAATCAAGTGGCGGGATGCTCCAACAGATTGAAAGTACAGGGTTTATTAGGATATTAGAATTTTCCATCAAGCGTGCTTATTGCCCCCATAAAGGCAGCTATTTTGCCCGGCGCACCCCCTTGAGTCAGAATAGACCGCCTTTTTCCGCATGCAGGCCTACTAGAAACAAGCAAACGGCGTACGCGGATCGAACAATAATCGCTGCAATGGGGTATCGCTTAACAGAATCCGGCGAATGATCGTCACTTAAGAAATTTGTCTGCCTGGGAGCAGATAGTCGTCATTTACATTCAGGAGGGGTCAATGTCCTCACGTAGAGAACTTGCCAATGCCATTCGTGCGTTGAGTATGGATGCGGTGCAAAAAGCCAATTCAGGTCACCCGGGCGCGCCCATGGGAATGGCCGACATCGCGGAAGTCCTGTGGAACAGCCACATGAAACACAATCCGTCCAACCCGGACTGGGCCGACCGCGACCGATTCGTCCTCTCCAATGGTCACGGCTCGATGTTGATCTACTCGCTGCTGCATCTCACCGGCTACGAGTTGACCATGGATGATCTGAAGAACTTCCGTCAGCTCCATTCCAAGACCCCTGGGCATCCTGAGTACGGCTACGCTCCCGGTGTCGAGACCACCACCGGTCCACTGGGGCAGGGCATCACCAACGCTGTGGGTATGGCGCTGGCGGAGAAGACCCTGGCGGCCCAGTTCAACCAGCCGGGTCACGACATCGTCGATCACCACACCTATGTATTCCTGGGTGACGGCTGCATGATGGAGGGGATCTCCCACGAGGCCTGTTCCCTGGCGGGCACCCTGGGCCTGGGCAAGCTGATCGCCTTCTGGGACGACAACGGCATCAGTATCGACGGCGAGACCGAGGGCTGGTTCACCGACGATACCGCGAGCCGTTTCGAAGCCTACGGCTGGAACGTGATCCGTGACGTGGACGGCCACGACGCCGACGCCGTCAACAGCGCCATCGTCGCCGCCAAGGCCGAGGCCGGCAAACCGAGCATGATCTGCTGCAAGACCACCATCGGTTTCGGTTCCCCCAACCTGGCCGGCAGCCACGACTGTCACGGCGCACCACTGGGCGCCGAAGAGATCGCGGCTACCCGCGAGCAACTGGGCTGGAACCACGAGCCCTTCGTCGTTCCCGAGGAGATCTACAACGGCTGGGACGCCAAGGCCTCCGGCGCCGAAGCCGAGGCGGCCTGGAACGAGAAGTTCAGCGCCTACGCGGCGGCCCATCCGGAACTGGCGGCCGAGTTCAAGCGCCGCATGGCCGGCGAGCTGCCCGCCAACTGGGAGGCGGATGCGGCCAGCTTCATCGCCGAGGTGAACGCCAAGGCCGACTCCCCGGCCACCCGTAAGGCCTCGCAGAACGCCCTCAATGGCTACGGTCCCCTGCTGCCCGAATTCCTGGGCGGCTCCGCCGACCTGACCCCCTCCAACCTGACCGCCTGGTCCGGTTCCAAGTCGATCAGCGACGGCAATGTGGATGGCAACTACCTCTCCTACGGTGTGCGCGAATTCGGCATGTCGGCGATCATGAACGGTATCGCACTGCACGGCGGTTTCATCCCCTACGGCGGTACCTTCCTGATGTTCTCCGAGTATGCCCGCAACGCCCTGCGTATGGCGGCGCTGATGAAGCTGCGTTCCATCTTCGTCTACACCCACGACTCCATCGGTCTGGGCGAGGACGGTCCGACCCACCAGCCGATCGAGCAGATTCCGACCCTGCGCATGATCCCGAACATGGACCTCTGGCGCCCCTGTGACGCGGTGGAGACCGCTGTCGCATGGAAAGCGGCCATCGACAAAAAGGATGGCCCCACCAGCCTCATCTTTTCGCGCCAGAATCTGGCCCATCAGTCCCGTACCGATGCCCAGATCGCCGACATCGCCAAGGGCGGTTACGTGATTGTCGATTGTGACGGCACCCCGGACGTGATCGTCATCGCCACCGGCTCCGAGGTCGACATCGCGATCAAGGCGGCTGCCGAGTCCGACAAGAAGGTCCGTGTGGTCTCCATGCCCAACACCAAGGCCTTCGACGAGCAGGATGCCGCCTATAAGGAATCCGTGCTGCCTTCCACCGTAACCGCCCGTGTGGCGGTGGAAGCCGCCGTCACCGACGGCTGGTACAAATACGTCGGCCTCGGCGGCAAGGTCATCGGCATCAACCGCTTCGGCGAGTCGGCGCCGGCCGGGGAACTGTTCAAGGAGTTCGGTTTCACCGCCGGGAACGTGCTCGCGGCCATCGACGAAGTGAGCGCCTGAGACATCGACGGGGCGCCGAAAGTGCGCCCCGAAGCTAAACGAATTACAACACTACACACATTCAACGGAGAATCGATATGACTATCAAAGTTGGTATCAACGGTTTTGGCCGCATCGGGCGTATGGCTTTCCGTGCCATCGCGAAAGACTTTCCCGGCATTGAAGTTGTCGGCATCAACGACCTGCTGGAACCCGACTATCTGGCCTACATGCTGCAGTACGATTCGGTCCATGGCAATTTCCCCGGCGACATTGCCGTGGAAGGCAGCAACATGGTGGTCAACGGCGAGCAGATCCGTCTCACCGCCGAGCGCGATCCGGCCAACCTGAA
>JBNKYJ010000071.1:0-12664 GCA_050300835.1 Sedimenticolaceae bacterium
CCGGTTACGCCCGTTCCTGATCTCTGCATTCCCTCTCCCCTCGCGGGAGAGGGCCAGGGAGAGGGGGATATGACAACCGTGAGCGAAGCGAACTCAACCACTCAACACGCAAACAGCTTGGCTGTATGACATAGGTAATCAGCTACCTTATATACTGTTGATATGATTTCATATTGACACCACCCCTTCAGCGTTTCTCTCAAGTGGACATATACGAGAATAAAGCGTCCCTGTTCCAGGCACTTTCCTGCGATGCCGGCGGCCTGAGCGCGGCCGAGGCAAGGGCGCGCAAGAAGCGTTACGGCAGCAACGAGATCCGATTCCACCGGGCACGCTCTCCCCTGCGCATGCTGCTGGAGGAGTTTCTCGCCCTCTTCCCACTGTTGCTGCTGGCCTCCTCGATACTCTCCTGGGTGGCCCACTACATGCTGCCCGGCCAGGGTTACGAGCTCATCGCGGTGGCGTTGCTGGTCGTGGTGGTGCTGAACGCGCTGGTCTCGTTCATCCAGAACTACAAGGTCGAGAAAATGATGATGTCGTTTCTCGATTACATCCCCAGGGAAGTGGTGCTGCTGCGCGACGGCGACAAGATCCTGACGGATGCCAAGGAGGTGGTTCCCGGCGATGTCATCTTCGTCCAGGAAGGCGACAAGATCTGCGCCGATGGTGTCATCATCGAGTCCGCTCAGCTGCTGGTGGACGAATCCATCATCACGGGCGAGTCCGAGCCCGTGGCCAAGCAGGCGGCAGAGGATAGGATAGATGCCGACATGCTGGCGGCCTCCGGCGCCACCGTGATCAAGGGCCATGGCCGGGTCCTGGTCACCCGAACCGGACGTTCCACCAGCATTGGCGCCATATCCGAACTCTCCCAGGGGGTGAAGCAGGACTACACGCCCATGCAGAAAGAGTTGGCCTACTTCGTGCGCAAGATTACCTACCTGGCCCTGGGTATCGGTCTGGTCTTTTTCGCCATCGGCTTTCTCATCGGCAATCCCCTGTGGACCAATCTGATCTTCGCCATCGGCATCATCGTGGCCAACGTTCCGGAAGGCTTGCTGCCGACGGTGACCCTGGCGCTGACCCAGTCCTCGGTGAAAATGGGCAAGGAGAACGCCGTGGTCAAGCAGATCCTGTCGGTGGAAACCCTCGGCAGCACCACGGTCATCTGTACCGACAAGACCGGCACCCTGACCCTGAACAAGCTGCACGTGGAGAGTCTCTACGTGGACTTCCAAGAGTTCGATGCGGATGCTGGCCAGGCATTCGATGCCAACCCGGCCGCCACCCCCATGCTGGAGATCATGGCGTTGTGCAACGATGTCATCAGCACCAATGGGGATCGCGGCGAGTCGGTGTTCCAGGGAGATCCCACCGAGGTGGCGCTGGCGGAATTCGCCAATACCCGTGCCGGTTACGATAACTTGAATTCACGCTTCGACCTGCTGGACAGCCAGCCGTTCGATGCGGAACACAAATACATGTGGAGCCTTTATCATACCCGGGGCGATACCCGATACCTGACCGTCAAGGGTGCTCCGGATGTGATGCTGGATCTGTGCAGCCAGGTCCACCAGGGCGGCCAGGTTCGCGCGATGAGCGAGGACGAGCGCCGCATGCTGATGCAGCAGGCCGACGGTTATGCCAATCAGGGTCTGCGGGTGTTGAGCCTGGCCTATCGCGAGGTCGACGACGAGGCCCGGATCGACAACCTGGTGTTTGTCGGCCACGTCGCCATGGTGGATCCGCCGCGGCCGGAAGTGCCCGCCGCGGTCGAAGCGTGCAGGAGCGCGGGCATCAGGATCATCGTCATCAGCGGTGACAAGGGCGAGACGGTGTCCTATATCGCCCGCAAGCTGGGTATCGTCACCACGCCCAAGGTGATCACCGGCGAGATGCTGGATGCCATGGACCTGGAGGAACTCGTCGATACCCTGCGTGGCGGCGAAGTGGTGTTCGCGCGCATCGCCCCCGAGCAGAAGCTGAGTATCGTCACCGCCCTCAAGGAGATGCATGAAGTGGTGGCGGTGACCGGCGACGGCGTCAACGATGCCCCGGCCCTCAAGCGGGCCGACATCGGCGTCGCCATGGGCAAGCGGGGCACCGACGTGGCCAAGGAGGCCTCGGACATCATCCTGCTGGATGACAATTTCGCCACCATCGTCAGGGCCGTCGAGGAAGGCAGGACGGTGTATGACAACATCAAGAAGTTCATCACCTATATCCTGACCAGCAACGTGCCGGAGATCCTGCCGTTCATCGCTTACGTGATCTTTCCCATCCCCCTGCCCATCACCGTGATCCAGATTCTCTCCATCGACCTGATCACGGACATACTGCCGGCCATCGGCCTGGGAAACGAGCCTCCGGAGAAGGATGTCATGCAGCGTCCGCCCGTCAGTCGCCACCAACGCCTGGTGAGCTACCGCACCTTCCTGCGCAGTTACGGCATTATCGGCCTGGCCGAGGCGGGCCTCTCATTCGGGGTCTTTTTCCTGGTGCTCTACCAGGGTGGTTGGCACTGGGGCATGGAAACCAGCGGCAGCATGCCGTTGTTCAACCAGGCCTCGGCGGCCTTTCTCGCCACCATCATCTTTTGCCAGATCGGCAACGTCATGGCCTGCCGCACCAACCGCCAGTCGGCATTGAGCTACTTCGCCCGTTTCAACCACTGGATCGCACTGGGTATCGTGGTGGAGATCGGCTTCATCCTGCTCGTCACCAGCGTGCCGTCTTTGTACAGCGTGTTCTCGACGGCCGCCGTGCCGCAATGGGCATGGGGCCTGTTCATGCTTGCGCCGCTGGTGATCTTTGTCATCGAGGAAGCGCGCAAGTGGCTGGTGCGGCGCGGCGTGCAGGTCTTGTCCGCCTGATGCGGGCGCCTGGGCTATGCTTGATTATGGATATCTAGCGAATATCGATTAACGGCCGTGCCCTGTGCCGCGCCGCCAGCTGAAGTGCTGCGGACATGGCGTGACCTTTACAAGGCGGTTTCGGCAAATACGGTCGCTCAACGTCCGGTGAAGGCGCGAGCCGCCTGAAACATGACAATCCGCGGTGCATCGACAGCGTCCAGGCCAAGACTGGGGGATATGGAAAATCGATGACTAGCGCAGAAACGACAATTCCTGAAACGACTGTGGCCAAGTACGCCACGGCATTCCAAAACCTGGATGTCCTCAAGACCGACCCGATGGCCGAGGATTGGCTAGAGACTCCGTGCGGTATCGATGCGGAGCCGGCCGGGTAGCCGTCATGAAAGCACTTGACCACAAGCTATGGCGCGACCTGTGGCATCTGCGGGGACAGTCCATCGCCATTGCCGCGGTGTTGGCGAGTGGCGTCGGCTGCTATCTCATGTTCATGAGCACGCTGGATTCGCTGCTGCTGAGCCGCGATTTGTATTACAGCGAGTACCGCTTCGCCGAGATATTCGTGCCCCTCAAACGCGCCCCCGAACCGGTCGCCCGGCGCCTTGCCTCGATCGACGGCGTGGATAAAGTCGATACCCGCGTGGTCGCGCCGCTGACCATCGATATCGAAGGCTTTGAGCAACCCATCATCGGCACCATTACGTCCATACCGGACAGTGGCGAGCCGCTGCTCAACCGACTCTACCTGCGCGCCGGCCGGCTGATAGAAGCCGGTCGCAGTGACGAAATCATCATCAGTGAAAATTTTGCCGAGGCGCACGATCTGAAGCTCGGCGATAGCTTGCACGTCATCATCAAGGGTAAGCGTGAGCGACTGCGTATCGTCGGTACTGGCGGCTCTCCGGAATATGTCCATCAGATACGCCCCGGCGGCTCGTTTCCCGACTACGAGCGCTACGGAATCCTTTGGATGGGCCGTGCAGCGTTGTCACGTGCCTACGATATGGACGGCGCATTCAACCATGTGGTACTGACGTTGACGCGCGATGCCGACGAACAGGAAGTCATGGACCGAATCGACGCCATACTCGAGCGTTATGGGAGCGTCGGTTCAATCGCCCGCAAGGATCAGCCTTCGCATCAATTCCTGGAGCAGGAACTCACGCAGCTGGAGAACCTCTCCAACATTTTTCCGGTGATATTTCTGGGCGTGGCCGCGTTTCTGCTCAATGTTGTCGTCACCCGCCTGGTCGGCGCTCAACGTGAACAGATTGCATCACTGAAAGCCTTCGGTTTTTCGAACCTCAAGGTTGCGCTGCACTATCTGCAGATGATCATGCTGATCGTGCTTGCCGGTATCGTCGCCGGTGTGGCGCTCGGCGCTTCGCTGGGCCATATGCTGAGCGAAATTTATGTGAAATTTTTCAATCTGCCGTTTCTGAGTTTCACTTTCGAGCCGCTGCGCATCATCCAGGCTTCACTGATCACCGTCATCGCCGGCATGGTGGGCACACTGGCCGCGATCCGTTCGGCCGTGCGCCTGAAACCCGCCGAAGCCATGCGTCCGGAACCACCGGCCGTCTATCGCACCTCCCTGCTCGAAGAGATGGGTCTGCAACGATTGATATCCGTGCCCACCCGTATGATCCTGCGCAATCTGGGCCACAAGCCGGTCAATTCACTGTTGTCTGTGCTGGGGATTGCACTGGCCGTCGGCATCCTGATGACCGGGCGCTTTCAGGAGGACAGCTCCAATTACATGGTCTACATGCACTACGTGCTCTCGCAACGCGATGACCTGTCTGTCATGTTCAACGAGGCCAACTCACGCCGTGCAGTCGCCGAACTGCGACACCTGCCCGGTGTCGTACACGGCGAACCCTTCCGCATCGTATGGGCACGACTGCGCTATCAACACCGCAGCTATCGCACCTATATCCTGGCGTACGAACCCGGTTCGACCATCAAGCGACTGGTCGACAAGGAACTCAGGGTCGTCGAAGTACCCCCCGAGGGCATCGTCCTGAATGAATACCTGGCAAAACATATACTGGGCATGAAAACAGGCGACCTGCTCACGGTAGAGGTCCTCGAAGGCCGTATGCCCAAAGCGCAGGTGCCGGTGGTGACACTGATGCGACAGGACCTTGGCGTCGGCTCCTACATGTCGCTGGGCGCCCTCAACCGACTGATGCATGAAGGCAACCTGATTTCCGGTGTCAGCCTTTACATCGATGAGCAGTATGCCAATGACATTTACCAGCATCTGAAGGAAACACCTGAAGTCGCCGGTTCGGTGATCCGCACGCAGGAGATCAAGAACTTTCATCGAACCATGGACGAAACCATGCTGTTCTGGACTTCCATCGCCACCATATTCGCTTCCATCATCGCCGTGGGCGTGGTCTATAACAGCGCGCGCATCACCCTCACGGAGCGCGGTCGCGAGCTGGCCACCCTGCGCGTGCTGGGCTACACGCGCGGCGAAATCTCCTACATCATGCTCGGCGAACTGGCGTTGCTGACCCTGACCGCCCTGCCCCTGGGCCTCTGGTTCGGGCGCCTGTTGTGTGGCTATATCGCCTTGTCCGTCGAAAACGACATGTATCGCGTGCCGTTGATACTCGAACCGTCCACCTATGCCTTTGCCGCACTGGTGGTTCTTCTCACCGCCACGGTGTCGGGCCTGCTGGTGCGGCGACGGCTGGATGAACTCGATCTGATCGATGTCCTGAAGACGAAGGAATGACGATGAACACGCAATGGAAAAGACGCCTCACCTGGTTCGCTGTCCTGCTGTTCATAGTGGCGGCACTCGGCTACGGATTTCGACCCCTGCCACGGCCGGTCGACACCGCCGAAGCGGCACGCGCACCCATGCAGGTCGCCATCGAGGAGGAAGGCAAGACCCGCGTAATCGACCGCTACATCATCACCGCGCCGATCGACGGGACCATCTGCCGGGTTGATTTCGACGTGGGCGACAGCGTCGAGAAGAACGAGGTGCTGGTTAACATCAATCCCCTGCAATCCCAGGCGCTGGACCCGCGCAGTCGCGCCGAGGCCGAGGCCAGAGTCGCCGCCGCGGAAGCCGCCCTGCGGGCCGCCGAGCAGAATGTCCAGTCCGCGCGTGCCGATGCCGACCTGGCCAATAGTGAACTGCAACGACTGACACCGCTGGCCAGCCAGGGCCACATCTCCGCCGACCAACTCGACCAGGCCAGGGCACAAAAGCGCGGCAGCGCGGCGGCCGTGCGCTCTGCCGCGTTTGCGGTGGATGTCGCAAGATACGAACTCGAAGCCGCGCGCACGGCGCTGCGATACACCGGCAACCGATCAACCGACCCCTCGGATATGGTGCAGGTGCTCGCGCCCGTCAGCGGCAGAATTCTCAAGCTGCAGCAGGAGTGCGAAGGGGTGGTGGCGCGTGGCCAGCCGCTGCTGGAAATCGGC
Organism: Sedimenticolaceae bacterium; assembly: GCA_050300835.1. Taxonomy (GTDB): domain Bacteria; phylum Pseudomonadota; class Gammaproteobacteria; order Chromatiales; family Chromatiaceae; genus Thiodiazotropha. The sequence continues at coordinate 6,327 of JBNKYJ010000071.1, forward strand.
GACACCCGGTCACTGGAAATCGAAACCGATGTCCTGTCCGCCGATGCCGTGAAAATCAAACCCGGCATGCCTGTGCTGTACGAACGCTGGGGTGGTGAAAATCCTCTGACCGGTCAAGTACGGCGTGTGGAACCGGTCGGATTCACGAAGGTCTCCGCGCTGGGTGTCGAAGAGCAACGCGTACTGATCATCTCGGACATCACCTCGAACTCCGGGCAATGGCAAACGCTCGGTGACGGCTACCGTGTCGAATCACGCTTCATCCTCTGGCAAGCGGCGGACGTATTGCAAGTCCCGGCCAGCGCCCTGTTCCGTTTCAAAACACAATGGGCGCTGTTTGTCATGCAGGACAACAGGGCCGTACGACGCAGGGTGAAAGTCGGTCAGCGCAACGGGCTCTACGCACAGATTATGGAAGGGCTGCAGGGAGGTGAAATCGTCATCACACACCCGGATGATACGATTGACGACGGGGTGAGAGTGAAGCCCAGGTGATGCTTCGTAAATACACGCAGCATCACCTGGGGTGTGGAGGTACCGTTGCTGAACCACAGGCTGTCCCGGCCTGACTCATACGCTCTGTATCACTTGTTTTCCTCAATCTCATAGCGGCGCATTTTCTCCCACAGGCTCTTACGACTGATGCCCAGGCTTTTCGCGCTTTCCGCGATACGCCACTCGTGCAGCTGGAGGGTTTCGATCAATAAGGTGCGTTCATAACGCTCAAGCGCATCCTTGAGAAGCACCTGACCATTCAGGCTCGGAGATTGCTCATCGAGCGCACCGAACTCTTTCGGGCCGATCACTTCCTGTTCGGACAGGATACAGGCCCGCTCTACGGCGTTAGCCAGTTCTCGCAGATTGCCCGTCCAGGGCTGTTGTTCCAGATAGCGTTCCGTTACCGGCAGCAGGAATCTGCGCTCCCCGCGCTTGCGGGTGAAACGGCTGACGATCTGATGCGCCAGCCAGCCGATATCCTCCTTGCGCTCACGCAGTGGCGGTATGTGGACATGGGCCACATTGACCCTGAAGTAGAGGTCCTCTCTGAACGTGCCTTCGGAAACCATGGTTTTGAGATCGCGGTTGGTGGCGTAAATCAAACGGGCGTTGAACGGTATGGTGGCCTCGCTGCCGATTCGCTGAACCGTCCGTTCCTGAATGGTGCGCAACAGTTTCGCCTGCATCCGGGGAGATGTCTCGCCGATCTCATCCAGGAAAAGGATACCGCCATCGGCCTGTTCGAAGACCCCCCGACGTGCGCGCATGGCGCCCGTAAAGGCGCCTTTTTCGTGGCCGAAGAGTTCGGTCTCCAGCAGGTCTTCGGGCAGCGCGGCGCAATTCAGGGCGATGAAAGGCTGGCTGCCGCTGTGGTCGATTTTCGCTGAGAGATAGCGTGCGGCATACTCCTTGCCGACGCCGGTTTCCCCGGTGATGAGGATGTCGACGTCATGATCGGCCAGGCGGTCCAGCAGCGTCTTGACCTGGCGCATCTGTGATGAGACACCGAGTTCCGTCTCTTGCGATTCCGCCGTGCCGAACAGGAGCGGTGCGATCTGTCTCAGCTTGGAGAGCAATTCGTCGATATCGAAGGGTTTGGTAATGTAGTCGCTGGCACCGAGCTTGAGCAGTTCCACCGCCTGATTGATGGTGCCATAACCGGTGATGAAGACGGTGGGAGGCGGTGTTCTCTCGGATTGCAACAGGCGATTGTAGAGTTCCTCTCCGCTCAAATCCGGCATGCGGATATCGGAGATCAACGCGGCATAGGGCTGCTCTTTGAGGGAGCTCAGCGCTTCCAGCGCGTTGTCGAAACAGTCGCAGGTGATCTTTTCCAGCTTGAAACGCTGACACAGGGATGCGCGCATGATGTCGTCATCTTCAACCAGGCAAAGACGCTGCATACTGCTCCTCACTTTCGACCGGAATCGGCAATTCCACGGTAAATATGGTTTCGCCCTGTTGGTATTGAACGTCGATGCTGCCGTTCATCTGATGTATCAGCTGATAGGTTACCCAAAGCCCGAGACCGTTGCCGACCGCTTCGTCGGAAAAGGGTTCGAACAGCCTATTCAGGCGATCCCGGGAGATCTCGGAACCTTCATTATGCACGGCCATGGAAAAGGTTTCTCCGGCGATCTCCGTCCGGCAGGAGATGGCACTCCCCTCCTCCGTCGCCTGCACCGCATTCAACGACAGATTGATCAGAATCTGTCTTATCGGTGTGGATGGCAACGGGATGGATCGGCTGAGGCCGTTGTGCCAATCGAGATCGATCCGTTTGCGATTGACATCCAGCAACAGCAGTTTCCTGACGTCTTCGATATCCTGTGGCGTCAGATGATGACTGCGGGGATTGGCCTCCACCAGCAGCGCGGATACGGTTTCCCGGATCTGCTGCAGTCCGCGTTCCAGCAACGCCAGTGTCTCCTTGCCCAGATCATCCGTATCACTGTAGCGGCGGAAGGTGTTCAATGCGTTCAGCATGCCGCCCAAGGGGTTGTTGATCTCGTGCGCAACGCCTGCCGCCAGGCGGCCGACGGCGGCGAGACGTTCGGTGGCCAGCATCTTTTTCTCCATCTGATCCTTTTCCACCAGCTCCTTCAACATCTGCTGAAAGCTCACGCCGAGGCGTCCGATCTCGTCCTTGCCCTGCCTCAGGGTACAGACGATCTCGCCCGGCTGTTCACGCCCCACCTTGCCCATGCAATTGGCCAGTTGGCCGAGGGGAGCGGCCATGCGATTGCCCAGATACCAACCGAAGGGCAAGAGGAAGGCGGTCACGCCCAGCGCCGAGTAGATGACGCGTTTCACGATGGAGTAGAAACGGGGCAGGAACAGGGAGCGGTCATAGCCCACGATCAAGGTGCCGATCGCCACGCCGTCACTCAGCATGGGGAGGATGACATAGAGTCGCTGGTCGCCCGGATGTTCATAGGGACGCGGTTTGAGATCACCGGTGATTCTCAACACCTCCGCCTCCACGCGCGCGAGCTCCGCACCATGGGCTCGCAGCGGCGTTGTCACCTGCAGCTCCTTGGGTTTGTTGGAGACATAGATCTTGCCGTCACCGTCGATCACCGCCAGCAGCCTCGATGAGGCCTCGTTCGGCCACCCCTCCGCCGCCTGCACCAGACGGTAAGCGCCCCAGAGATCGTCGTGGAGAATGGCATCGGGCAGGCTGTTGGAGAGCACATTACCGATCTCGACCGCATTGTGGAAGACATCCTGCCTCAGATCCTCGTAGGCCCGCCAGGTCAGGGCCAGGGTCACTACACTGACCGTAAGCAGGATAACGGCGGTCAAGGTCAGCGGCACCTTGACGCGATAGCTGATGTCACCGAGTTTCACCGGATGCCTCCAGGATCCTGACGGAGTCCGCGATGCTGTCGAACAGGCCGTCGTTGCCACGGACAAAACCGTCCAGGTTGAGTTTCTTGAGCAGCATGCTTCCCTCTTCGTCCTCCGCCATTCCCAGGAAAGCCTGGCGCAGCCGCCTGACCCGATTCGTCTCGAGATGCCGCTTGACCACCAGCGGTGGAAAACCGAATGACGGCGATTTGGCGACCACCCGGGTTCGCTGTGTCAGCTCGGGTTCGTTGAGCGCCAGCGTCTCCCACACGTAACCGTCGACAGCGCCACCATGGGCGACCCCCTCGGCAACCGCCTTGACCACCTCGCGATGGGACCAGGTGAAGAAGCTCTTGGCGAAAAAGTGCCGAGGTTGAATGCCTTCGTTGATCAGCCGCACCTGGGGGTAGAGATAGCCCGAATTGGAATCGGGGTCCGAATAGGCAAATACCTTCTGTTTGAGATCGAGCAGGCTCTGGGTCTGCTCGTCGCCCGCCGGCACGATCAGATAGGACTGGTAAATGGGCTCACCGTGAAACAGCGGTACCGAAAGCAGCTCGACCTCCTGCCGGTGAACCACGTAGGGATAGCCGCACAGCCAGGCCGCGTCCAGCTCTCCCGCCAACAGCAGGTCGACCACCTCGCGATAGGTCTGGCGTTGAATGAATGACACGGAGACGCCGAGCCGGGCTTCGAAGTAGTGTTGCCAGTCCTTCAGAAAGGAGGTCCGGTCGATCAGCATCACCGGCGTCAGGCCGATGCGGTAGCCCCGGTCCGGCACCCCTTCGGCATGCACGGCAGAGCCGGACACACTGATCAGGAGCAGGAGGAGTACGGCGATCCTGACAATGAATGAATGATGGTGACGAAGTAGCATACCGTCCAGTTCAAGCGGTAGGGTGGGGCCCCGCCCCACCGATGAAACGATCGGAGTCACTCCGCTCCTCACCGACTTTCCCCCATTTCAGGAGGCAGTGCAAATCGCACACGGTCCAGCTCCACCTCGCGCGGATCGGATGTTTCCAGTGGGCCGGGCCGGAAGCGGTAGAGGAGCCTGGCCTCGACCGAGGTCGCCTCGGCGGCACCCTGCAACGGGATTTCGATCACCTTGCCGGGCCCCGGGGGGAGGGTCCGGTCCCGCCACGCCATGCGGTTGTCGTGAAGCCAGCCGAATCGGACTACGGAGTGCTCCACGGTTCGCCCATCCGGCGCGAACGCTTCGACCACCAGCCAGACGGAGCGCCCTGTGGTGCCGCCCGGTAGCGCATGCCCCGCCCGATGCCTGATGCCGATCAACAGGGTATCGCCGCCGTCATCCCTGCGCAGGGAGAGGCGCAGGCGGGCGATGCCCTCCAGGAATCCGGCCCGCATGGGCCCCTCGAAGTCATGACTGCCAGGCGTTGTATCAAGATGACAGTCCAGACACCCCTCGCCCCGCCTGGCCGCCGGCGACCGGCGATAGCTGCTGACCGTGATTTCGCCCGGGGCGTCGTGGCAGCGGGCGCAGACAGCGGGTATCTCGAGGCGGGGATAGGGATGGCCCGTATCGCCGTGGCAGTTACCGCAGTCGACCCCCTCGCCGCCACTGGGGGCATGGCAGGCCAGACAGCGCTCCACCCGGCCCTTGCGCGTCCACTCCCGCAGGAAGTCCGGCGTGCGGGCGGCCACGGCCATGCGGCTGCGCCGGAAGCTCTCGGCCTCCTGTCGATGGCAGTCGGGACACTGGGAGGGCTCACCCGGTCCGGGCGGTGCCGTCTGCGGTTCGGCAAGCGCCAGGCCGGGCAGCCACAACAGCCACAACAGCCACAACAGCCACAACAGCCTTCTCATTCGAACACCTGTGCGGGCTCGCCTCCTTCGCACAGGCCTCTGGGGATCAGAAAGGGCACCCGCCCCGGTTGCGCATAGGCGGCGTCCGGCTTTTCGATGGCCCCTGCCCCCGCGATCCAGGCAGCCATGCCCCCGGTCAACAGCCATACCGGATGACCCGCATCCGCGAGTCGTGCCGTCCAGGCCGCGAGCTGCTCGGTCTCGAGGGTATCTGCAACCAGCAGCACGACCGGATCCCCACCGTGATCCGGCAGATAGCCCTTCGGGTCGGTACCGGCGTCGAATGCCCCCGGCAGGGTACCCGCCAGATAGGCCTCGCGCCCGCGTACATCGAGCAGCAGTGGCGGTTCCGGCGAGTCCAGCCAGACCGCCAGGTGCTGTGCATCGATGGCGTGGAGTGCTGGCGGTCCGGCAGAGGCCGGTGCCGCCGACAGGATCAGCAGGAGGCCGCTGATGAGGTGACTGATCAAGGCGCTCCCTGTTCCGGCTTGCGGGGAGTGAAGGTCATGGGAACGGCTTCGGGGCGCGGCGGCTCCACCACCAGGGCCTCGCTCATCGATGCGATGGCGCAGGCCTGGGCGACCGCCGCATCGACAATCACCGCCGTGGCGCCGCCCACTCGGGCCAGGTTGCGTAGATGGCCAGTGTCGCCGACACCGCCGGATAGCCAGACGGCCCAGTCGCCCCGCCCTGTCTTGTCCAACAGATCCAGATCGAGGCCCCGGCAACGGGAGGCTGCCACGGACGAATGAAGCCACAGCGTGTCGAAACCCAGCGCCGTCATCCGATCCAAAGCGGTTTCGAGAGAGACCCCCGCCACCTGCCAACCCTTGATGGCGGCAGGATCGGGCATGTAGAAGGAGAAGCCTTCGCCCACCGCGGGTCCGGAAAAGCGGTAGCTGACCTGGGCCCGGGATACGCTCAGACGCGGGATCCAGTTGAGCTGGGGATGAAGATCCCGCAACCGGGCCGTCGCTTCGATCCCCTGGTCGCCGACCCAATCACAGCTCGGATCCTTCCAGGACTCGTCCCGCGTCGGATCCGCGTTGAGCAGGATCGCCCGTTCCACCGGCATGGCCCCGAACCGGTCGGGCGTGCAACGGGCGGGATCCAGCACCAGCGCGTCTACGCCCTGCAGCCAGTCGAAGCACGCCTCCTCC
>JBNKYJ010000072.1:0-8050 GCA_050300835.1 Sedimenticolaceae bacterium
CGCTATCGCCAGCGGCGCGCCGAGCAGACCGTAGGCCATGTACTGGCGCCTGGTCACTCCAGCCCTCCCAGCAACTGCCGACGCAGATCGGGCTCGCGGGTGCGCGGATCGAGCCAGATCTCGAAAAATGCGGCGGCCAGGGTCGGGTCCGGCAGACGCCCCAGATAACCCTGGGGACCGTAAAAATCCGCCCCCTGCCCCGGCAGATGAACGCCCGTGATGCGATCGCCCGGCGCCACGTCGATGAACAGCTTGCGGAAACGATCGAACAGCGCTTCACGGTCTTCGCGCTCCCCTTGCAGTCGCTCGATCTCTTTCAGCGTGGCCCGCGCCAGCTGCTCCCGGCTGAAACCGTAGCGGTAGGCGATCTGCAGGGCATGGGGCGCATCGGCACGGAATTGGCCGTCGGGCGCCAACAGCGTGGCTTTGTAGAGGGTAATCCCCCACCACTTGAGGTCACCGCTGCCGACCGCACGCAGGTTCGGATGAGCGTCGAGCGGTCCCTCCGTGGCTTGCGCCTGCTGCCCGACGAGTAACAGCAGGTAAAGAGAGAGGCCCACGACACGCACCGTATTCATGGCTGCTCCTGCTTGACCAGGGCCAGTTGCAGCAGGTCGATACGCCCCTCGTCGAAGCCTGCCTCGCAGTAGCTCAGGTAGTAGCGCCAGAGGCGACGAAACCGCTCGTCGAAACCCTCGGCCGCGATGGCCGGCCAGTTGGCGTCGAAACGCGCGCGCCAGCGGCGCAGGGTCTCGGCATAGTGGGCACCGAAACCTTGCATGCTTTCGATGCGCAAGCCGTGCCTGTCGGCCAGACACCGCAACACGCCCGGGGACGGCAGCATGCCGCCGGGAAAGATGTACTGCTGGATGAAATCGCTGCGGCGTCGGTACCGCTCGAAGTGGTCGTCACCGATGACGATGGTCTGGATCGCCGCCCTGCCGCCCGGATTGAGCAGCTGCCGGAGCTTGGCGAAATAGGTGTCCCAGTAGGCCTCGCCCACCGCTTCCAGCATTTCGATGGAGACGATGTGGTCGTAACAGCCATCGAGATCCCGGTAGTCCTGCAGGGCGAAGCGCGCCCGTGGAGCAAGCCCCGCCAGGTCGATGCGCCGGCGGGCGTAGTCGAGCTGACGGGGAGAGAGGGTCACGCCGGTGACATCGATCCCGCGGCTGGCGGCGTGCTCGGCGAAACCGCCCCAGCCGCAGCCGATCTCCAGCACCCGATCCCCCGCCTCCGCCCCGCTGAGCTGCAGCATGCGGGTGTACTTGTGCGCCTGGGCCTTCTGCAAGTCCCCCTCGAGACCGTCTTCGAAACAGGCGCTGGAGTAGGTCATGGAGGGATCGAGCCAGAGGAGGTAGAAGCCGTTGCCCAGGTCGTAGTGGGCCTCGATATTGCGCGCGCTGCCCCGCCGGGTGTTGGCGCGCAGGCGGTGGCGCAGGCGATAGAGCAGGTTCAGCAGCCGGTTGCGCCGCACCGCCTTCTGTAACGGTTGCAGGTTGCGCAGGGCCAGGCGCAGCAGCGCACTGAGGTCATCGGTGGCGATGGCGCCATCCCGATAGCACTCGGCCAGGCCCAGGTCGCCGCCGCGGAAGATGCGGCGCAGGGCCGACCACTCCATCAGCTGAAGCTCGGCCCGTGGCTCGCCGCCGTTGCCGAACTGGAGGGTCAACCCCTCCGGCGTGGTCAGCCTGAGGGTACCGCTGTGGATGCGCTCGATGACGCTCATCAGCGGCCTCACCGACCAGGGCAGGGATTGAAGGGTCAGGGTCTGGGTCATGCCGTTCATCGGGATGGCTCCTCCAGGGTGACGGATGGTCGTTTCACAAGCCCCACCCCCTTGAGCCAGAGGCGCAGCGCTTGCCAGTGGATCCGGGCGGTCACGCCCAGGGTCAGCAGGGGCTGCCGGGCGAGGGCGGCGAGCAGGGCGGTCGTCGACCAGGAACGTGCATGTCCCCAGATGGCGGTGTTGAGCTGCAACTCACCGCTATCGAAGTAGTCGATGGAGACACGGGGCTGGTCGAAATCGAGATTGAAGCGGAAGCGATAGCGTCCGCTCACGGGATAGAAGGGCGAGACGTAGAGCCGCTTGTCGGCGGTGACCGCCTCGAACCGGCCGTCGACATCGGGCCGAAGCAGATAACAGTGGCGCTCACCGAAGGTGTTGTTGACCTCGGCCAGGATGGCGCCGACGCTGCCGTCGCGTCGGGTGCAGTACCAGAAGCTGACCGGGTTGAAGAGATAGCCGAGGACCCGGGGCAGGGTCTGCAGCCACAACTTGCCGTCACAGTCGTCTATGCCACGCTCCGCCAACAGTCGGCGCACCCATAGGCCCGGATCACGACCATCCCCATGGTCGCTAAAGTGGAGTGCCAACGGCCGGCGACGGTTGACACCGAAGAGCCAGCTCCCCAGCTTGTCCAGCTCATCCATGTCGAGCAGCAGGAAGAACACCGGATAGACGAAACGGTTCTCCCGCGGCAACCGGCGCCGGTGCATCACCCGTCCGCTGACGACGCGGCTCACAGCACGACCCGCCATGGGGCCTCCACACCGAAGTCACCGATGATGCGCAGGGCGGACTTGAGACCGTCCTCGTGAAAGCCATAGCCGCACCAGGCCCCACAGAACCAGGTCCGGTTCGCACCCTGTATCCCGGGCAGCTGTCGCTGCGCGTCGATGGCCGCCTGATCGAACACGGGATGGTGATAGCGGTAACGACCGAGCTCTTGCTCGGGTTCGTGCCCGGCCGGAGGGTTGAGGGTCACCATCACCGGCGTCTCGAAGGGGAGCTTTTGCAGCCGGTTGAGCAGATAGGTGACGCAGACCGATTGGCTGGCCTCCCCCGTTGAACGGTAGTTCCAGGCCGACCAGAGGCTCTCGCGCCGTGGCAGGAACCGGCGGTCCAGATGCAGCACCGCCGTATTGGGCTGATAGCCGAAGGCCCCCAGCAACCGCCGCTCCCGCTCGCTGGCGTCCACCAGCAGGCGCAGGGTGTCGGGTGGGTGGGTGGCGAAGATCACGCCGTCGTAGTGCTCGTTCGCGGCAGGCGTCTGCACCACCACCCCCTGCGAGCTGCGCACCACAGCAGTCACCGGCTGACCGCAGCGCACCTCCAGCGGCGCCGCCAGACGCTGCACATATTCCCGACCGCCACCGACCAGGCTGCGCCATTTCGGGCGGTCGGCAAGCTGCAGCAGACGGTGGTTGATACAGAAGCGCAGGAAGGTGGCGGCGGGGAAATCGAGTATCTCATCCGGTGTCGAGGACCAGATGGCCGCCGCCATGGGCAGGAGGTAACCGCTGCGAAACCACTCGGAGTACCCATGCCGATCGAGCAGATGCCCCAGTGTCACCCGCCGCTGCACTGACCAGTCGAGCATCCTCTCGGCCCGCTGGTTGAAATGGACTATCTCCTGCAGCATGCGCCAGTAGTGGAGCCGGACCAGATTGCGCTTCTGGGCAAAGAGGGTCCCCAGGTTGGCCCCGGCCCACTCCAGGTCGCGCTCGGGCAGGCTGACGCTGAAAGACATCTCCGTCTCGTGGGTCGCCACCCCCAGGTGGTCGAAGAGCTGCCGCAGGTTGGGATAGGTGAGGTCGTTGTAGACCAGAAAGCCTGTGTCCACCGGGTGCCGGACCCCCTCCACCTCGACATCCACCGTGTGGGTGTGGCCACCCAGGTAGTCGGCCGCTTCGTAGAGGACCACCTTGTGCTTGCGATGCAACAGCCAGGCGGCCGAGAGACCGCTGATCCCGCTGCCGATGACGGCAATATTCATTGTGAACGAGCCTCATAATGTATAGTACAATAATGTCAATAATAACCAGTATTCTGACTTTTTCAAGTTTTTGTACTAGACATTTATCCTGATTTGGCTAAACTAAGGGTCACTGGCGCCCATGCGGCCCACGATTTGTACACTACAGAGGAGAACAGCCATGTCAGGCTACGAACGTCAGATTCTCGAGACCGAACGCCGTTGTGATCAGCTGATCAGTGAGATCGAACGACAGGATCCCAACGTGCTGCACTCGCTGGTGCCGGACAGCCGGCTGCACCAGATCATTCACAACCCGATCACTGAAGGCATCGACGAGGGCTAGGGTCTGAACGGCCGGTCGTACTGCCGACCGGCCGCCATATCAAAGAGGGCTTGAGTATGTCCGCATCCTTCAGAATCCTCGCTTTCACGGCCGGCTTGATGGCGCTGAGCCTGCCGCTGACTGCCCTGAGCGGCGATGGTGAAACCCAGGCGCGGCCACTCATCTGCGGCGGCGGCAATGAGTACGTGTTGCGCCAGCTCGACAGCGATCGGCAGGACGCCTTGTGCGAGACCTACCGCGGGCGGGTGATGCTGGTGGTGAACACCGCCAGCCGCTGTGCCTATACCGACCAGTACGACGACCTGGAGCGACTATACGCCAGCTACCGGGAACAGGGCCTGGTGGTGCTCGGCTTCCCCTCCAACGACTTCGGCAACCAGGAGCCCGGCAGCGAGGGCAAGATCAAACAGTTCTGTCGCCTCACCTACGGGGTGCAGTTCCCCATGTACGCAAAGACCCGGGTCAAAGGCGATGACACCGCCCCACTCTACAAGGCCCTGACCGAGGCATCGGGCCAGGCGCCGGCCTGGAACTTCCACAAGTACCTGATAGACCGTGAAGGTCGTTTGGCTGGGAGCTTCGGCAGCCAGGTCTCGCCCCACAGCCGCACCCTCGTCGAAGCGATCGAAGAGGCGCTGTGATGGAAGGCCCGTCACCACTGCATCGACAGGCCCAGTGGCTGGGCTGGCTGGGGTTGCTGCCCTTCCTGGGCGCCACCCTGCTGCTCGCTATCGGTATCAACGAGCCCTGGGTGGTCGAGGGGCTGCGCAACTATGCCGCGATCATCCTCGCCTTCGTCGGCGCCATCCACTGGGGGCGTGCCCTGCAGCTCAACCGCGCGGGACTGGTCCTGTTCTCTGTCTGGCCCTCACTCTACGCCTGGGTCTGCCTGTTTCTGCCCGTCGCACCGAGCCTGCTTTTGCTCGCCACGGGTTTCCTGCTGCTGTTGCTCGTCGATCAGCAGCTGTACCGGGCCAGCGCCTGGTTCAGACGCCTGCGTATCCAACTTTCACTCAGCGTTTCCGGCCTGCTGATACTCGGCTGGTCGATCGCCGCCTAAGGAGTCCGTCATGAAGATCGCAATCTCTGGTGCCTCCGGCTTTATCGGCACCCATCTGAGCGCCACGCTCACGCGCTATGGCCACAGCGTGGTACCGTTGAGTCGTGGCGATTTCGCCCGCGGCCTGGCTCATCTGGCCGAAAGGATCGACGGCTGCGAGGCGCTCATCAATCTGGCCGGCGCACCCATCAACCGCCGCTGGACCGCCAGCTACAAGCGCACCCTGGTCTCGAGCCGCATCGAAACCACACGCCTGCTGGTTCAGGCGATGTCGCGGCTGCAGCACCCTCCCCATAGCTTCATCTCCACCTCCGCCATCGGCGCCTTCGACGATGCCGGCCTCTACAGTGAGGAGCACGCCCCCAACGCCACCGACTTTCTCGGCCGCCTGGCCGTAGACTGGGAGGCGGCAGCCCGGCAGGCGGAGACACTCGGCATTCGCACCCTGATCTTCCGCTTCGCCCTGGTGCTGGGGGCGGACGGCGGCTTGTTGAAACAGCTGCTGCCCCCCTTTCGACTGGGGCTGGGCGGTCCCATCGGCAATGGCCGTCAGGCCTTCTCCTGGGTTCACATCGACGATCTCGTGGATGCCTACCTGGTGGCACTCAAACGGCATTCGATGCAGGGGGTGTTCCACATCGCCGCACCCAAGCCGGTCACCAATCTGGTTTTCACCAAGACCCTGGGAGCGGCCCTTCACCGCCCGACCCGCTTTCCGCTGCCACCGCTCCTGCTCAGGATGGTCTTTGGCGAAGCGGCGGACGTCATGACCGGTGGGCAGCGGGTGGTCTCGAAGCGGTTGCCCGAATTGGGCTTCCGGTTCCGCTACAGCGAACTCGAACTGGCGCTCGATGATCTGCTGCACCGTTCCAATCGCAGCTCGGTCCAGCCTTCGCTGGCGAACTCGGACAGCCAGTGAGCGAGGTGGCCCGATGTCGCTCCCACGCCGCATTCCCCGATCCCGCTTCGAACGGCTAGGCCGACTGGGCAGGCTTGCCGGTGGACTGGCGGCGGGTGCCCTCAACGAGGGCGCCCGGCAACTGTTGCAGGGACAGCGCCCCCGTCCCGGCGCCCTGCTGTCGACGCCGGCCAATGCGCATCGCCTGAGCGAACGCTTGTCCGAGATGCGGGGTGCCGTCATGAAGATCGGCCAGCTGATCTCCATGGACAGCAGTCAGCTGTTGCCGGAGCCACTCAGCGAGGCCCTGGCGCGCCTCAGGGACGATGCCCACCCCATGCCGCTGGGAGAGGTTGCCCAGGTGTTGAACCAAGCCTGGGGCCGGGGCTGGGAACAGCAGTTCCGCCGCTTCAGCTTCACCCCTCTCGCCGCGGCTTCCATCGGACAGGTGCACCAAGCCGAGCTGAAGAGCGGCAGGCGTCTGGCGATCAAGATCCAGTACCCCGGTATCCGCGAAAGCATCGACAGCGACGTGGAGAACCTGGGGCGTATTCTGAAGCTATTCCGACAGCTCCCGGCGACGCTGGATCTCGCCCCCCTGCTGGAAGAGGCAAAACAGCAACTCCACCTGGAGGCCGACTATCGGCACGAGGCCGAACTGATGAAGCGATATGCTGACGCTATCAGCGGCGACGACCGTTTTGTCATTCCGGGTGTCGTCACCACGCTGACCACGCCTCAGGTACTGGTCATGGACTACCTGGACGGCGTGCCGATCGAAGACCTGGCACAGCACTCCGCGGACGAGAGAGACCGGGTGGCCGCTGATCTGTTGGAATTGGCGTTACGCGAGCTCTTTGAATGGGGCCTGGTGCAGACCGATCCCAATTTCTCCAACTACCGCTACGCCCCAGGGTCCATGCAGGTACAGCTGCTCGACTTCGGCGCCGTGCGCGGTTATTCGATCGAGCGGCGGGAGCGCCTGCGCAAGCTCATCGCCAGCTGTCTGGAGCAGGACGAAAGCGGCATGGCGGAGGCGGCCCGGTCAGTGGGTTACCTGAGCACCGAGGACCCGCCTGAATACCGGGACCAGGTGATGGCACTGCTCGGTCTCGTCAGTGAGCCACTGCGCCAGCCGAGCTATCGATTCGGTTCCACCGACCTGGTCTCCCGTATGAGCAGGTTACTGGTAAAGATACGCCTTGAGGGAGAGTACGGTCGACTGCCCCCACCCGATGTTCTGTTTTTGCACCGCAAGCTGGGAGGACTCTATCTGCTGCTTGTCCGGCTGCGAGCCCATGTACCGGTGCGGGAGCTGGTGCGGAAATACCTGGATTGAGTCGTGGCGTCTGGAGTGACTTTGGGCCTGTTGCCCATCCTGCATAAACCGGGCGGGCAAAGGGTGGAGTCGGCGTCATCGACTCCGATCGCTCTATGCGCTTTTTGTCAGACGAAGGGTTCTCTTCAAATCCTCCCCCACCGCCAAATAAAAAGGGGCTGAGGGACTGCTTCGTTTGGGTGCCGCCTGATGGGAGGGATTGATTCGCCAGCTTTGCTGGCTCACCCCTGCGGGGCGCCGTCGCTTCGCTCCGGCGTCCTGCGGCGCTGCGCGCCTTGTCGAACCGAAGGGTTCTCTTCAAGTCCGCTCCCACCGCCAAATAAAAAGGGGCTGAGGGACTCCTTGGCTTGGGTGCCGGCTGAGGGGAGGGATTGATTCGCCAGCTTTGCTGGCTCACCCCTGCGGGGCGCCGGCGCTGCGCGCCTTGTCGAACGAAGGGTTCGAATCAAATCCACTCCCACCGCCAAATAAAAAGGGGCCCGACTGGGCCCCTTTTTATTTGGCGGAGAGAGAGGGATTCGAACCCTCGATACGCTATTAACGTATACACACTTTCCAGGCGTGCTCCTTCAGCCACTCGGACATCTCTCCGGATTTTTGGAGGCGCAAGGTTAAACCACTTCCCGTTTGGAAGCAAATCGCCCGGAGA
>JBNKYJ010000073.1:0-11091 GCA_050300835.1 Sedimenticolaceae bacterium
GACCCGTATCACCGCCCTCAGCAGACTGGGCAAGCTACCCTTCGCGGCCGACAGCGAAACGGTGGCGGAGAAGTCGCGGGCGATCCTCGCCGCCCTGGTGGGCGCGGTGGCCATCGCCAAGAGCATCCCCCACGAGGAGGAGCAGCAGAACATCCTGATAACGGCGCAAAAGCAGATCTTCGCCATCCTCGGCGTCAGCGAGCACGACCTGCAGGATCTGTCTGACCAGACACCCTAGGACCTGTTGATACTAAGCCAATAGACTCTGCCAGGGCACCATTTCAGCCCAGCAAGACTGGAATCAGCGTGGGCTACTCGAGCAGGAGATTATGCTTCTGATGCGGGCATGAAGGCGACGGGTTCACACCGCTTTCTGCCTGCTGATGCGCCACCAGGCGCCAACCAGCACACAGGCGACCGACAGTCCGCCCATGAACACCAGCACACCCTGGGAATAGGACCCGTAGCCTGAAAAGATCGCCAGGGCGCAGGAGATGGCCGCGAGCATGTAGGCGGCCTTGTAAGCGGTCGAGTTGGCGATGCTGGCGCAGATGTAGCCCGCCAGTACCGAAACCAGCGAACCCAGCGCCAGGGCAACCAGACCGATGCCGGAGAAGGGGTCCATCTGTGTCAGTGTCTTCTCGATCTCTTGCAGCGCAATCCCCTGCCTGCTGAGCAGCACCACGTAGATCACGCCGATCATGATGCCGACCAGAAATGAACCGACCACCTCGACCAGGGCGCCCAGGGCCACCGCCTTGACGATCGACCCGGGTTTCCCCTCGGCAACGCGGATATCGGACTTTGGCGGTTCGTAGATATTGCCTTCCATCTCGTCACTCTCCCGCTTACTCATATCTCCGCCAACAGCCGGTCGATCATCGAACTCGCCTGCCCCAGGTAGCCGCCACCGAACAGATTCAGGTGATTGAGCACGTGATAGAGGTTGTAGAGCGTCTTGCGGGTAGCGTAGCCCTGCGCCAGCGGCCAGGCCTCCCGGTAGGCATCGTAGAAGTCGTTGCCGAATCCGCCGAAGAGCTCGGTCATTGCCAGATCGGCCTCGCGGTCTCCGGAATAGACGGCGGGATCGAAGATCACCGGTTGCCCCTCCCTGTCGTAGGCGATGTTGCCGCCCCAGAGATCACCGTGCAACAACGAGGGTGAGGGATCATGATCGATCAGATGGTGAAATCCCTCGAGCAACCGCTGCCCCCTGCGCTGCAGGCTGCCGCCGTAGCCGTTTCTGGATGCCAGCTGCAGCTGAAATCCCAGCCGTTGCCGGCGGAAGAAATCGACCCAATCGTCGCTCGGGGTGTTGGGCTGGTGGGTGGAGCCGATGGTGTTGTCGCGATGCCAGCCGTAGTGCTGCCAACCGGCCCTGTGCATCTGCGCCAGCTGACGGCCTGCGATCTGCCGACTCGAACGGCCGGCATGCCCCATCTCGATGTACTCCATGACCAGATAGGCCTGATCGTTGCTCATGCCGCTGCACAGGGGTCTTGGCACCCGGATGGTTCCAGTCTCGGCCATCGCCTGCAACCCTTCGGACTCGGCCTCGAACATATCCAACAGCGAAGCCTGGTTGAGCTTGACGAAGTAGGCCCGCTCGCCATCCACCAGCCGCACCGCCGTGTTGATGCAGCCGCCGCCGACATGCCGGGGCTCCACCGGAGCGAACGGCTGGCCGGTCTCCTGGGCGATATGCTCCGCAATGATCTGCCAGATGTTCATGCCCTTATTCCCTCCTCTCCCTGAAAGACTATCAGGTGTCGGCCGCGACCGATAATCTGTCGCTTTCAAGCAACACCGGATTCAGCTCACTCGCCACCCATGCCGATTACCGTTTGTGAGTGTCCACTTACCGCTATCGGAAGCAATTATGCACACCATAACAATGCTGCAATACAACATAAGTAATTTTCGGTCCGACACTGGATCAGCATCCGTTAATATTCTGTATCTAACTGTATTCCAATGACTTTATACCTACGTAGTAAAAAATGGACAGGATCGCAAAATCGACTGAATCACAAGGAATTTCAGCCACCACACAGAATCTTTACACAAAGTTATCCACAGCAATTGTGGAAAACAGGGTGATGCTGAATCGAACCCCTTTAGCGTTGTATGACCACCAATCATTTGCAGCCATGATACAGTCGCGCCATGCACACCGAGTCCATTCTACGTATCGCCCTGCCGGGACCTCTGCGCACCCTCTTCGACTACCTGCCACCCGTCGGACAGGGCGTCCTGCCGCAGGTCGGCACGCGCTATCAGGTACCCTTCGGACGCGGCGGAAGGACCGGTGTGCTGGTGGAGATCGCAGCGCATAGCGAGCTACCGCGAGAGCGCTTGAAAAGGGCGAGCCGACAGCTCGATCCGGACCCGCTGCTGACAGCGGCCGACCTGCGCCTGCTGCGCTGGGCGGCCGACTACTACCAGCATCCACTGGGAGAGGTGATCTTTCAGGCCCTGCCGGTCAACCTGCGCAAGTCCCGCCCGATGACCCTGCCACGCCCCGAAGGCCTGCGCCTGACGACGGCTGGCCGCAGTCTGGACCTCACGACCCTGCAGCGGGCCCCGAAACAGCGGGCGGTACTCCTCCTGCTGTCGGAACATTCCACGGGGTTGCCGAAATCCGACCTGATGGCGCAGTGCCACGCCTCCGACAGTGTCCTCAAGACCCTGCTCGAAAGGGACCTGATCGAGGTATGCCGACTGGTACCGACGGCGTCAGCCATGCCCAGCTCCGCACCGCCACGACATCAGCTCAACGCGGCACAGCAGGAGGCGGTCGACCGGGTTCAGCAACACCTGGACCGATTCCAGCCCTTTCTGCTCCACGGGGTCACCGGCAGCGGCAAGACCGAGGTCTATCTGCGCCTCATCGAAACGGTGATCGAACAGGGTCGCCAGGCCCTGGTGCTGGTGCCCGAGATCGGACTGACACCTCAGCTGATGGAAAGATTTCGCCGCCACCTCGGCGATCGTGTCGCCCTGCTTCACTCAGGTCTCGCCGATGGTGAGCGGGAACGGGTCTGGCATGCCCTGCGCCGTGGCGAACGGGGCGTACTGGTCGGCACCCGTTCCGCCATCTTCACGCCCATGCCCAGACTGGGCCTGATCACCGTCGACGAGGAGCACGATCTCTCCTTCAAGCAGCAGGAGGGATTTCGCTACTCGGCGCGGGACCTGGCGATCGTCAGGGCGCAGCAGACCGCTTGCCCGGTGGTGCTCGGCTCCGCCACGCCCTCGCTGGAATCCCTGCGTAATGCGGACGAGGACCGCTATCTGCGTCTCGAACTGCCGCAGCGCGCCACCCGGGCCAGCCTGCCCGCGCTGCAGCTGATCGACATCCGTTCCGCTCAGCTCGACGCCGGGATGTCGCCTTTCCTGCTGCGCGAGATCGAGGCCACGCTGGCCGACCGGGGCCAGGTGATGCTGTTTCTCAACCGGCGCGGCTACGCCCCCATGCTCACCTGTCACGCCTGCGGCTGGCTCACCGACTGCCCACGCTGCGACGCCCGCATGACCCACCACCGCAAGCAGCAGTTGCTCTGGTGTCACCATTGCGGCCACCAGCGCCGGGTGCCGAGCCAGTGTCCAAGCTGCGGCAGCGCCGACCTGCGCGCCGTGGGACAGGGCACGGAACAGCTCGAGGCACGGCTCGCGGAGCGTTTTCCCGACACCCCGCTGGTACGCATCGACCGCGACTCCACCAGTCGCAAGGGGAGTCTGGAGACCTTGCTCCAGCGCATCCGCAACGGGGAGTACCCCCTGTTGCTGGGGACCCAGATGCTGGCCAAGGGACACCACTTTCCCCACGTCACCTTGGTCGGCATCCTGGACGTCGATCAGGGGCTCTTCGGCGCCGACTACCGCGCCCCGGAGCGCATGGCCCAGCTGATCCTGCAGGTGGCGGGCCGCGCCGGGCGGGCGGAACGGCCCGGCCGGGTACTGATCCAGACCCGCCACCCCGACCACCCTCTGATGCAGCTGCTCAGCCGGCAGGGCTACGACGCCTTTGCCGAGGAGGCGATGGCCGAACGGCGGCTGGCCGCCCTGCCGCCTTTCTCGCATCAGGTGCTGGTCCGGGCGGAGTCGACTCAGGCCAACGACCCGCTGGCATTCCTAGAGGCGGCCGCCACGCTGGGCCGGTCACTGCCCGGTTCACGGGAGATCGAATTCTGGGGACCGGTGCCGGCGCCGATGGAGCGGCGCGCCGGACGTATCCGGGCCCATCTGCTGATTCAGGCCATGCAGCGCCAGGCGCTGCACCGCTGGCTGTCGCTCTGGGTGGCTCGGCTGTCAGAGCTGCCCGAGGCACGCCGAGTACGCTGGTCGGTGGATGTGGATCCGATGGAGATGCTTTGAATAGCGACTCAGATAGCGCCGTTACGGATCTATATAACGCAAAGCGCGCAAAGTAACGCCAAGAGCGCAAAGTATTTCATGGGTGATCAAACCCTGTGGCTCAGTCCTGTAGCCTGGATGGAGCGAAGCGCAATCCAGGGGGCTCGGCGTATCGATACCCCCGGATTCCACTTCATTGCATCCGGGCTACCTTTCTTTGCGGTCTTGGCGTTACTTTGCGCGCTTTGCGTTATATTCCAGGGGCCATGATGCGAGATCCAATCACAGCAGATCGGCGATCTCCGCGGCGATGATGTTGAGATCCTCGTGGCGCACGTCCTTGCCGGTGACCAGGAAGATCACATAGCCGCCGATGTTCTTGGCATGGCCGCCGATGCGCTCCAGGGCACGCAGGGCGAGCACGATGTCGACCATGTGACCCACACTGCGGGAATCCTCCATGACGAAGGTGGAGAGCCGGCGCAGGGCGGACCGGAACTCCTCGTAGAGCTGTTCGTCGGTGCGGATCACCTCCACCGCCTTGTTCAGGTCCAGCTCGGAAAAGGCCTCCAGGCTGACCTGCAGCATCTTGTCGACGAATTCGGCCATGTCGTAGATATCCCGCAGGATCTCCTTGCCCGGGGGATTCTTGCCGTTGTCGAAGAAGTGGATGGTGAGGTTGGCGATCTTGCGCGCCTCGTCGCCGACCCGCTCGAGGTCGGAAACGGTCTTCTGCACCGTCAGCACATCGCGCAGATCCTTGGCCACCGGCTGGCGCTTGGCGATCAGACGGATGATCTCTTCATCGGCGCGGACGTCGATGTCATTGAGCTTCTGATCCCGGTCGATGACCTGGCCCGCCGCCTTGGTGTCTTCGTCCTTGAGGGTCTGTACCGCCCGGCGCAGCTGATCGAGACCCAACTCCCCCAGTTCGAGCACCAGCCGGTTGATGGTCTTCAGCTCTTCGTTGTAGGCCTGTACGGTATGTCCGCTGATCATCTCTTTCATACTTTGTGGTCCATCAGCCGAAGCGGCCTGTAATGTAGTCTTCCGTCAACCTGTGACGGGGTGCGGTGAAGATCTGGTCGGTCTCGCCCACCTCGATCAGCTTGCCCAGGTGGAAATAGGCCGTGCGCTGACTGACGCGGGCCGCCTGCTGCATCGAGTGGGTGACGATGGCGATGGTGTAGTGCTTCCGCAGATCGTCGATCAGCTCTTCGATCTTGGCGGTGGCGATGGGGTCGAGCGCCGAACAGGGCTCGTCCATCAAGATCACCTCCGGGCTCACGGCGATGGCGCGGGCGATACAGAGGCGCTGCTGCTGGCCGCCCGACAGACCGGTGCCGGGCTGGTCCAGACGATCCTTGACCTCTTCCCACAACCCCGCCTTCACCAGCGAAGTCTCGACGATCTCGTCGAGATGCTGCTTGTCGTCGTTGAGACCATGAATCCTCGGGCCATAGGCGATGTTGTCGTAGATCGACTTGGGAAAGGGGTTGGGCTTCTGGAACACCATGCCGACACTGGCCCGCAGAGGCACCACATCGAGACTGCCGTCGTAGATGTCCTGGCCGTCCTTCTTGATCTGGCCGCTGACCCGGCAGATGTCGATGGTGTCGTTCATGCGGTTGAGACAGCGCAGGAAGGTCGACTTGCCGCAGCCGGATGGACCGATCATGGAGATCACCTGGTTGTTGCCGATGTCGAGGCTGACATCGAAGATCGCCTGTTTCTCGCCGTAGAAGACATTCACGTTGCGGCAGGTCATGCGGGGGTTGTCCACATAGATCTCGCCCACGGTGCCGCCGGCCTGTGTCTCGTTCACTGTTTGCATATCGACCTCGGTCAATGCCCCTTTTTCATACTTGCCGGCTACCGTGCCGTTGCGATTCACCACCTGTTCCATCTTGTACCTCGCTTGCGCCACCTTTACCAGCGCCGCTCAAATTTCTTTCTCAGCCAGACCGCCAGCAGGTTCATGCCGATCAGGAAGGCCAGCAATACCATGATCGCCGCGGATGTCCGCTCGACGAATGCGCGCTCGGGGCTGTCGGCCCAGAGATAGATCTGCACCGGCAGCACCGTTGACGGGTCCATCGGGCCGCCCGGAATGTCGACGATGAAGGCAACCATGCCGATCATCAGCAGGGGTGCGGTCTCACCCAGTGCCTGAGCCATACCGATGATGGTGCCGGTCAACATGCCGGGAAGCGCCAGCGGCAGCACATGGTGGGTGATGGTCTGCATCGGCGAGGCGCCGATGCCGAGCGCCGCCTCGCGGATCGACGGCGGCACCGATTTCAGCGCCGCGCGACTGGCGATGATGATGGTCGGCAGCGTCATCAGCGCCAGTACCAGACCGCCCACCATGGGCACCGAGCGGGGCAGACCGAAGAAGTTGATGAAGACCGCCAGGCCGAGCAGACCGAAGACGATCGAGGGCACCGCCGCCAGATTGTTGATGTTGACCTCGATGAGATCGGTCCAGCGGTTCTTGGGTGCGAACTCCTCCAGGTAGACCGCCGCCGCCACGCCCACCGGGAAGGCGATCGCCAGCGTGATCAGCAGGGTGAAGATGGAGCCGAAGACCGCCCCCTTGATGCCCGAGAGTTCCGGTTCGCGTGAGTCGCCGGCGGTGAAGAAGACGGTGTTGAACCGCTTCTCGATACGCCCCTGCTCCTGCAGCTGCTGGATCCAACCCAGCTGGTTGTCCTTGATGCGGCGATCACTCTCCGGCTGATTGAGATCGATATGACCCTTGATGAGCATGTCCACATCATCGTCGGCCACCAGCCACACCGACTGGGCGGTGCCGATCAGGGACGGATCCTGCTGCACCATGTCGAGCAGCTGAAAGGACGCGCCAGTACTCACCAGGCCGTAGAGCACCTTCTTCTCGCGCCTGTTGGTCACCGAGGGGAACTCCTCACGCAGGGCCGCCTTGACGATACCGCCGAAGTCCCCCTTGGCGATCACCTGCGGATCGGTCTCACCGACCGGCGCGATCTTCTCCGGATCGAAATTCACTTCCAGTTCGATATAGGTCTGCTCAAAGGCGGTATACCCCTTCGAGACGATGCTGACGAAGAGAAAGGAGACGAACAGCAACCCGATCAGGATGGCACCCAGGCCGAGCAGTTTGAAGTTGCGTTCACGCCGATAGCGCCTGGCGAGCCCCTTCTCGACCCGCTGCATGGTCCGTTCGTGTTGTTGTTCCGGCTGGCTATTCATACTGTTCACGGTACTTGCGCACGATATGCAGTGCGATCATGTTGAGGGCCAGGGTGATGATGAAGAGCACCAGGGCCAGGGCGAAGGCGGCCAGGGTCTTGGCGCTGTCGAACTCCTGATCACCCACCAGCAGGGTGACGATCTGCACCGTCACCGTGGTCACCGCCTCCAGCGGGTTGGCGGTGAGATTGGCCGACAGACCCGCCGCCATGACCACGATCATGGTCTCGCCGATGGCGCGCGAGACCGCCAGCAGCACGCCACCGACGATACCGGGCAGGGCCGCCGGGATGATCACCTGGCGGATGGTCTCGGAGCGGGTGGCGCCGAGTCCGTAGGAGCCGTCACGCAGGGACTGCGGCACGGCGTTGATGACATCGTCCGAGAGCGAGGAGACGAAGGGGATGATCATGATGCCCATGACCACGCCGGCCGCCAGCGCCGATTCGGAGGAGACATCCAGCCCCAGTGCGGCGCCGCTGTCGCGAAAGAAGGGCGCCACGGTGAGGGCGGCGAAGAAGCCGTAGACCACGGTGGGAATACCGGCCAGGATCTCCAGCACCGGCTTGGCCAGGGTGCGGAAGTGCTTGCTGGCGTATTCCGCCATGTAGATCGCCGACAGCAGTCCCACCGGCACCGCCACCAACATGGCGATGAGGGTGATGAGAAAGGTACCGGCAAACAGGGGGATGGCGCCGAAGACACCGGAGGACCCCACCTGGTCGGCCCGGATCGCGGTCTGCGGCGACCACTCCAGGCCGAAGAGAAACTCGGTCACCGGAATCTGTTGAAAGAACCGGATCGATTCGAACAGCACCGAGAGCACGATGCCGATGGTGGTGAAGATCGCCAGCGTCGAGCTGGAGAGGAGAAAGAAGTTGACCACCTTCTCCACCCGGTTACGCGCACGCTGATGGCGGCTGATCGAGCGCTGGGCGAGCAGTCCGGCCAGAATCGACAGCGACAGGGCGGCGACGAACATGGCCATGCGGCTGATCGCCTCCAGGCCGGCATAGTGGTCGGCAGCCTGCCGCATCTCGGCATCCACCGTACCGGAGACGATGTTGCCGGTGGCCAGGTTCCGGATATCGTTGAGCACCAGGTTGAGGCGCTCGGGCGGCAGGCTCTGAACCTCCTGCGGCAGTGTATCGACCACCAGGCCGGTCACCACCGAGCCTTCGAAGGAGACCCAGAGGGCGATCAGAAGCAGGGCGGGAATACCGCACCAGAGTGCGGTCTGCAGCCCGTAGTAGGAGGGCAGGGAATGGAGATCCCTGACCCGCCCGGAGACCAGACGCAGCGAGCGCTTTCTGCCCAGGTAGTAGGCCAGGCCCATCAGGCCCAGGAGCAGGACGATCAGTGTCGATGTGTGCATGACGACTTCCAGGCAAAAAAGCGGCTGCCAGCGTGGTTGCCCAGCGCCAAGCAGCCGCTTCCCGCAGCTAGCAACCTGCGACTTAGAGCTTCAGGGACTTCATCGACTCCACGTCGGTCTTGAAGGCCTTGCGCTCTTCGGCAGGCATCGGGATCAGGCCCTTGTCTGCCAGGTAACCCTCGTCACCCCAGGCCTTCTCGCTGGTGAACTCGGCCAGATAGGCCTCGATGCCGGGGATCTTGCCCACGTGGGCTTTCTTCACGTAGAAGAATAGCGGACGGGAGACCGGATAGCTGCCATCGGCGATCTTCTCGAAGGTCGGCGCCTCGCCGTCGATCAGGGAACCCTGCACCTTGTCGGAGTTCTGGTCCAGGAAGCTGAAACCGAAGATGCCCAGCGCGTTCGGGTTGGCTTCCAGCTTCTGCACGATCAGGTTGTCGTTCTCGCCGGCCTCGATGTATTTGCCGTCCTCACGCACGGTGTGGCAGATCGACTTGTACATCTTCTTGTCCTTCTTCTTCATGGCCTTGATCCAGTCGATCTTCTTGCAGCCGCCTTCCATCGCCAGCTCGGCGAAGGCGTCGCGGGTACCGGACGTCGGAGGCGGACCCAGCACCTCGATGGTCATGTCAGGCAGCTCCGGGTTCACCTGCTTCCAGGTGGTATAGGGATTGTCGACCAGCTTGCCGCTCTCGGGATCCTTCGGATCCGGCACCTGCTTGGCCAGGGCCAGGAACAGGTCCTTGCGGGTCACCTTGAACTGGGGCGCCTGCTTGGAGTTGGCCAGGGCGATGCCGTCGTAGCCGACCTTGACTTCGACGATGTCCTTCACGCCGTTTTTGTCACACCGCTCGACCTCGGAGGTCTTGATGCGACGCGAGGCGTTGGTGATGTCGGGATGCTCGACGCCCACACCGGCGCAGAACAGCTTGAGACCGCCACCGGAACCGGTGGACTCGATCTTGGGGGTCTTGAACTGGGTGGTCTTGCCGAACTGCTCGGCCACCACGGTGGCGAAGGGGTAGACGGTGGAGGAACCCACGATGCTGATGTAATCGCGGGCGGCAGCCATTCCTGCAAAACCGGTCAGCGAGAGGGCGACCGCTGCTGAGATCAGCTTTTTCATAATGATACTCTCCTTCAGAGACGTGTAGTTCTAGTCAGATGACAGACAGTTAAGTTTCGGGTGTGCAGAGGATAGGTTCCAAAGATGAACACTCGATGAGGAAAAGATGACAGTTCTGTTACAAAACGACGGCGTCGGCTACGGCTTGGCCGAAAAGCGATAGCCGGCACCGCGCACCGTCTGCAGCACCAGCTGTTTGCCGCTCGGCTCCAGGGCCTTGCGCAGACGCCGGATATGCACGTCGACCGTACGCTCCTCGATGTAGACGTTGGTGCCCCATACCCGGTCCAGCAGCTGGCTGCGGGAAAACACCCGCTCCCGGTGACTCATGAAGAAGTGCAGCAGTCGGAACTCGGTGGGACCCAGCTCCACCGTCTGCTGATCGGCGGTCACCCGGTGGCTCACCGGATCCAGCACCAGGCCGTTGCACTCCAGCGAGCTGCCGGCCAGCAGGGGGGAGACCCGGCGCAGGATGGTCCGGATTCGGGCCAGCAGCTCGCGGGCGGAGAAGGGTTTGGTGACATAGTCCTCGGCGCCCACGTCGAGGCCGCGCACCTTGTCGTTCTCCTCGCCCTTGGCGGTGAGCATGATGATGGGGATCGCCTCGGTCTCGCTGTCGCCCTTGAGGCGTCCCGCCAGCTCGATGCCGCTCATGCCGGGCAGCATCCAGTCGAGCAGGATCAGGTCGGGGCGCGATTTGCGGATCTGACTCAATGCCTGGGCGGCATCTTCCGCGAAGTCGGCCTGAAAGCCCTCGTTTTCCAGAATGAAGCGCAGCATCTCGCCGACAGCCGGCTCGTCATCCACCGCAAGAATTCTCGGAATGGTCATCTCAGCATCCACTAAGCTCAGGTTTGGCGCCATTAAACCGAAGCTTTGTTACGTGACGATGACAACCCCCGTGGGCCGATCTGGCTCAGGGGCGATCGATGCTTACTGAATCGATGTTTCGGTGCGGCAAGCCGCACCCTACCCGTGATTAAGCCGTAGGGTGCGGCTTGCC